>JAJZVZ010000029.1 GCA_021846945.1 Acidobacteriota bacterium | reverse complement strand
TGGTAATCCCGCCGAATCCGAGTATGGTCTGGTAACTCTTCTGCGAAGCGATTGAAACGCGAACCCGTGCGGCCGCCGGCTGCGTCATGTTGCCGCGCACAAATCCCGCGGATGAATCCGGCGCATCCACAAAGAGCTGATGACGCATCAGGTCGATCAGGCAGAGTTCGTGAATCAGCACGCGCCCATTCACGCTGACAGTGGCCGTAAGGTGCTGCAGCGTGACCGTCACAGTGGCAGGGTCGTCCTCCAGCGTGGCGCTCGATTCCTTCCACGTTGCGCGCGGATAGCGCTCCCTGCGCGAGTTTCCCGCGCCCAGCGCAAAGGAATCGTAGTATTGCTGCACCACGGTCAGCTTCTGGCGATTGATGGCGACAGAAAGCGATCCGCGCGGGCCCGTGAAGAGCCAATGCACGGTTACATCCTGGGGCCATGCGCTGTCGAAATGAAGCGTCCTCGCAAAATTTCCCGGCAGGAACTCAGCAAAGTAGAAGCGGGGCCGCTCGATTCCACGGCCCCAGACCTGAACGCTCGGTTTCTCCAGAGAAAGCGAAAAAGGCTGCGAGGTCTCCGCGGCGGTCTGCCCGAAGACCGCGGGGCAAACCGCAAGAATCAAAAGAAGCGCCCAGCGTCTCATTCTCTTTCTCCGGCAGCAGTCTGTGGCCCGGTTCATAACCTTACGGCCGAGCTACACGGTGATACGCCACCTTCGCTCCCGGCACGATGGTGTCTTCCCATTTCGGGCTGCGAACGTGAATCTCGCCATTGGTATCGGTGATGCTCATGATCTTCGCCGCGGCCGGTCCCGGCGCCAGTACCGCGACAAACCGCGCCGAATCACCATGACGCCGCACAATGATGTAGGGCGCCTTGATCCGCAGATTGTGGCTGGGCGCTACGCCCGTAAACACCTGGCTCGCCTTTCCGTCGCCCAGCATCCACAGGTTCATCTCGCTGCCGTTCTCCAGCTTGAAGACGCTATGCACGTCGCCCGCGATTTCAGCGCTCTGGTTCTCCGAGAGATGCTGATAGCCGTCACGCTGCGGAAATCCGGAATACGGCGCAAAGGTCCCATCCGCATGCTGCACGCCAAAGTTGTGATAGTTCCAGTCGAAGTCGTGCTCCTTGCCGTCGGTCGATTTCGCCGTCGTGATCTCCACGATGTAATCGGAGGTGAGAATCGATGTGCGCTGCAAATCGACGTTGTCATAAACCGGCCCCGCATCAGCCGTCACCGCGGTAAACTCCGGCTCCGCCTGCCACGCGATCAGTTTGCCGGTCGCCGGCTTCTGCACCTGTTCATCCACGCTCACGGTGTTGTGCGCAACCGTCTCCTTGTCCCAGGTCTTGTGAACCTCCAGCCCGTAAAAATGCGAGCCGGGATCGACGCTCATCGTCGTGCCTTTGGCATAGATGATCTCGTTGAGCTTGTCGTAGTGGCCATGCCCACCACCGTGGGGCCCGAACTTCATGATCTCCGTCAGGTCCCCCACTGGCGCGCGCAACGTGGCATATCCGGCATCGGGAAAGACCGCGCTCTTGGGCTTGGGCAGCGAGGCCGGGTCAATGGACGGAACGCCAAACAGAAACGCATAGCGGTTGTTGCGCCCGGCGTGGTAATCGATGGCGGCAAACTCCGGATTCCTCAGCGCGGTATACGCCGGTTCATACAGCTCCGCCTCCGAATAGAGATCCACCGGACCCGAGTCGTTGAAGGCCGGCAGCGTTCCGTCAGGAAACATCACGCCCAGCGGAGACTCCAGCAGCGCCTCCAGGTTCGGCTCCTGCTTCCACAGATTCACTCCGGCGCGTGTGGACATCTGCGCGATCAGCTCCAGCGGGTGCAATGCATAGAACTGGTATCCCCAGGCGCCCTCGATCCAGAAGCCGTCCTTCACAAACTCCTTCATCTGGTCACGGAATCCGTGCGGCCCGTCGATCGCCTTGTGGATCAGCGTCTGGTCGCCCAGGGTATAGCCCACCGCGGTCTCGGCCCCCAGAATCCACGACTGAATATTGTCCGTCGGCCCCATGTTGGCGCGGGTCACGGTCATCGCCGCAGCATAGAGCAGATCGCGTTCAATGTGCGTGCGCTCCGCCGGCGTAAACACATCGGTGTCGCGCAGCAGATCGTAGGTCCAGCTCAGATCGATCAGCCAGATCGCCTCATCCAGCGTCTGCGAATAAACCCGCGCGCCAAACTGCGACTCCCGTCCGCTGTTGTCGTGCATGGGGTAGCTCAGATACTTGTCGGCATAGAGCTTCAGGACCTCCGCGCCCTTCACCGCGTCGGCGTGGTTGCCAGTCAGCCGGTAGGCCAGCGCTGAGGCCAGCGCCCCGTTCCGCAGTGCATCCGCGCGCAGCATATAGACGACGTGATCGTAGGGATAGCCCTTGAAAACCTGGCCCGTATCCGGGCACACATTCTTGTCCGGCGGAACAAACTTGAGCAGCGAACCCGTATCAGGGCACGCATAGTAGTGCAGCCACTGCCCGCCCTCGGGCGGCAGCTCCAGCGACGTCAGCCCGAATCGCTTCTCATAGGACTCCGGAAAAGCCGCCGCTTCGTCGATGATCGCCTGCCGCTGCTTGGCGGCCCAGGGCTGGGTGTGGGCAAGCTCATTCAGGCGCGCAAAGTCCGCCGTGCTCAGCAGAATGTGCGGCGGAGCCTGGGCGATGGATGGTGCGGAGAAGAGCCCGGCAAGGAGAAAAACCAGAAGAGAGAATTGCAGCTTGAAGATATTTCCAAATCCCGATTTCATGAGTGCTCGTCCTTTGCGCCCGCAATACAGAGCGCAAAGAGCAGCCCCCGCCGGCGTGCGAGAAGCTTATGAAGCGGTTGAGCTCGATGTCAAGGGCAGGCAAGAATCGGTAGTGGTGCCATTCGATTTCCTCGGCGTCATGGCTTTGCGGCTGGCGTGCTTTCTTGCTCGCCAGTTGGTTCTAGCATTTCGTGGGTCAGAATCGGCTGGACTTTCCTTCCAATCGTGATACTGATTGCGGCGTCATGTCCGTGTCTGTTCGGATTGGTGGGATCGAGATCCGAGAATCTCATGCAGACGGGATTTACGTCTCCGATCTTGGAGTACATTTCAAGCTCAGTCCGAAATGCGTCTAGTACGCGAGAGGCAATCCGGCGATTTTTGCTCCCTTTGCCAGTCGCAATTACGGATATAGAAGAAACCTGTACGCCGGTACAAGATTCCAGTATCCATCCTTCAGCGTCCATGTGGGCGGCCCTAAGAGTGCGAAGAACATCGCGTCCAAGGTTCACAGAATCTTCGCTAGAAGTAAAAGCATTACCCGGCTCCACGACATACACATCGATCTTTACGCCATTGAGCCCCTTCAGTTTGCTCACAATGCTTGCGGATTGCGCCAGAGTCAACCGCCTTGGGCCGAAGATGTCAGCAATTCTGTTTTCAAGCTCGACGCGGTCTCGGGCATCTCCCGCAGCCCGCTCATTGGCTTGCGCAGCCTTGAGATTCAAATCTGCGATTCTTGCATTGAAATGCTCATTCGTCATCAACAACGCGCCTAGCGATACACCTAGGCCTACAATGAGCACCCCACTCGCCATTCCCTCTATAGCGTCGCGGCCCGCCTCATTGTTCTTGGAGATCAACTTCCTTTCGGCCAATACCTCACCAACAACACCTAGGAAAACCAGCGCTTCTCCTAGGTATTCCAGAAGTTCCCATAACCAGTCCATGAGGTTGTCCTCTAAAATTCAGGTCGCCGGTTGGTTTCTGAGTACCGGGTACCCCCAGGTCTCGACTGAAACCTGGGACAGCACAAATCCCCAGAGAGCGGCTTACCGCCCTCCAACCGCCGACAACTGGCTCTTCGCCAGCATCTGCCTGATGCCGCGCAGCGCCTGGCGCGTCCGCTCCTCGTTCTCGATCAATGCAAAACGCACGTGGCCGTCGCCGTAGTCGCCAAAGCCAATTCCCGGGCTTACGGCAACCTTGGCCTCGGTCAGCAGCAGCTTCGAAAACTCCAGCGAGCCGAGGTGACGGTACGGCTCCGGAATCTGCGCCCAGACGAACATGGTGGCTTTGGGCAATGCCACCGGCCAGCCCAGCTTGTTCAGGCCCTCCACCAGCACATCGCGGCGCTTGCGGTAGTTCTCGCAGATCTCGCGGACGCACTCCTGCGGACCCTCAAGGGCGTGGATCGACGCCACCTGGATCGGCGTGAAGGTGCCGTAATCGAAGTAGCTCTTGAGCCGCGCCAGCGCCGATACCAGCACCGGGTTGCCCACCATGAAACCCACGCGCCAGCCGGGCATGTTGTAGCTCTTTGACAAGGTGAAGAACTCCACCGCAACATCCTTGGCGCCGGGAACCTGGAGCACGCTGGGCGGTTTGTAGCCGTCAAAGGCGATATCGGCGTAGGCAACATCGTGGATAAGGTGGAAGCCGTACTCGCGGGCCAGCTCGACCAGCCGCGCCAGGAAGGGCAGCTCCACGCACTCCGTCGTCGGGTTCGACGGGAAGTTGACGATGAGCGCCTTGGGCCGCGGCGTCATGCGCGGGATCAGGTCTTCAAGCTCCTTAAGGAACTGCTCCTGGTCGTGCACCGGCACGCTGATGATGTGCGCCCCGGCAATGACCGGACCGTAGATGTGAATCGGATAGCTGGGATTGGGCACCAGCACCGTATCGCGCGAGTCCAGAATGGCCAGGCAGAGGTGCGCGATGCCCTCCTTGGAGCCGATGGTGACGATGGCCTCCGTCTCCGGGTCGAGATCTACGTCGTAGCGCGTCTTGTACCAGTTACAGATGGCCTTGCGCAGCCGCGGCAGCCCGCGCGAAACCGAGTAGCGGTGCGTGGGAGGCTTGAGCGCCGCCTCGATCATCTTGTCGACGATGTGTTTGGGCGTAGCCCCGTCGGGGTTGCCCATGCCGAAGTCGATGATGTCTTCGCCACGGCGGCGCGCGGCGACCTTCATCTCGCCGGTAATGTTAAAGACATAAGGCGGGAGGCGCTGAATCCGGGAAAACTCTTCCATTGTTCAAGTGTAAGGCAAAGGGCTGGAAGTGCGGCGTGCCGGCATCCGCGCTTCCAGCCGAGGTGGGTTTCAGCCAGCACCGTCTCTTACTTTGCCATGGTGAGGACCACGCGAAAGCGCGCCTTGCCGCTCATCATGCGCTCGTAAGCCTCCTCGGCCTGTTCCAGCGGGTAAGTCTCCAGCATCGGACGCACTCCGGCCAGCGCGCTGAAGTTGAGCGTGTCTTCCGAGTCCATGCCTGTTCCGGAGGGCCATCCCGTCACTGTGCGGCGGCCCAGGATCAGAGGAAACGGGTTCACCGCAACGGGCGCATCGGGGGCGCCAACAATTATCAGCTTGCCGTTGGGCGCAAGAGCGTCCAGAGTCCATTCGAGCGCCTTGGCGCTGGTAAGCGTGGAAAGAATCACCTGAGCCCCGCCGAGCTTCTGGAGTTCCGCAGCAGGATTCTGGGCGGTGCTGTCAATGTAGACATGCGCGCCCAGTTGCTTCGCCAGCGGACCTTTGTCCTGCCCACGCGCAACAGCCACCGTGCGGTAACCGCTCCTGGCCGCATATTGCACCGCCAGGTGACCCAGCCCGCCAATGCCGAGGATGGCCACGGTATCGCCGGCGCGCGCGCCGCTGTTGCGCAAGCTGTTGAAGGTCGTGATGCCCGCGCAGAGCAGCGGAGCAGCATCGGCGTCGGCCAGTTCCTCCGGGATGAAGGCGAGCGCATTGGCCGGGGCAATCACGTAGTCGGCATAACCGCCGTCGAAGCTGATGCCGGAGATAGGGCTGTTCTCGCAGAGCACGAAGTCGCCGCGCCGGCAGGGCGTGCAATCATTGCAGTGGCCGCCGTGCCAGCCGAGACCCACACGCTGCCCCACCTTGAAGAGCGGCACGTCGGGGCCAACCGCATCGACGACGCCGGCAACCTCGTGGCCGGGCACGCGCGGGTACTCGATGCCGGGCCAGTGGCCCAGCTTGGTAAGCGAATCGCTGTGACAAACGCCGCAGGCCTGAACGCGAATGCGCACGTGGCCCGGCCCGGGGTCGGGGAATTCTTTTTGAACAAGTTGAAATGCGCCGCCCGCGGCGGGCACCTGCATGGCACGGCCAGTAACAGTAGGCATGGGGAAGTCTTCTCCTGGGCGTTAGATGGCCTCCAAAGGCGGAAGTCGCAGGAGAATCGTGAAAGTCCCGTGAACGCCCGGCCCCGTATACTGAAAGCACCGATGAGCAAGTTTTTACCCGTAGACGAACAACTGGATTTGCTGCAAAAAGGCGCGGCCGAGATCATCCGCGTCGCTGATCTGCGCGAGCGGCTCGAAGAGAGCCGCAAGACCGGCCGGCCGCTGCGCGTGAAGGCCGGCTTTGACCCCACCGCGCCCGACCTGCACCTGGGCCACACCGTGCTGATGCGCAAGCTGCGCCACTTTCAGCAGCTCGGCCACACGGTCATCTTCCTGGTCGGCGACTTCACCTCGCTGATCGGCGACCCTACCGGCCGCAACGTCACCCGCAAGCCGCTCACGCGCGAACAGATCGACGCCAACGCGCAAACCTACAAGGAACAGGTCTTCCGCATCCTCGACGAGAAAGAGACCGAAGTGCGCTACAACAGCGAGTGGCTGGGCAAGCTCGGCTATGAGGACATTGTGCGGCTGACGGCGAAGTTTACCGTGTCGCAGATGCTGGAGCGGGATGAATTTCACAAGCGATTCCAGGCCGAGCAGCCTATCAGCCTGCATGAACTGCTGTATCCGGTGATGCAGGGTTACGACTCGGTGATGTTAGAGTGCGATGTCGAGCTGGGCGGCACCGACCAGCGCTTCAACCTGGGCTGCGGCCGCGAACTGCAGCGCCACTACGGCCAGAAGCCGCAGATCATCCTGATGACGCCGATTTTGGAAGGATTGGACGGCGTGCAGAAGATGTCGAAGTCGCTGAACAACGCCATCGGCATCCACGAGCCGCCCGCGGAGATGTACGGCAAGCTCATGTCCATCTCCGACGAGCTGATGTGGAAGTACTGGGTTTTGCTGACCGACCTGAAGCAGTCCGAGATCGACGCCCTGCGCGCAGAAGCGGCCGCCGGCACGCAGCATCCGATGGAAATCAAAAAGCGGCTGGCGCGCACCATCACAGCCGGCTTCCACGGCGAAGCGGCCGCCGCAGGCGCCGAGGAAGACTGGGCGAAAAGTGTTCAACAGCGTGAGGTTCCCGCCAACGTCGAGAGAGTCTCCGTTCAGATTCGCGACGTCGCTCGGATGGATGCTGCCTCTCTTCAACGGGCTGAGGGGAATCCGAGTGAACCCGTTCATATCGACACGGCGAGGTTGATTGTTCGACTTGATATGAAAGCGTCTCGTACTGACGCCGAGAAGCAGATCCGTCAAGGTGTCACGATCAATGGCGAGAAGATCACTAAGCAGTGGTTCACGATTGGCACGCGTCCCTGCGAGGTTACCGTCAGATTTGGAAAGCAGATCAAGGTTGCTCACATCTTATGAGGGGGTCACCCGGCGTAGATAATTTCCCCCCGTTTTGCCGCGTTGTAGAGTCGGGATAACCTGCGAACGTGCAAACCAATGGCTCCGTGGCTATTTAGATTCGGCCAAATGGCGTATCATGGAGTTTGAGGTATCCTGCCATGACCACCGCCGCAGTCGCTGAGATTCTCGGAGGCAAGAAAGTTCTGGGCCGGGCCATCAAGCGCTCCTCTGAACTGGCGCAGTTGGTGCGGGAAGGCATTCCCGCGCAAGCGCTGATGGTGTTGGCGGAGCGGACTGGGTTGCGCCAGGCCGATGTCTCTTCGCGCTTCGGCATTCCCCAACGAACCCTCACCCGGAGGCTGGCGCAGCACGCCCGGCTTACGGCCGCCGAATCGGACCGCACCGTTCGCCTGGCGCATGTCTATGCCACTGCGCTGGAAACGCTGGGCGATGAGAAGAAGGCAGGCGAGTGGCTGAAAACGCCGAATCGCGCCCTGCGCGGCAACCGGCCGCTCGACCAGCTCGATACCGACCCGGGAGTACGCGAGGTGGAGGACGTTCTGGGACGGATCGCTTACGGCGTTTACAGTTGATGCGCATCTGGCGTATCTGCCGCGCGCGCTTCGCCGCCGAAGCCTTTTCGGGCTACGGTGCGCGGCGTTTCGGCGGCCGCTGGAACTCGCCCGGCGTTCCGATGGTCTACTCCTCGTCATCACTGGCGCTCGCGGCCATTGAGTTGTTTGTGCACCTGGAGC
Source organism: Acidobacteriota bacterium (assembly GCA_021846945.1). Lineage (GTDB taxonomy): Bacteria > Acidobacteriota > Terriglobia > Terriglobales > Acidobacteriaceae > Telmatobacter. The sequence continues at coordinate 29,122 of JAJZVZ010000029.1, read as the reverse complement.
CGAACCAGCAGCCGGATGACCTCATTGCGATTTCAGCCGCTCTCCCCGAAGGCGAGCCGGCGCAGCGTCTGGAACCGGAGCACCTTCCGCCCGCGTGGTGGACCGACGACTTCGATCCGCTGCGCGCCATCGGAGACAAGTGGATTCAGGAAAAGAGATCGCTCGCCATCGAGGTTCCGTCAGCGGCATTGCGCATGGAGTGGAATGTGCTGTTGAATCCGGAGCACCCAGCCATCTCGCATATCAGAATCGAGAAGCCTCAGCCTTTCCATTTCGACGGCCGAATGTTTCGCAAATCGGGATGAGCCGTAAGCGGCGAATCCATTATTCCCCCAGCGCAAACTCGCGCGCCGACTCAAGCAACATCGCCACCGACTCCTTCGAGCACGACTCGGTATAAATCCGCAGCAGCGGCTCGGTGCCGCTGGCGCGCAGCAGCAGCCAGGTCTCCGCCGCATTCGGCTTGACTTTGGCCTCGGGATTTTCCAGGTAGAACTTCACCCCGTCCAGCGTCTCCATGCGCAGCACCGGCATTCCGGCAAAGACCGGGTCGCCGGCCCCGAGCGCCCTGGCCCGTGCGATGGCGGCATTCTTGACGCCGTCGGGAATGTGCAGATCGATGCGCCCATACTGGTGCTCGCCGTATTCGGCCTGCAGATCGGCCACGAGCTGGCCCAGCGTCTTGCCCTCCTCGGCCATCACATTGGCCAGCAGCAGCGAGTTGAGCAGCCCGTCGCGCTCCGGCAGGTGGCGCTGGAAGCCGATGCCACCCGACTCCTCGCCGCCCATCACGATCTCGCGCTCCAGCATGTAATCGCACACAAACTTGAAGCCGATGCCATGTTCGATCAGCTCGCGCCCATGTTTGGCCGCGATGCGGTCCAGCATCCTGGTCGTATTGAAAGCGCGCGTGACCGCCCCCGGCCAGCCCTTGCGTCGCAGCACCCAGCTCAGCAGCACGGAATAAATCTTGTGCGGATCGACGAAGTTGCCGTACTCGTCCGTGGCGCCGATGCGGTCCGCGTCACCGTCCGTGCAAAAGCCTGCATGGCAGCCGTTGGCCACTACCGCCTCGCCCAGAGCGCGGATATGCGGCTCGATGGGCTCGGGGTTGATGCCCGGAAACAGCGGATCGACGTTGCCGCGAATCTGCACGTGGTTCACGCCGAGGCGCGTAAAGATACCGGAAAGAATCGTGCCCCCCGCGCCATACATCGAGTCAATGCAGAACTTCAGGCCCGACTTCGCGATCAGGTCGAGATCGGCGAAGCCTTCAATGGCCTTCAGGTATGGAGGCAGGAAATCGACCTCGCGAATGGGAGCCGGCTGGGCCGGCCGGGCCACGGGCTTGCCCAGATAGGACTCGATGGCGGCCATGATCGAGGGCTTGCCCGAGCCGCCGTACCAGGCTTTGTATTTCACGCCATTCCATTGCGGCGGATTGTGCGAGGAGGTAATCATAATGCCGCCGGCGGCGCCGCGCTCCCGTACTCCAAAGCTGAGCGCCGGCGTGGGCGTGATCGCGTTGGCCAGCAGCACCGGAATCCCGGTGGCCGAAACAACTTCGGCACAGGCATGCGCAAAGGCCTTCGAGCCGAAGCGCGTGTCGTAGCCGATGCAAAGCCCTTTGGCCGGATCTTCGTTCGCGAGCACATAGGCAGCGATCGCTTCGGCCGCGGTGCGCACGTTGGCAAAAGTAAAGTCGTCGGCGATCACAGCGCGCCAGCCGTCGGTGCCAAATTTAATCTGAGGATGGGACATTGATGTCGTTCCGCAAACTCCACAAACCGGTGTAAAGAATATCAGGACGAGCGGCTCTCCTTGCAGCGCGTGATGAGAGTCCAGGATCGCATCTCAGCGCAGTGCTGTTCTTCAGGCATCCAGAGCGGGAAAGGTCATGCAGCTTGCAAACTCATCCTGAAAGCCGGGATCGGCGGCAAGACTCACATGCTCGATCCGGGGCAAAGCTGGCTCCTCAGCCGCTACCAGCAGCATCTTGGCGCCGCGCAACGCCGTGTTGCCCGCGGCATGCACCAGGTTCCGCGGCGCTTCAATCAATCCGATGCGGATGGCGCTCTCGATCTGCACATAATTGCCGAATGCGCCGGCAAGATAAATGCCCTTGAGATCGGCGGCGCGCGCGCCCAGGTGCTTCAGCAGCAGCTTGAATCCCGAAGCGATGGCGCCCTTGGCCAGTTGCAGCTCGCGGATATCGGCCTGGTAAAGAACCACCTGCCCCGCCACGGGAAAGAGCTTGACGCCGTTGGCGACGCGCCCTGAAGCCAGAATCGCGCCGGTGTCCAGCCCCGCCGCCACTGCGTCCACCAGGCCGCTGCCGCAGATGCCGCGCGGCTCCGCATCGCCGATCACCGTGGCCTTCAGAGCTCCGTCCGCCGCGACCGACACATACGAGATGGCTCCGGTAGCTGCCCGCATCCCCATGCGAATCGAGCCGGCCTCAAAGGCCGGACCCGCGGCCGTGGACGCGCACAGCACGCCGTGGCGGTTGCCGATGGCAATCTCGCCGTTCGTTCCCAGGTCCACCAGCGCGACCAGTTCTTCGCCCAGAGTCATGCCGGTGGCGACGATGCCCGCCAGAATGTCTGACCCCACAAAGCCGCCCAGGCAATGCGCAAAGCGAACCGTGCAGCTCTCCGGCAGCGCCCAACCCAGATCCCGCGGGCTGAAGCTCTGCATGCCCAGGTCCGGCGAGGCAAACGGCGTATGCGTCAGCGGTTCCACGCTGCGCCCTGAAAACAGGTGATGCATCACCGTATTGCCGACAAGGACGACCTCGGCCACCTCCTGCTCGCGCCCGCGCGCCAACCTGGTGACCGTGCGCCCCAGCGCGGCGCGCACCACGGCGGTCAAATCCGCGCCGTGGATCGCCGCGCGAATCCTGCTCATGACGTCGGCGCCGAACGGAGCCTGCGGATTGAGCTCGGTCTCGACTGCGAGCACATCGCCTGACGCCATGTCGATCATCTGCGCGGCAATGGTGGTGGTGCCGAGATCGATGGCGATTCCCAACCCGCGCCTGGCAGCCGCGGCGGGCTGGCCTGCGCTTGCCAGGCGGGCGCTGTCCGTGAGCACCGTCATGTGCCACTGGCCGCACTCCAGCACCAACGGCGTCTCTGCCAGCGCCTGGCAGGCCAGCCGCCAGCCCTGCTCAAGCTGCTCCACGGTAAAGGCATCGCGATCAGCGTCTGTGATGGGAAGCGAGCCCGCCAGCACGCGTACGCCGCAGCCGCCGCAAATGCCCGTCCCGCCGCAGGGAAACTCGACGCCATGATCGGAGAGGCTGGAAACCAGCGAAGCACCGCGCGGCGCTTCGATCTCGACTGACAGCGGCTCAAGCCGGATCCGCACCGTTTCGGCGCTCATACGGCTTCCACAATCGATTCGGTCAACGTGGCGCGCACTGTCGCGCCGGGAGGCACAACCAGAAAGTCGGCTTTGTCCCACAGGCCGTTGACGAGCCGCTCCAGCAGCGAAAGAGTTCCTGTGACCTCATCGAAGGCCCATCCTTCTTTCGCCGCTTCAGCCTGCGCCCGGCTGCGGCTGACATCGTCCGACGCGACCCCGGTGGAGATATAAGTAAGCCCCGAATAATGCCGGCGAAAGGCATTGAACTGCTCGAAGAGATACTTGCCGTTTTCCTCGCCGTACTTCGCGACGAGTTCCTCAAGAGACCGGCGCTCGCCCAGCGGGCTCTTTTGCGAGGCAAATGCAGGCTCAAGCACCATGCCGGGCGTCTGAAACTCGATCCATCCCGGAGAGCGATAGTACACGCCGGGGTGATCTTCAAAGTAGGCCTGATAAGCGCGGTGGCTGCCCATCAGCAGGCCGATGCAATCATGAACCCGCGGCAGCACCAGTTGCGTCTTGCCCGCACGCAGCCCTTCCGTGCCGCGGCCGCAGAGCGCGTAACCCAGCAGGATTGCGTCATAGCCGTCGCCATCGGCCGCGTCGATGCGCTCCTGCAAATGCGGACGCATGGAAACGCCCAGATCGTGCAGGCCCATGTTCACCTTCTCCACATCGACCACATACGGCGAGCGCGAGAGGACGTCCTCCATCTCCCGCGTGAAGACCTGGCAAAATATGGCTTTTAGGCGCATGCCTGCTTCTCTGGCGACTTTCCGATGCCACGGCCGGTGCGAAGCTTCCGCAAATCGCTCTGGCTCTGGATGACGATCTGGCCATGACTATAGGCCATAGCTTGCCTTGTCGTAAAGACCGCCATACTGCTCTTCCAGGTCGCACAAAAGCGCCGCCTCATTCTCTGGTAGAGCCTCCAATGCCTCATCGATGCGCGCAAGCCACTGCTGCTCCTTGCGCGACAGCCGAAGCACACCACGCGCGGCGCCGTCCTTCAATATCTCCACGGCGGCACGCCCAGCGGCAAGTGTCCGGTGATACGGTGTCTCCGCGCCGACGATCGCGGCCGCAATCCTGATTGTCGCCACAGGCGACAGCACTGCCGCCTGCGGGCTCAGCCACTCATCGGATGCCGTCATCCAGTTCCGCATGCGCAGCGCGCCGCCCTCGCTGGCCGCAGCGGTATTCATCAGGCGGCAATCGTAGGCCAGCAGCTCGGTAAATGCCTCGGGAGCATTCCCCGAGAGCAGACGCACATTCTGCACCGATTCGTTGCTCCACAGGTCGCACATGGCCGCCGCAATGTTGCCCAGCGGGCTGAAGTGCGCACAACTGGCCGACTTGCCTTCCATCGAAATCGGATAGCCGGTGATCGCCTTGATAACCGGCCCCTCGTACGCGCAATCCTTCGACGGGCCTCGCGCGCCCTGCTCAAACGCCGCCAGGCTGCGCACCGCGCTCATGGCCCGCACCACCGCGGCCAGCACCTCGGGCAGCATCTTCTGGTGGGCAAGCTGCATGGCGGTGTTGGCAAATCCGCAGGCCGAGTCCGCACCGCAAACCACTCCCGGATGCGCGGCACAGATCGCATGGATCCGGCCCCACAGCCACGCCATGTCTCTGGGCGCGAGCACGCCCAGCGCCAGGACAATGCCCGGAAAGTCTCCATACATCAGCGCCTGGTCGTGCACTTCCTTGCCTCCGACCGACTCAATGGAGAGGATGTCCGCGCCGGCCGCCGCGCAAAGTTCAAAGGATCGCCGGAGCCGCTCCCAGGGCTCTCCCGTCCGCAGCAGCGGCGGCTTCTTCTGGTCGCGAATATCCGTAGGAGTAACGCGCAGCGCGCAGGGCAGGCCATGCTTCTGGTGGCAGGCGCTGAGCCGCTGCTTGAGCAGCGCCGTAATCTCCGCGCCCCACTCCGGCCGCTCCGTCATCGCCGGCAAAAGCTCAAACTCCAGCACAATGCCCGGCACGGCCAGCGACACCGCGCGCCGCAGAATCTGGCCGGCCATCTCCGCGTAGTGCGCCACAACGTCGGCCCAGGTTTCCTCCGCAATGTTCATCGCCGGCAGCGTGAAATTGACCTCGGGATAGACCGTGCCCGCGCCGATCGTCAGACCCAGCCCGCACTCGAGCGGATGCGGGCTCACACCGTAGAGCAAGCGATCCGCGCTTGGTATGGCAAGCGCAGAGAATTGCCTGACTGTTTGCGTCATTGTGGTTCTCACCCCTTTGTGCAGCATGAGCCGGCAGCCGCGCAAGCCACCATCGCATCCACCTTTTTCCAGATTGCGTCCCGCGCTTCCGGCACAAATAATACATCGCACTCGGAGCCGACAATATGCGGATGGCCGCACGCCTTCATCTTCTGAATCAGCTCCTTTGTACGGCGAACCACCTCGGCCACCGGCATCGCACTATCTGAGTAAAAAGACTTGGTGGGAAGGTTGCCGTAGAGCACTACGTCCCTGGGCACAAACTGCGCATCTTCCCATAGCTTGCGCGAACTGCCCAGGCTGAGCACAACCGGATGCAGCCGCTGTGCAAAGGCTTCCACCATGGGGCCGATCAGTTCACCGCAGTCGTGGAAGATCAGGTCGCAACCGGCTTCTTCCATCAGAGCCTTTAGCCGCAGGTTAGGCTCCATCACTGCGCGCTCAAAGAGATCTGAGCCTGCCTTGAGCTGCCGCGGCGAGATAAATGCAATGCACGCCGCGGGCTCGCAGATCATGATGGCGCGGGCGCCGTGCTCGATCTGGCTGCGCACGGAGCGCCGCACCGCGGCCTCGGCCATGCGCAGGCACTGATTCAGCAACTGTACGCCGTCTGATTCCTCCGCTGTTACGCCGGCTCCCATCATTGCAGCCAGGGTGATGGGATCGGCCAGCAGACGCGTGGTTAACGAGAACGGCCCGATGGCCATACCAACTGGAATCAGGTCCGTCTGCGCGCGGACAAAGTCGAGCGCTTCGTCGCGGGCGCGGCTGCCTGCACAACCCGGCACGCTCTCTTCTCCGCACAACGCGGTCAGCGCATCTTCATCCAGAGGCGCCTCAAAGTGAAAGATCTCGGCCTTCGCTGCCGGGACACCGGCCAGAGCCAGCAGGTCGATCTTCTCCAGGCGCAGGTCCATCAGCGGAACTGCAAGCGGCGTCTCCCATCGACGTGCTGCGCGCTCAATCACACGTCCCAGCGCGTGGCCGTCATTCCGGGCCCTCCCCGGTTCGCTCTCTTCATGCAACACAAGGTCTGCGCCGATGGGCATGCGCAGCCCTCGAGCTGCAAGATCCAGATAGAATTGCCGATTCATCGATTCTCAAGGGAAGAACACTTGCAGATTGATCATGCCGCCCACGGCTCACGCCGCGGTAAGCAGGCTCTTCACCAGGCTGACCGCGCCGCTGGCATTTTCGCTGTAGCCGTCCGCGCCGATCTCCCTGGCGTACTGGCTGGTCACGGGCGCGCCGCCGATCAGCACCTTCACCTGCTTCCGCAATCCTGCGCTGACGAGCGCGTCAATCGTGGTCTTCATGGCGGGCATGGTCACCGTCAGCAGTGCCGACATGCATACCACCTGCGGCTTGCGCTCCTCGACCGCGGCCACAAAGTTTTCCGGCGAGACATCGGCGCCCAGATCGATCACTTCAAAGCCGCTGCCCTCGAGCATGGAAGCAACAATGTTCTTGCCGATATCGTGCAGGTCGCCCTTCACGGTGCCGATCACGATCCTCGTTGATAGTTTCTGGCCCGAGGCGATCATCAACGGGCGCAGTAATTCCATGGCACTCTTCATGGCTCGGCCTGCCAGCAACAGTTCGGGAACAAAATACTCTTCTGCCTCAAAGAGGCGGCCCACTTCGTTCATCGCCGGCACCATCGAGTCCGCGATCAACTCCATCGGCTGCGCGCCGGCCGCCAGCGCCACCTCGGTGGCGGCATGAGCCTTCTTGGCATCCCCATTCAAGATGGCGTTGTAAAGTTCGTTGTTCTCTGCCATGTTTCTACACCTCAACTATTTCGAATTCACGAGCACGCACCCTGCATAGACCTGGCAGGGAAAAGCGATTCACGGTATTTCCAGACCATAAAAATCAGCAGGCTGGAGGTTAACTCGGTCACGACGCTATTGCGGACGAATGGCAGCGCGGCCACGTAACAGCTTCCGAGCCCGCTCACCGTCATCGGATACATCCGCCAGCTTGCCCACACCGCAAAGTTGCTGGCCAGGAAAAACGAAACCGCGGCTCCCAGCGACGCGCCGATGACACGCGGCGCAGAAATCGAGCTGCCGAGCATCGCCGCGCCCAGAAACATCGCCACCAGATACCACGCCCAGGTCAGCGTCTGGTCCCAGGTGAGCGCGTAGCCATAGCTGTGCGTGGTCAGAAAGATATCCACTCCCACCAGCACCGCGAAAGGCATGGCAAACTCCCGCTTTGGCCGCACCGCTCCAAAGAAAAGCAGGCAGGCAAAGATTGGGATGAAGTTATAAGGATGGCTCACCGTCAGGCGCAATGTAGCCACAATCAGAACAAGTAGATACGGGAGCAAGATCGACTTTCCCACTGCAAATCGGTTCACGAAACTTCCTCCTGACCGGCCCGGCATGATGCGCGTCCTTGACCGGCGTGTTGGATGAATCCCCTCCGCCTGGGTGGTTACGCCGTACAAATCTGCCTTTCCGGGATTGAAGGATCACGATAAACGAAACATGCCGCGGCGCGCAAGGACCAGCGGCACGGGCTCATCAAGGCGGATCAGCGTGCCGCGGTGGCCTCTGCGGTCGGCGTCACCCGCAGGTTGTCGAACTGAATGCGGTTCCACTCGGTTCCCAGAGCAATCATGCCGTGCGGGTGTGTCGTGTCCTCGGCAGTTGCCAGCCGTGTGCCGTCCAGCCGCGCCGTGATCCGCGTGCCCTGAAACCGCAACTCCAGATGATGCCATTGGCTACGGTCGATGGTGGCCGTACCGGATGCAAGCGTCGCCGTTGGCTTCTTGTACTGCGTCGACAGCAGCTCCCATGCTCCATCCGGCTTCAGGCGCAGCAGGTAGCCGCTGGGCCCGTGCGCGCGGCCATCGCGAAAGACGTTTGCAGAGTCGATATGTCCCATGACGGTCGCCGCCGCATCGCTGAGAAAATGCACGTCGGCAGCCACAGAGTAATCCCTCCAACCCTCATCGCCGGCCAGGGTGAAAGGATCGGGCAACGGCCCCCAGGGAACAGGAATGGCGGTGATGACCTGTTCGAGGCAGCGGCCGGCCCGCCCCGCACAGGGCCGCACCTCGAAGGCACCGTCCTGATCCGCCAGATACTTCGGTGTGTGCTCCAAAGCCGTCGCCTCAAAGTCATCCGCGTAGGGCAGGGGAAATGGAGTGGCCGGCGGAGGCTGCGCTCTTCCCTTGCCCTGCCCGGTCGTCGTGGTCAGAGAATAGAGCGAATCGGGATCGAAGCTATATGTAAACGCCCCATGTTCCGGCATCACGTCGGCCACATGCTCAAAAGTGCGTGTGCTGTTCGTCTCCCAGATGTGGACCTGGGTGGCGAACAGGCCGCCTGTCAGCCGGAAGGAAACGGTCTGCTGATCCTTCGCGCCGATCGTCTCCAGAATCACGCTCCAGTTTTTCCGGTCGGTCGAGCGGAGCGCGACATACGTTCCCTTCTCCGGAAGATCGCCCGACGCGGAGTCGAGATATTGCCAGCCCGGCTGCGCAAACTGCGTCGTGTGGGCCGTCGCCCAGATCGCTCCCTGCACGTCGTAGTGGCCCGACCAGGGAGTATTGGCGTACATCAGGCCCGAGTTTGGCGCGGCCAGGTTGTCGTAGTAAGAGGTGATCGGGCTCCAGATCTCCGTCGCGGTCAGCGAGCCTTCGAGATAGTTCTCGTTGTAGAGATGCGCCAGAATGCGCCCGCCCTCGGCCCAGTCGCGGCTCACAAATGGCCCACCGCCACCGTTGGGCTGGTCTTCGCTGGACCAAAGCGGCTTGCCGGTCCTGCGCGCCGCATCGGTGGTCGTGATCTTTCCATTCACCCGCGGATAATGCACTCCGATCCCGGCAATGTCGCGGGCCAGCTCCGGGTCTTTCAGAATTTCATCGGCAATCGCCCACTGGCCTTTTCCCTCGCGAGGATATTCATCACAGCAGACGATCTTCGTGGTCAGATGATCCGCCTGCAACTGCCGGTAGAGTTCCTCAATGTAGGTCGTGTCGTAGACCTTCTCGTTCCACACGCCTGCATAGGCGATGTCAAGGCCGTAATCTCGTTTTGCCGTCTCAACAAACTTCGCCATATAAGCGGCCATCTTCGGCGTGTAAAGCGTGCGCTTGCCGGCAACATCGGCGCCTACCCAGCCTGGAGCACCCCACGGCAGAACTTCGAGAATGATGTGCGGATTGCGCCTGTGCGCCTCGGCCATCAACCACCATTCGTAGCCGCGCGTAGAGTTGTGATCCGTGGGCGAGCGCATGAAGCTCGGCTCCGAACCGTCGGTCGAGTTGACGTCGCCGCCCACTTCCACCTTCAGACGCTGCAAAGCGGCGCCATACCCCGGCTTAAACAGGTAATCGAGAATCTGGCTGCGTTCCGGTTCGGGGTAGTCGATCAGCAGCCGCGAAGAGGCTCCGGCGCTGGCCGCACCCAGCCCATCGAAGATGCGGCCCTTGCTGTTGCCGTCCAGCACCACCTGCTTTTGCCCGCCCGCCGGCGCCGCCAGGACCAAAGACAGCGCCGCCCCCAGCAACATCGCTGCGATCGCCCAATGCCGCGGTGCCGGTCCTGAAGCACGTTTCGAGCGGCTTCCTGCTTTGCTCATCCGACCACTCCTTTGGGCTTCCAGCCCAGGTAGTCCAGCATCCATTTCCAGGTGCCGTCGAAGGTCTGCGGCGACGGCGGAGGCGGAGGGACGGCCCGCGGAATCGTCACCGGCTTACCCCGGTATGCTTCGGCCAGGCGCTTGAAGACGCGGCCCTGCTCCTTCACCGCTCCGCCGTTGGTCAGCAGGCCAAGGCTGTACTCCACCGGGTTGAAGGCGAACTTGCGGCTCACGTCATGGCTATCCCAATAACTGAACCAGCTTACTCCCGCATCGATAGCGGCTGTCACCGCGGCCTCCAGCCACTGCGCCTGTTGTTTCTCGGCCATCGACTCGATGCAGGTATTGAACTCGCCCGCCCATACCGGCTTTTGCGCATCGCCGGCATAGGCGCGAATCAGCGCCGCGAAGGCTACCATCAGCCGCGTGCTGGGCGGATCCATCGGCCCACCATACTTCAGCGCCTGGCTCCAGTAGGGATAAGCGTGCATCACCGGAAACGGATTGGCCGCCAGCGCGCGCGCCGAAAACGTCGTCGGCCGGAACCATGGATTGTGATCCACGCCGTTCACGTGCACGCCCCCAGGCAGCGCCTCGTTCATCAGCACCATCATCTTCGCCATCCAGGCATCGCCCGTCGCCGGCTCGGCTCTCCAGCAGGTATTCATCTCGTTGCCAAAGTCGAAGCCGATGATGTTGCCGTGTGCTTTCATCGTGCGCGCCAGCTCACGAATGATCAGCTTCTGCGCGGCCCAGATGTGCGGGTCAGTATAAAGCGCAGGATCGGGCTTGTTGAAGGGCGGCAGAAAGTACCAGCCGCTCAACTGGCCAGTGAATACAGTTACCAGGGCGTCCAGGCCACGCGCTTCCATCAGCGCCAGCAACTGGTCGAGCCGCTCCAGATGCGCAGTGCTGACCCACGCCGGATTCGGCTGAAAATCAGGCCAGATCAGCATAATCCGCAGATGATCCGCGCCCAGCGCCGCAATCGCATCCAGGTCGCGCCGGATGGGGTCGGCATTCCAGTCGTTCCAGCAGAACCACCAGTTATGGGAAGGTGTGTAATTCACCCCGAAGCGATGCCGGTCCAGCCGGTTGCGCGCAGCCGCATTGGGCCCCAGAGTGTTTGAGGCCGCGGAGACAGCTTGCGCGTCCAGTCCCGTGGCTGCAATCGCCACGCCGGCGCCGGCAGCAATGAACCGGCGCCGGCTGATCATCCCTTCACCTCTCCCCGGCTGGAACGCAGCCATGTCTCAATCTCCTCCAGCGTCTTTCCCTGCGTTTCCGGCAGGCGGAAGTAAAGATAGAGCAGGCCCGCCAGGCAGATAGCGGCAAAGGTCCAGAAGCTCCCCGCCGCGCCCAGGCCCGCATTCAAGAGCGGAAATGTGTATGTGAGTACAAAACACGCCATCCACAACGCCGCGACGGAAATCGACATCGCCCCGGCGCGAATGCGGTTGGGAAAGATCTCCGCGATCACCACCCACGTCACCGGCGCCAGCGACATGGAGTAGCAGGCAATCGCGGCAAGCACCAGCAGCAGCATCGGCGTTCCACGAAGATGCAGATGGTAGCACGCGCCGAGAACCGCGTAGATCAGCACCAGTCCCGTGGCGCCGGTGAGCAGCAGAAAGCGCCTGCCGAAGCGATCAATGGCGCCAAACGCAACGATCGTAAAAGCCACATTCACCGCGCCCGTAATGACAATGTCGAAGAGGATTCCGGAGATCTGGTAGCCGGCCGCGGCAAAAATCTCCTGCGCGTAATTGAAGATCACGTTGATGCCGCACCACTGCTGCAAAACCGCCAGCAGAACGCCCAGCAGCAGCACCTTGCCCATCCCCGGCGCGGCCAGCTCGCGCCACGCCGTACCGCGCGACTGCTCGCCGCTCACTTCTTTGAAGTCCTTCAAGACGTGCCGTGCATACTCCGGCCCACCGAGCCGCTCCAGCGCGCGCTGCGCCTCTGCCTCGCGCCCTTTGGTGGCCAGCCAGCGCGGGCTCTCCGGCACCAGGAAGGTGGCCGCCAGGAAAAGCAGGGAAGGAATTGCCGTTACCGCGAACATCCATCGCCATCCCCACTGCCCATTCCACGAAACCAGAATCTGCTGTGCCGTGGCGCCCGCCGGCACCGGCCGGGCAATCAGCCAGTTCACCACCTGCGCCAGCAGAATTCCGGAGACAATCGCCATCTGGTTCAGAGAAACCAGCCGGCCGCGCAGCCGCGCCGGCGAAATCTCGGCAATATACATGGGAGAGATCCCCGAAGCGAGGCCGATTGCATAACCGCCCAGGATTCTCCACACGACAAAGACGCTGAAGCGGGAGGCCAGCCCGGTCCCGAGAGAGGAAATCGCGAATACCGTGGCCGCCAGCGTGAGCAGCCGCTTCCGGCCCAGACCGTTGCTGAGGCTGCCGGAGCTCATCGCGCCGATCAGGCAACCGATCAGCGCGCAGCTCATGGCCCATCCCTGAAGCTCCGGCCGGTCGAGATGAAAGTAAATCTCATAGAACGGCTTCGCTCCGCCGATGACAACCCAGTCATAGCCAAACAATAGGCCGCCCAGCGCGCCCGCCGACGCGGCTATCCATAAATAGGCGGAGCCAACGCGGCCTTCGCGTTGCGCGCCTGTTTCGGAAGCGGGCATGGGGCCGATCATGACGCGGGGCAGATATCCTTTTGCAGAGACCAGTAGTATTTCATTTGAATGTCAAGCTTAAATCACTTCACAAAGAACGGTCGAGCCTGCTCCGCAGCAGCCGTGTCCTGCGCTTTGCCTGGACTTCCTCGCTTTGAACCGGGATGACCGGCAAAGGCGGCGCAGTTCGCATCGCCTCAAAATGATCAAGATATGCTCGGAGGTTCGTGCCGGCATCCAACTGAATGACTACCGGCGGCAAGGCGGTGGGCGTACGGTCGGCGGACGAAACCGCCGGCACAAGATATAACGACGGAAAGCCGGCAGTTTGCGCCACGCGGCCACCCGAACTACGATGGTCGCCTTCGGCCAGACTAAAGCCCCGCATTGACATCAACTTCAATCACATGGATTCGATCATGTGGATGTGGAGGTCAACAGCATGTCCTTTGATGAGAGGGATCGGTGAACGCGTGGACCGAGTGCAAGGCTGGCGTAAGTGCGGCGGAAAAAATATCGCTGTGTGGAAACCGGAATGATGACTCGCATTTTCACCCTGTTTGCGCTGTGCCTCTTTGCCGTGGCATCGGAGGCGCAATCCAGCGCCTCAGCCTCCTATCAGATTTTTGGCGGCTTTACTTCTCTTACGAATACGTTTAATGGTGTTCCGGGCGCGCGTCAGCCCTTGCTGGGCTGGGAAACGTCTCTTGCTTTTCCCGCCTGGCACCACCTGCGGCCAAAACTCGACTTCTCGGCCTTTAACGGAAATAACCTCGGCGCCCCGCAGCATGCATTTTCCATCATGGCTGGCGGCGAGTACGGACACCATCTCGGCAGGGAGAGGATCTTCGGCGAAGCCCTGTTCGGCGATGTGGGGTTGAATCAGAACTGGGGCGCAAACCGTTCGCCGGGAAGCACTGCATCCTTCTCCACGCTGTTGGGTGGTGGTGTGGACACACCGATGAGCAAGCACCTCGCGCTTCGTTTCGAAGGTGACTACCAATATACGAATTTTGCTCTGTACCAGAGCCTGGCCTATCAGCTCCCTTACCGGATACCGGGTTTGCCCAGCAATTTTGGCCGCTTCTCCACGGGGCTGGTTTGGACCCCCCATCTCCAATCTGCGTCCGGCAATGCCGGCGGCAGTAACGACTTTGAACGCCAGCCCGTAAAAAGCGAGCTGGTCTACGAGGGGATCGGCTCTTTCGGTCACTTCCATCTTTACGCCGACTCATGGTGGAGCAACATCCACCTCGCCGGTGTGGAGTATGACAGGAACTCCTGGGGAACGTTTCTTGGAGCACAGATGGACTATAGCGCCGATCTCCTGCCGGTGGCGATTCTCACCCAGCCGAGTAAAACCGACGAGTGGGGTGATCCGCTGACCACCAATCGTGAGCATGTTGCGGGCCTGGAGGTCTCGCCCGCAGGACTGCGCATGATGTGGTTCAGCGATAAACGCGTCAAGCCCTATTACCTGATCAAAGGCGGCCTGATCGTCTTCACTAAAAAGGCGCTCTCGCAGTACGCCTCGTACGAGAACTTCACGCTCCAGGAGAGCTTGGGGGTTCAGTTCAAACTGACAGACCGATGGGATCTTCGCACCGGGTTTCTCTTCTTCCATTTTTCAAATGCGTTTATCGTCCCGAGCAATCCCGGGCTCGATTCGATGACTTACAACATTGGACTCGCGTATCACCTGGGAAGGCGGCATACGGCCATCAGACCGATGAACGATGGACAGTAGCAAGATCGGGGGTTGCCTTCTGAGCAATGCGCTTACAATCGTGGGCATCCGTAGTAGCAGCCGGGAACGCCTGCGTATTGCGCTTTGGCGAGTGCTTTGATCTCTAAATCAGCGTAGCCTCTACCTTCCATGTTGCGTCGCCTGTCTTCGTGCCTGATCGGCCGCCCGCATCTGCGCATCCAGTCCGTTTGTCGGATCCCTGTGCAGCACCTTCCGTGAAATGTCCGGCCAGAACTCATCAAAGATCCCGCCCAGCGTTCCTTCGGTAGTCACGATCATCCCATTGCCGATGGTCCGTCCCCAACCGGAGTCCCCTGACGGGTAGTAGAGATTTGAGATCGCCCCGGCGGCGAGGTTGCCCCCGATATTCGAGTAGTTCGGCTCCCACCTGCCCGTATTGTCGTGCTTGCAGATGAAGCTGGCAGCCACGGCATAGAACAGCCGGTGGTGGAAGCTGCCATGCCCCAGACGGAAATAGCGCGGATCCTGATGGAAGAGCACCGGCAGGACGCCGCTGGCAAGGATGTCGCCATCGAAGGCGTCAAGATAAGCCGCGCCCGAACGCTTGCCAAAGCCCTCGGCGCCCCAACCGAATCCGCTATCCTCGTCCAGCGCCTCGTTCATGCCCGCCACCAGGAATGCGGCGACAAATGTAAACGGGTCCACTGCGGAGCGCACGGCCAGTTGCATCTTCTGGCCCGCGCTCAGGCTGACGGCATCGCTGTGGTAGGTGACGCCGAAGTCGGGAACGATTCCCACAACGCGCTGTCTTTCTTCTTCCTTGAGCTGCTCCGCAGCCTTTTGGTGCCGGCTTTCCTGCGCCTGGGCTGGCTGGGCAGGCAATTGCGAGTTGGAGCTTCCCTGCTGCGCGGTGTTCTCCTCCGCTTTCGCGTCAGTCGGCTCAAGCTGAGGCGCAGGCGCATCCGGAATCGCGCTTGCAGTGCTCATTGCAGGCGCACGGCCCGCCGATTCATGGCCGGGCTCTTGTGCAAACAGAGGAAGCGATAAAGCCGCCAGAAGAAGCCCGGTCGCGAGTCCGCCGGGGATCAAAGAAAGACATGCGCGCATTCGCCTCCCCAACAAGAATGGTAAATCGTCCCTTGCCTCTCAGAATCACTTGTGCCGGTGCAACACATGGGCTGAAATATCGGGCCAGAACTCGCGAAACACGTTGGTGAGTGCATCCCGCCCCACGGCGTATGCGAACTTGGCCGTATAGCCGCTGGCTGTCTGTGTCTGGCTGGGATAATAAGTCAATGAGATCGCCTGGGAGATGCCGCGGCCCAGAATCTCCGCCGCATTGAAGACGTTCTTTCCCTGGTAATTCGGCGTAATCAGAACGCGGGTTGCCGAATAGACGCCGCGCTTCCAGATCCCGCCCTCGCCCATAGCGTAGTAACGCTCGTCCTCGTGCAGTACTGTCGGGAAGGCGTAGACGACCAGGTAGTTGCCACCTGCTTTATCGAGAAAGCCGCGCCAGTAGTAGGCCCAGAAACCCGGCACGCCTTTGCCGAGCTGGGGGTGGGCGCCGTCTCCCTCAGCCAGCAGCGACGTAATACCCACAAATACAAAGGCAGAGTAATCAAAGGTGTCTTGAGTGGCGATCACAAAAGCCTCGCGCGGCGTCGGCGGTGGAGGAAGCACATCGGCACTCACCGCGCGATAGTTCGGCATCACGCCGAGAATGCGCTTGGGCTGCGGAGGCGGTACTGGCTTCTTGGCCGCCGCATCGGAGCCGGTTTTTGGGCCGGCCTGGCCCTGGCCGGATCCGGTCGGTTGACCCTCGTCTTGTGAATCGGAAATCTGCGGCGAAGGCGCATCCGGAAGCGCGGCGGCGCTGGCGCTTCCCGCGCCGGATGCGGAATCCTCCGGATAAACATGCAAGGGTAACCCCACCAGGGCGATGCCACACAAGAGCGCCGCTCGAATAAGAAAAGAACCAAAACGCATCTATTCACCTGCTATGGAATCGGCGCCCGTTCGGGCATCTCTTGGAAAGTCATCCTCGATGCTGGGCTGCCGTTGATGGAAACCGTGTGAGGCTCTCTTGGCCGCATGCACCCCGACGCTCATCTTGCCCTGCGCGAGAACACCACTTGATAGTTAGACGCAGAAACACGATTTGCGGACACAGTTTCTCTCTCTCCCGGTTTGGCCTTCACCGCACCATTCAGTGCATATTCGTTTCGTATTTTCTTTGCTTTCCGTTCCTGCTCAGGAGCACTCACACCGCGAAATCGACGAACCCGCGCTCGGGATCGGTAGAGACGAGCTTCACGGTCACCCGGTCGCCCACGTCCAGACCCTTGCCGCCCTGCACCAGCATGCCCTCCACGTGCGGATCGAGCGTGCGCACAAAGGCGCCGTACTGGTTCACACCCGTGACAATTGCCCGATAGCTCTGGCCGATATGCTTTGCGAGCACTACCGCGGCGATACGCTTCTGCATCTCGCGCTCGACCTTGCGCGCGGCGTCTTCCATCTGCGTGCAGCGCAAGGCAATGGCATCGAGCGCCGCCTCGGGGTAGGGCGGCGGAGAATGGCTCATCCACGCCTTCAGCAGCCGCTGCGTCACCACGTCGGGATAGCGCCGGTTGGGGGCGGTGGAGTGCGTGTAATCCTGCACGGCCAAACCGAAGTGGCCCGGCGAAACCTCAACCGGCTTCACCAGCACGTATTCGCCCGGGCCCATCAGCTTGACCACGGCCAGCGAGAGATCCGGAAAGTGGTCGGGATCCTTCCGCTTCTGCTGGAGAAGGAAATCGTTCAGCGCCTTCGAATCGGGGTCGGCGGGCAGGCTTGTCCCCAGCCCTGCGGCCAGCTCCACAATGCGGTTCCAGCGCTTCGGCGTACGCACTACGCGCCGGATTGATGCCATGCCGGACTCATCGAAAAGCCGGGCGATGACCCCGTTGGCCGCCACCATAAACTCCTCAATGAGCGCCGTGGCGCGACTCTTTTCAAGGCGCGCGATCTCGACCGCCTCTTCGGCCAGCATCACCGGCCGGGTTTCTATGGTTTCGAGATCGAGCGCTCCATGCTGAAAGCGGCAGCCCAGCATGCGCTGCGCGGCTTCATCCTGCAGCTTGAGCTGCGCCGCCAGTTTGGCGCTGGCTGCGACCTTGGCCGGCGCTGGTCCTTGACCCTCAAGCCAGGCTCCGACACTGTTGTAAGCGAGCTGCGCCCGGTTGCGCACAATCGCCCGGTACGCCTTGCCGCCGGAGACCACGCCCGCCGTGTCCACCGTATATTCGATGACCACTGCCGCGCGATCTTCCTCTTCGTTCAGCGACGTGATGCCCTCGGAAAGTTCCGCCGGCAGCATCGGAAAAACCTTCACGCCCGTGTACACCGAGGTGGTCTCGCTGCGGGCATGACCGTCAATCACCGTGCCCTGGTGAACCCGCGCATCCACATCGGCCACGCCGATGAGGATGCGGATGCGCCCGTCAGGCAGCGCCTCGGCCCACTCAATCTGGTCCAGATCCTTTGACGTGTCGTTGTCGATCGACGACCAGAGCAAACTGCGCAGGTCCTCGACGCCCGGCGCAAGGTGCGCGTCGGGCCGCGCTTGAATTGCGGCCAGTTCAGCGCCGGTTCCCTCCGGAAAATCCGGCTGGAAGCCGTGCTCGATCATGGCTGCATGGGCCGCTGCGATGAGATTGAAATGATAGGGATGCCGCATATGCACGAAGAGCCAGTCTCCTTCTGCAATGCTCAGCCTACCATGTTGGCCTCGGGCGCTGACGCACCAGCACAACCACCCCCCGGCATGCGCCGCACCGCTCCTGCAACCGGCTCTATTGCTGAATTCCCAGATCCGAGAGAACCTTGGGCTTTGCCTCATCCACGGACAGCAGATTGTGGCACGCCGCGCAATCCTGCGTGATGCTCGAACCATCCTTCGCCATGTGGTTGCCGTCGTGGCAGCGGAAACAACCGGGATAGGTCATGTGTCCGATGTGGTTGGGATGCGTTCCCCAGGTCGCCTTCATAAAAGGAAATACGTTCTGGCAGTAAAGGGTCGCCAGTTCCGTGCCCGCTTCCTTCACAAGCACGCCTTTGCTTGCGAGCACCCCGGGATTTCCAGCGCGGTAGAACTCCGTCAGGTGCTCCGGAATTTGCGCCCGCGCCACGGCCTGGCTGGGATAGTTGGCCTTCAGCAGGACCAGGCCTTCCTTATGCACCCATGGCAGACTGGGGCTGATCGCGCCATCCACCATGGCATTGTCGATCGCCTCTTCCGCCGTGACAAAGGTATGTGCCGCGCGATTGTGGCAGTCGATGCAATCCATCACCCGGCGCTCTCCCTGAGGAACGCCGCTGCCGGCCGGCAGAGAACTGAACACCGTCATCGAACCATTGGCGTCCTGCCTTTCAACCCACGGGATGGTGGTCCGGGTCGGATCGGTGGCCACATACTCGATATGACCCAGGTGAACCCCGTGAATGCCGGTCAAATGCGAGAGCGAATCCTCGCCGCCAAGGTGAAGAATCAACACAGTCTGGGTTTCCGTGTTCTGTTCGTCGTCTGCAAATTTGGACAACACCAGCAACTTGTCGCCATCAAAACGCGTTGGCGTGTGGCATCCCTCGCAGATGACCCGCGCCGGGCGCAGGCTGGTAACCGGCGACGGAATCGGCGTTGGATAATTTGGAATGATATTTGGGGCTAGCTTGGCAAAGGGATGGAGCGAAACCTCCAGAACCTGCTTGGTGCCGTCTACCTTTGCGGCAAAAAAGGACTGAAGCCCCGGACCAATGTGGCATTGCACGCACTCTACATGCGAATGCGGCGAAATCTGATACGCCGTGTACTCCGGAAGCATCACGTGACACGACTGCCCACAGAAGCGCGGCGAGTCCATGTAGGTGGCCCCGCGGTAGCTGGCCATTGCCACCACCAGCAGGTTGAGAATGCTGGCCACGAACACGATGTCCAAACCGTGCCGGAAGACCCGGTCGTTGAGATCGATCTTGGGAAATTCCGCCGGAATCTGACCGGCCTTTTGCAGCACCGTGCGACGATGAAAAAGACCGATTGGAATCAGGATCAGTCCCAGTATGAAAAGGGCCGGCAGAATCAGAGAAAAGATAATGCCCAAATACGGGTTGGCCGTGCCCCGTCCGAGCAATTGGGCCGCCCAGTACCCCAGAACCGTGATACCCGAAGCAGTCGTAATGGCCCCACCGGCAAGACTGATGGGGTTATTGCCGAAAAACAACGCTGGGCGTATCCAGTTTTCACGAAATCTTTGCGAGAATGACACAATTTCCCCCTGCTCTGGCATAGCCAAAGCGTTCGCGGGGCTCCGGTACCGCCGGGGCCGCCATCCTCAGCGCATCACCCCTCGCTGCGCGGGGAGCAAGGCCCTCGAAATAATCAGGTAAAGCTATACTTATCCCGGCTGCGCCTTAGCCCGCCGGGGAATACTGGCTAAGCTTCGACGCTCCGGCTCGGCAGCATAATTTACTTCAGCGTGCGGAAGTAGCTGACCGCGTCCTTGATCTGGGCATCGCTTAGCTTGCCCTTGAAGGACGGCATCTTGCCTTTACCGTTGGTCACGGCGGTAATCATCTCGGCTGCGGTGAGCTTCTTCATCGACGGATCAGAGACCGGCTTTACACCAAGCATCTTGGCAATGCCGGCATTCGGCGTGCCGGTCGCGCCATGGCATGCCTGGCAGTGAGCTTTAAAAACCGGCTCACCAGGGGACGCCGCAAAGCTCATGGCTGTAGTCACGCAAATTACAGCAGTCAGTACTACCAGGGAACGCATCCAATTTTTCATCCTAAGACTCCTTAAGGCCGGCCGCCGGCGTGCATTCGTGGGGCATGATGCCCGCCGGGTAAATTCTTGCTTTTCGTCTGTCCCGGATCCGGCACGTGTCCGTAGCGCGCTCGTCAACCTGATCGAGATCATGTGCCTCTCACGCGCTCCGGCACGGGCCTCTTGCTTCCGGGTGTGTTGCGTTTTCCGTCTCTACTTCAACGAGCGGAAGTAGGTCACGGCATCCTTGATCTGCGCGTCGCTGATCTTGCCCGCGAACCCCTTCATCTTGCCCTTGCCGTCCTTGGTCGCGGCAATCATCTGCGCTTCAGTCAGCTTCGTCATCGCCGGATCTTTCACCGACTTGATACCCATCATCTTGGCCATCCCCGGATTGGGAACGCCCGCCGCGCCATGACAGCTCTGGCAATGGGCCTTGTAAACCGCTTCGCCCGACTGCGCGAAGCTCATGGCTCCGGCCAATAACACCGTCGCCGCCAACGCCAATGTGACTCGAATCGTTTTGCTCATGGTAAAACTCCTGAATGACTCCGCGGCCATTGCGTTTCAGCGCGCCCCGGGCCGTGCGCGGTTTCCTCAATCAAGAAGAACGTTTTACGTCGTTGTACCGGAAGAGATTCCTCCTGTTCCGGTGATTTCGTCTCTGCGTCAGATGGGGATGAACCAGTATAGCGCGAGAACCCGGTCCATCCCATCCTTCTTCAGAAGACGGCGCATTGGTTTAAAACTCGTAATGCACTCCCATCGACACCATGTTCGCGTGGAAGTTCCGTGGCGCGGTCAATCCGGACGGCGGTTCGGTCAGACCCGTCGGAGACGACAGCGAGGTACAAGGAACGACCGCCGACGTAATCGACGTCGAGGTACTGCAGTACGGTGAACCCGAAGGACCGCCTTCGCCGTAGCCGTAGAAGTCGTATCGGGCGCTCCAGACCAAGCCCGGACGCGACGTCCAGGCAAGATTCACATAGGGAGTCTGATACGTCGAGACAAGCGAGCCCGCGACATCTCGCGCATCGTTGTAGAACCGGCTGCCGTCCACAGAATTGATTTGGTAGCCCAAATCGGAGTGAACCGATTTGATGGGATTAATACTTATGCCCACCGAGCCAGTCTGCGTTGGAGCCTGCATGAAGTCCCTCGCGAACCAGTCTGCCAGTTGGGTCGTCGACCCTCTGGTGTAGACTCCGGGGCATACATTCGGTACGCCATTGCTGTTGAGCGACGCTGTGCCGGGCAGGCCCACAGTCGTGGACGGATTCTGGGCGCCGTTATCATAGCAAATGTTCGTCGCGCTATAGACATCACTGAATGCATAGTTGAAATCGATGGAATAGTACTCCTTCGGTGACAGCACGCCACCTATTCCTATAACCCGGCTGTAATCGACATGATCGAGCGGGCCCTGGTATGGCTCTTCGCCCGCAGCCACAACCGCCTGGTTGTTGTTCGTGTTGTTATGCCGCTCCACGTCGTTAAAGGAGCCCGTGAACGTCGCCCAGGCCTTCGGCGTGTACTTCGCGTGCACTCTGTATTGCTTCATTTGCCGCGGGGTCACCGGGGTAAATGCGTTGTCGTTGTACATCATTTCGATCGAACCATTCAGGTCCAGGTTGTCCATGGGATGCACGACCGCGTTCAGGATGCCGCCGTTCTCATTGATGATGACTGTTCCGGCCACAGGGTCGGGCAGCACCACCGGAATCGGACCAGCGTGAGGAACGCCCTGGCCGATCTTGTGCTGGCCATAGCGATAGGTGAGCGAGAAGTTGCTGCGTGATGTGGCGTCCCAGCTCGCCGTCACGTTATTGATCACGAAGGACTGGCCGAAGTAGTTGCTCATCAGTTTACCGGTGTTGCCATGCGGAAGCGCGAAGGCATTCCCCGCAGTTAGCGGGCCGGAGTAAGTGATGGTTTGCTCTCCCGGCGGCGTCGTCGGCGTGGAAAGTGTAGTCGGCACCGGAAGGTAGGAATATCCCGGTTGCTGGAGGCTGGAGTAGTTCACCTGATCCATGAGGCTGAACCTGTTGTTGACCTGCCAGGAGATCCCGTAGTTGGCAACGAACATCGCACGGTGGCCCCGCGCATAGCCGGTGTAGTTGATCGTGCGGATCGCTCCAGTTAAACCCTGCACGTTCTCGTAGTAGTTGGGCAGGTCCATCGTCCCGAGAGTATAGCGGACCTCTCCGTTCATCGAGACATTCTTGATCCTCGTGGTCTGCAGCCGGAAAATCTCCGTGGGGAGCAGTATCCGCGTTGGCTGTGCACGCGTGTAGCTGGTCACGACCGCGCAGGCCGGATTGATGACCGGCATACCGCCGGGACTTTGGGGCGCCGAGAGCACGGGATTGCCGCCCATGCTGTTTGCATTGCAGGCGCTGCTGTTGTACGGTGTCTGGCTGTCCCAGTTGCCCAGATAAGCCTTGGTCCCGTCCGCCTCCTGCACCATGAAGCCGTTCGGGTCCAGCGTAAAGAATGAGTCCATCTTGTAGTGGTTGATGTGCTCTTCAAAGGTCAGCTTCGTGGTCCGCTCGGGCTTCCAGTCGATCGCCCCCACAAAATCATCTGTGCCATTACGCTGATATTGCTGAAGCAAAGCGTCATACTTTGCGATGGTATAGCTCGGGCTCAGAGTCGGGCCTTCAAAGGTATAGTGCGAATAGGCCACCCGGTACGTCACCCTCGCCATCGGGAAAAACGTGAGATTGACGTCGGTCATTCGCCGCACGGTATTGAACATCACCGGCGAATTATTTACCTGCGGCCACGCCAGCGAGCCAGTGGGCGCGGTGGCGGGCCCGATGGGAATCGACCGCCCAGGAATGATATTCGGGTTGCCCAGAAGGTTGTAATCGAAGTACTGGCGATCGCGGCGGAACATTCCCGAGAACTCGTAGTACTTGCCCTTGGAGGCGTCCAGCTTGCTGAAGTTGAACGGATCGCCGCCGAAGCCGTTGCTGAAGGCCTTCAAATCATCGAAGAGCGAATTCTTGTTGGAAGGAAGCGCATGCATCTCGTACGTCACGCCAAGCACGCGCGGGCCGGACTGCATATTGACCAGCGTGTCGTACATGGACCCGGCACCCGTCAACCCGACCATGTGCCCGCCCAGATCCACAGTCTCATGAACCGCATATCCGTCCGGCACAACCGGCGGCGCAGTCGACACCGGAATTTGGGCAACAGCCGCGCCCGTCATCATCAATAAAATTGCAACTCCAACGCCTCCGGCGACACGCCGGGCCATTGCGTGAGAGGGCTGTTGATTCGACAGCCTGAAAAAACACCCAATCCTATTCATATGAAGCCTCACTTGAAAAACGTTGCTCACAGCGAAACCTTGCACCTGTCTGCAAAAGTTGCTTCGGGATTCAGGCCGCGCCATCCGATCGATCTCGCAAGCACGGCCTGGCCTCATGACTCCTACCTGATGAATGCCGGACTGAAGTTCGAACCATGAATCATGGTGTGGCAGCTGATGCAGGGCTGAATCGCCGACGACCCCGCTCCCATCCCGTGAACCGTGGCCGCAGAAACCGGGCTATGGCACTGGTTGCACAGCACCGCAATATTCGGCATATTTAGCAGCCGGGCGTTCTGAGAACCGTGCGGCGTGTGGCACCCGAGACACCCTTCGGCTTTGACCGGCGCATGCTCGAACACGAAGGGCCCGCGCACATCGGTGTGGCACTTGGTGCAGATCATGTTCTGATCAGCGGTCGTCTTCAGGTTGTTGTTCTCGAAGCTGCCGTGAACATCGTGACAGTCACTACACGTCACCAGACCTTCATTCACGCGGTGGTGGAACGGCATGGAAAACGCCGGTTTTACGTCCGTGTGGCACTGAAAGCAAAGCGTGGGCTGGGCAGCCTTCAGCAGGTGCGCCTGCTCCTTGGCCGCGTGCACGCTGTGGCAACTTACGCAGCTCATGCCCGCCTTGGCATGCGGCGAGCGCAGAAAGTTGGGATGCGTTCCCGCGTGGCAGCTCAGGCACTTGTCATTCACAGCCTGCGCCGAAGCCTTGGCGGGATTGAAGATCTTGCTCACATCGCCGCCGCCGTCCACATGCGCTTTGCCCGGGCCGTGGCAGTTCTCGCAGGTCACGCCGCTGTCGCCGTGCAGCATGACCATCTTGGTGTGGGGATTGCTGGCGAAGCCCTTGCCCTCTGCGTCATGGCAGGTCGTGCAGGTATCGGCGCCGACATACTCTCCGGACGCCGTAGCTGCGGCCTTTGCGCTGGCTGGCTTCGTTCCATTCTTTGAAGCGCCGAGCGCTGTGGCGCACATCACGCTTGCGCCCAGCATCAACATCAAACAAGCACGCAGCCCCAACCACTTCCTGGGAGCCGCACCGATCGGCAACTGCGTTACAGGCCTATCTCTATGCATGAAAGTACCGCCTCGATTGCTCTTGTTGCGTTCTTTTCCAAAACTCGTACGTCAACACTCGGTCACGGAATTGCACTGTTCCCAAGGAGGCATCTGCATCACAACTCATGCTGCGGCGCCTCAGTGGGGAACTACATTCTGTGCGGAGTATCACTAATTTGGTTGAAGATTACGCTGGCGTCATAAACGGTTGCGGTGATGTTCGTCACACAGCATCCGAAGCAGTTAGTTGCTTCTGCATTTCCTTTTTTGAAGTGAGCGAATCGAAAATAACGACCATGGAAGGCACAGGCTCCGCAGCCTCGATTCCGTTGCCGTCCCCGATTCTCACCGTCAGCCGCAGATGCCGCCGGATCGGAAGCTACGCCGTGCCCATACGCGTGAGGCCCATCACATCCACAGCTTTCGCAGTTGAGGCAAACTCACACTAAATGGAAGTCTGAGGCTGGGGGGTCCGGCTTACTTTCTTCACAAGGAGAGCTCGCGCGGAGATGGAAAAGGGCTGCTCATCCGCCGAGAAAGATACGCCGCACCGGCATCGGACGGAGCAAGGCCATGACGGATAGAGTGATTACGGCGGAAGCCCACCCAAGGCAGAAGCCATCGGCCCGGCAGGTTCCGGCAGGTTGCGCTGCCTGTTCCAATCGACGTCCCGGATGGTTTTGCTCTCTCGGCAGTGCGGTACTTGCCGATCTTGAGTTGGCTACCAGCACGATCTCACTACCTGCCCAGGCATCTCTTTTCACTGAAGGCGAAGAGGCCCGCTGCCTTTTCCTGATTTGCAGCGGCTACCTGAAGTTGACCGCCGGCCGCATCGAGGATCGCCACATGATCGTCCGGGTGGCTGGTCCCGGCTCCATGCTCGGCCTTTATGCGGTTCTTTCTCACGGCGTCTATGAGGTCTCGGCCGAATCGCTCACGCCGGCGCAGCTCCGTCCTGTCGAGCGCGAGAGGTTCCTGGGTTTCCTGCGCAGTCACAAGGAAGCTCAGTTGCGGGCTGTCCAGTGCATCTGTCAGGAGTACCGCTTTGCGCTGCAGGACGCCTGCCGCATTGCACTCTCCGAGACGGTCGCCGCCCGGCTGGGAAGGCTGCTGCTCGAACTTTCGCATCAGATCGGCGAGCAACTGAGCGGCGGCGAGTTCCGCTTTCCACTGCTGCTTACGCACGAAGAGATGGCCTCCATGACCTGCACCACCCGGGAGACGGTCACGCGCACCCTCGGCCAGTTCCGCAAGGACGGCTGGATCTCCATCGAGGATGCCCTGATCACGGTTCACCACCCCGACCGCCTGCAGGCCATTTTGTAGGTTTCGCCCCACGCTTCGCTCCCTCCCGCCGTCCCGCCACGTCTAAAAAGTGTCTAGCACCGCTGAATATTCGCTATCATCTTTAACAGGAGCTCATGTTTTCAGATGACCCGGTTCGTAAAGTGCTTTTCTGCTGTTCTTTTTACCTGCTGCGTTGCGCTAGCCCAGGATCCAGCACCTGTTCCAGCCACAGCCACCGTTCCCGTTGGGGTTACAACCACCGCCAGTCCGGAAGTCCAGGATTTTCAGAAGATTGATGACGCCTGGTCTACTGCGGTCAACAAGCGCGACCAATTCGGGATCGAGGTCGTTCTGTCGCCGTTGTTCGTCGATGTCTCCGCCAACGGCGATATCACCACGCGCGATCAGCAGGTGGCCCAGCTGCTTTCGAACGACGACAAGACCCTCTATCTCACCCAGAAAGTTGTCAGTGTGCGGATGCTGGGAGACACCGCCGTAGCCAACGGTACCTACAAGCTGCACCACCGGGTCAATTCCGCTGAAGTGGATGAAAATGGGGTCTTTACCCAGGTGTTCGAACGGCTCCACGGCCGCTGGATGTGCGTCAATTCTCAGCGGACCGCGCTGCCGGTAAACAATACCGACAAATCAAAGTCGAAAAAGCAATCCGGATCCGAACTGCCCTTCCACATTCCGATCTTCTCGAAGGGCGACAAGAAAAGCCAGTAGGCGCGGTGTAATCACCTGCGCTCATTTGCGGCTCGATGGCAGCCGGATTGCGCTGTCTACCTTTTAACCCGCTTCCCGCTGCGGCTGGATTCTTTGCATCTGCCCCTGTATCCGTATCGCCACATGCACCAGGCTCAACGCCGCCGGTGTCACGCCGGGAATCCGGCTGGCCTGCCCGATCGTGGCCGGACGCACCCGCTCCAGCTTTTCGCGCATCTCGCGCGAAAGCCCACTGATCGCGCCGTATTCGATCCACTCCGGAATTGATGCCGCTTCGGCAGCCTTCAGCTTCTCAATCGACCTCTTCTGCTGCTCCAGATAACCGGCAAACTTGATTTCAGTCTCCACTGCGCGCGCCTCGTTGCGCAGCGTCGCCCGCGCAACATGCAAGCTGCTGTCATCCTGAGCGGATCCGTCCGAGGCCTTGGCAGAAGACGGCACAGCCGACAACTCGGCAGTCGCATCAGGGATTGCCGCAAATCTCGCCAGCATCGGCTGGTTCATCAGCTCGCCCCGCAGCACGCGCAGCATTGCCTCGATCGTCACCTCGGGCCGCTTGAGCAGTTGCGCCCAGGTCAGCCCTGTGATCGCCGTCATCCCGCCCAATCCGGCTTTTTCCAGCCGCTCAGGATCCACCTTGCCGGTGGTGAGCAGCCGCTCCAGCGCGGTCATCCGCGCCTGCTTCTGCTCAAACTCCGCCCAGGCTTCGCCGCTGATCAGCCCCAACCGCCGCCCGTGCGGAGTCAGCCGCCGGTCGGCGTTGTCAATGCGCAGGTGCAGGCGGAATTCTGCCCGCGACGTGAACATGCGGTACGGCTCATTCGTGCCCTTCGAGATCAGATCGTCAATCAGAATACCCGTATAGCCTTCGCTGCGGTCCATGGTGAAAGGCGGCTCGCCCTTCAGCCACAGCGCCGCGTTGATGCCGGCCATGATGCCCTGGCACGCCGCCTCTTCGTAGCCGCTTGTTCCGTTGATCTGCCCGGCCAGATACAGCCCTTCCATGCACTTTACGCGGAGTGACCGGTCCAGCTCGGTCGCGTCCACGCTGTCGTATTCAATGGCGTATCCCGGCCGCAGCATCTCCGCCTCATCCAGCCCCGGAATCGAGTGCACCATCTGCCACTGCACTTCCATCGGCAGCGAGGTTGACATCCCGTTGATGTACACCTCGTGCGTGTTCAGCCCCTCAGGCTCCAGAAAGAACTGATGTTGCGTCTTGTCAGGAAACTTGACGACCTTGTCTTCAATCGACGGGCAATACCGCGGCCCGATGCCCTGAATGCGCCCCGAATACATCGCCGAGCGATGCACGTTCTCGCGAATCAGCTGCAGCGTCTCCGGCGTGGTGAATGCGATGTGGCAGCTCACCTGTGGCTGCACGATCTTCTTCGTCCTGAAGCTGAACGGCGTGGGGTCCGCGTCGCCCGGCTGCTCCTCAAACATCTCCCAGCGGATCGTTCGCCCATCCAGCCGCGGCGGTGTCCCGGTCTTGAGCCTGCAAGTTCGCAGGCCGAGAGCGCGGAGCGCCTCGCCCAGCAGAACTGAGGCCGGCTCGCCGCTGCGCCCCGCCGGATACCGCTCCTCGCCGCAGTGAATCAGCCCATTGAGAAACGTGCCGGTGGTAATGATCGTGGCACCGGCCATCAGCCTGCGCCCGTCGCGCAGCTTCAGCCCCAGCACGCGCCGGTGCGGCCGCTCCGGCCGCGGCAGCTCCGCAAGCTCATCAATTTCCTCTGTGCCCAGCCCCTGATCGCTGTCCTCAACCACCAGGTCCACGACCTCTGCCTGGCGAATGTGCAGCCCCGGCTGCGACTCCAGCACCTCGCGCATCTTCACGCGATAGAGTTGCTTGTCGCACTGTGCCCGCGGACTCCACACCGCCGGCCCCCGCGACGAGTTCAGCAGCCGGAACTGAATGCCCACGGCATCGGCCACTTCGCCCATGATGCCGCCCAGCGCATCCACCTCGCGCACCAGGTGTCCCTTGGCCACGCCACCGATGGCCGGGTTGCAGCTCATCTGCGCAATCAGGTCCAGATTCATGGTGATGAGCGCGGTCTTCAAGCCCATGCGGGCAGCCGCCATGGCGGCCTCGCATCCGGCGTGCCCCGCACCCACCACAACCACGTCATATTGTTCGGTAAAAGCCATCCACTTCTATTGTACGGATTGCGCAAAATGAGGGGCAGGTGGCCCGGTCAAAGGCGGTAAGGAGCTGGACGGAGTCAGGAAGAACGGTGCCCCGTTCATCGCGTTCCTTGCGATGAGCGGGCGGTATGGCGCTAAGATGGGGCTCATGCCGAGCGGTTTGAAGCGGTTTCAGAGGGCGGACGCGCTGCACTTCATCACCTTCAGTTGCTTTC
>JAJZVZ010000205.1 GCA_021846945.1 Acidobacteriota bacterium | reverse complement strand
GCACAATTTGTCGCGAATGCTAAGTCCGAGCCGGCCAAAACCGCCGGAGAAAGTGTAATAAGCGGGTCAGGCACCATAGGCCAGGAATCTGTAGATGATGCCACCGTTGAATAGCGCAGCAAAATGCGTAGCGCCGTGAGCTCTCATCACGATCCCGGCACAACGAGTCAAAGCATGCGTAGTATCGTGCGCTTCTTCGGCCACTGTAAGGGGATTGTCGTGCGCAAGATCACCGCTGCTCGGGAAAACTAAAGTCTATGTCGGATCCGTCGAAACCACCTGAGGAGAAAACCATGGCTCTGTTCCGTAGGTGCGATGGGCAGCCGGTGCCAAACCTTGACCCGATGCGCCGCATGATGCCTCTGGTCATACGCGGACGAAGTAGCTGATACGCGGCCGGGTGAGATTCGGGCTTGTCGCTGGCGATGGCATCGATCAGCACCATGGCGCGTTCCCGTCCTTCGTGACCAAGATGTGATTTGAGGAAGATCCGCCTTCGACGTCAATAGCCGGCACGCGAACAGATTGGGGCGTATGCTCAAAACAGTAGCATTGGCCTTCTCGCCTTAGGCAATCCAGGCTCCGCTTCGGACGAGCACCGTTCATGCATCGCAACCGCATTGCTGGAGCTGTCATGAGTCTCACCAAGAAAAGCGACGTTAAGAATCATCTCTCTTCCCGCTATCGCAGAGGAATCCACCTGACACCCCGTGCGAGCCTACCAGATGCAACGGGTTTCTCTGGAGAGCAATCCGACCGCGCAGAATCAGCTACCGGAGATGTGACTGAACAACCGCTCCCGCAGCCGGGCATTGCCGTGCCGGTTGTTCCTCCGATTGTGAGTGAGCCTGATTTGAGGCCTGCGGCTGCGCTTGCAGTATCGAAAAGCGAACGACCGTGAATCCGCATTCCGTTTTTCTGCGCAAAGGATGCATCCTTCCGAACCGGCTGGATCCGCTTCAGGAGCCAATCGGCGACGGTTGGACGATGGTGGCGGATCTTACCGCGTTCGTATTCGACACCATGATTCGTCAGGCCGGATGGCACTTTATGTGGCTCCAGGATCCCTGTGCACGGAGAGGCTTTGGCATAACCCGGCAAAGCGCGACTGACCACGCCTTGTCCCACGCACTCAGCGGAATCTCCAGGCGGTTCAATGCCGCTGAACTTGATTCTGTTCAGGTAGCGAAGTTCCTCGGAGTTCACATCGCGACTGTCACCCTGCAGCCGCGTCAGGTTCAGCTAGAGGCTTCGCTCGCCGGCGATAATGCCCATTGAAACAGGGATTGTGCACGCCGATGAGCTGCGGCTTGGCACTTCGGCGCCGCAAGCTCTATGGCATCTGTTCTGCAAGCTCCCGGCAGGGCACACCAACACTGAGCAGGATGGAGTGTAGAATGGTGTTACCGGGAAGCCGGAGGTGGTTCCGCGGCAATGGTGCGTGCTTCCTCCTTCGTAAGCCGAGATAGATCGCAATACCCGTATCCCGTTTGGCAGGCTCTCAAGTTGCGGCGGTGTTCCCTGGCTTCTATTGCGGTGACCTCGGATGCCGTCAATCGGGAGACATCACAAGTGTCCGCGCCATCCGCGCACGCGGAGCTGTTGCGCTGCTGCTCGGCAAGCACCACAGCGCGCGTTTCCGCGGGGCTCAATTGGGATCGCTCGCAGGGATCCGAATCCTCTGAGCAGTTCGACAGGTTGCGGGCGCGAGCAGCGACAGCTATTGCCTGTGCTTCAGCTTGAGTCAGCATCGAATCATCGCAGGGACCTATTCGGTCAGTGCAATTCGAGACATTGCGCTCGTGAATGGCAATCGCTAGTTCGCTCATTTCCTGCTTGCTCAGCGTGGAAGTGTCACAAGGTTGCCTGCCATCTCTGCAGCGGGCGATATTCTGCTGGTGCTCCGCGCGTGCAACTGAACGAGATTCCCGACTGGTAAGCGCGGAATGATCGCACGGTCCGATACCGTCCAGGCAATTTGAAACGTTCGTCTGGTGCGCAGCGACGGCCATCGCGATGATTTCGAGTTGGGTAAGTTGGGTTCGATCACACGAACTTTCGCCAGATCTGCAATCCGCAAGATTGCGCTTATGAGTACTGACGGCGATGTCATGGGATTCCGCGGCGGTTAGAGCAGAACGGTCGCAGGAGTCCAACCCGCTCTTGCATGCCCAGAGGTTATCCTGTTGCTCTGATCGTTGTGCAGACAGCGGTACTTGGCAGAAGACAAGGAAGGTCGCCAAAAAACAGAGCGAAATACGTGTCATGACCGTCATAGTGACCTCATTTCAAGGGTTATAGAGCCCGAATCAACTCTCGTGTTTTGACATCAAATTTGCCAGCCCCAAAAGAACTCGAACTGGGAGCCGAATCGTCTGTATCGTCGGATCATTCTCGCTCCTGACACGAACTGCTACCCAATTCCCATCGACAAACGGATCCGAGACTATCTGAAAATGTTCGCCGTATAGGTTTACGCGGTTTCCTGCAACATAACCGAGATCCATCATTCTCTGACAAATTGAGGAATGTGACGGATTGTTGACCGCCGGATCTGAAATCTCAGGGGGCAAATGGGTCATCTCGCACCTCGGCAGTGACAACCTTGGGCGGCCCCTGTCCTACGCCGCACTCCAGATGAGCGCATCAGATTACTGAGACGAAAGCTACCTTGATCCGATTGTCAACCTTACGCCAAGAGATTACTGATCTCAAATGCTCACTTTCTCATGAGCTTGAGAACGCCGGACCTGCGCCGGTCAGGACCATCGTGCGTGACAAGAGTTCCCCATCCGCTCGCGAGTGAGGGCTTCGCGCGCCGGATCGCTACAGGGATGGTCTGTTTGGCCCATGGAGGACTATCTCTTGAAATGCAGTCGAGAGCTTAGCCGTATCTGCAGCGGCTGTAAGTCTCTTTGTCATGACCTGGAAGTGGTAGCCCATCACCGCGAGCGTCATAGCGGTGCCGATACAGTAGGGATAGCGAGTGACCACAGTCGATAGAAACTTCCAATAACTCCAACGGTGGCGACCGAGGACTCCCTGGCGAATGATAGACATAACGAAGGCACGGGCATTGCCGCGGGTGATCCATTTCTCCTTGGTATTATGATCTCCATGTCCTCGTCGATCCGTCCGCGGCTGAATGCGGCTCAGATAGAGCTTGACGCGCTCGTAGTAGGCTTCACAGGAATAGATTCTTTTCAATACGGAGCGATAGCCTTCAACCAGCCGGTTTGGATCCATCTGCGGAAGAAAGTTCAATGATCTAGCTGTGTTGTCGCCGCTCCCGGAATCAAGAACTCTGCCCTCCTGACTCAGGCGCCGGAACAGTTGCGTGCCGGGCATGGCCTGTAACAGACCAACCATGGCGACGGGAATACCGCTGTGCTGAATAAACTCGACCATGCGGTCGAAGATATCCTCGCCATCAGTGTCGAAGCCCAGGATGAAGCCTCCCATTACCTGCATTCCAAAACTCTGGATGGTCGCGACGCTATCCAGCAGGCTGCGCCGTGTGTTTTGCAGCTTATTGCTCGCAATCAGACCGGATTCATCCGGAGTTTCAATGCCCAGAAAAACCGATTTGAAGCCGGCGTCCTTCATTAACTGCATCAGTTCAGGGTCGTCTGCCAGATTCAGCGATGCCTCGGTGATGAAGCCAAAGTTGGTCTTTGTCTGCACACGCCACGTGGCCAGTGCAATACACAATTCCTTCGCCCTTGCCTTGTTACCGATGAAATTGTCGTCAACGATGAAGACCGATTCCCGCCAACCCGCCAAACGCAACTGATCGAGTTCGGCGAGCACCTGTGCCACCTCTTTGGTTCGCGGTCGCCGGCCATATATCTCGATGATGTCGCAGAACTCGCAGTTGAATGGGCAGCCGCGCGAGTACTGCACAGTCATGGTAGAGTAGCGCTTCATATTGATCAGACTTACATCAGGGACAGGGCTGGTTCGCATCTCCGGCCTTTGGGCGGCTTGGTAAACCGCCTTGGCTGTACCCTGTTCCAGGTCTCGCGCCAGGCCCGCTATCAACCCCTCTGCTTCGCCAATGACCACGTGATCCGCTTTCAGGTCGGCCGCCGGAAAACTGCTCGTAATTGGGCCTCCCACGACGGTCCTCAAGCCAAGCGCCCGGCAACGCTCCACGACTGCCACCAACGCGTCGCGCTGGATGTGCATGCCGCTTAGCAGAACCACGTCCGCCCACGCCAGGTCCCGATTGCAGAGCCGCTGCACATTCATATCAACGAGGCGCTTGTTCCAGTGCTTCGGCAGCAGCGCGCCTACTGTCATCAGGCCCAGCGGAGGTTGCGCCGCCGGTTTGCCAAGGAACGACAGCGCGTATCTAAAACTCCAGAACGTCTCCGGAAATTTCGGATAAATAAAAAGGGCGTTCATCGGCGCATGGACAGGCGAAGCGGCTGAAGTGATAAGTGGTGGAGTAAGCTTCTGTACTTTAATGTCCCAGGCGAGACCAAGTGCCCGCAGCATCCAAATTCCATACCAGTTTACGTCGATTTCGTACCAGGCTAGGCCATGCCGCGCTGACTGAGGAAAGGCGTGGTGGTTGTTATGCCAACCCTCACCAAAGGTCAGCAAAGCCACCCAAAAGCTGTTCTTTGAATCGTCGTGGGTGCGAAAGCGCTGTTTTCCCCACAAATGCGTTGCGGAGTTGACCAGCCAGGTCGAGTGGAGCCCGATCACCGTCCGAAGAAAGATGCCCCACAAGACGTACCGCCATCCGCCAATCGCAAAAAGGAGGATCGCCAATAGCGTGATTGGCACCCAGTGCCACCGGCTGATCCAAACATGGAATCGATCCTTGCGAAGTTCGGGTACATAGGGCAACAGCTCTGCGGAGTTATGTTGCATGGTCTGTCCGGTCAGAACCCAGCCCATATGCGCCCAAAAACCACCTTCACGGGGAGAATGCGGGTCTCCCTCTCTGTCAGTATTCTGGTGATGCTGGCGATGGGTCGCAACCCAGAGCAGCGGGCCACCTTCCAGGGCCAGCGTGCCGCACACCGAAAGAACATATTCCATCCACTTGGGAGTCTTGTATCCGCGATGCGTCAGCAGGCGGTGGTAGCCCATTCCGATTCCCAGGCTTCCGGCGACCCACCACAACAGCACGGAAACGATGAGAGCTTTCCAGCTGAATACAAACAACGCCGCCAGTGCCCCAAGATGAAACAAGACCATGAAGAGGGTGGTTACCCAGATGATTGGCTGCCGGAATGTCCGGTCGCGCTTGAAGAATTCTGGTATTCGCATAATTCTGCCGGTGATCGACAAAGCCCGTTGTTCGAAGTTCAGCACTGCCGCCACTTTAGGTCGTGCCTGCCTCTTCCTGTGGGACCCGGGAGAGCAACGTGTAATGACCAAACAGGTGGCGCACATGTCGCTACTGTGATGATTTCACTACGCAATTTGGAGAGTTGGTCAATTTTGAACAGTTCGGCAGATTTCTTCGGAGCAGACTCCAGACGGGACCAGACGGTATGGCAAACATAGAATCCTACTAATCACAGTAGACAAGAAGCGGAGTGAACCTTTCAGCCAGAGAAAATATCCTACGGTCCATGTGATTGATCCCCGCAAACTCGCCGCAATTCACATAGCGACCCTGGGGCCCACGTTCGCCATCGGTAATTTCGCATGTACAGCGCTGCTGTGCCTCTGTCTCGGGGCATTCCTGTTGTGGCGCGCCAATACCTATCAGCAGTTAACCTTTGGTTTCTATTTCGTTTCGCTGTCCATCAATCACATACTCATGTTATTGCACGCGTGGGAGGTCAATAATCGCGAAGGCGCTCGTGCCGAGATTGGCGACGAGTTGAACAGAAAGGGGAGCGCAATGGCCGAATACCGCCGACAGTCGATATACCTCCTGCTTCCACTCGTCGTGCCCATAGTCGCTCTCCAGAGACACTTCAGGTCTGGGAACCATTAAACCTTCGAGTCAGATTCACGATGGTTGGCGCAAATCAGTCAGGTGCGAGGGATCATTACTTTGACCTTTAAGTTTGCTTTTGGTGGAGTTGCGTCGTCTTTGTGGAACATCAGGAATATGGGGTTTAGCGGCGTTGTCATCAGGCAGTTGATCGTGGAGAATCACGTTCAGCAAAGACTTGTGCACCCGAATCCGCCCATCGTAATCAACGAAACCCAGCTTGCGAAAGCGATTCATAAAAAAGCTCACCCGCGATCGCGTGGTGCCTATCATCTCCGCCAGCGTCTCCTGCGAGATCTTGGGAATCAAGATCTCCGGCTCGCCAGGCTTGCCGAACTCCGCCATCAGAAGGAGTATTCTCGCCAGGCGTTTTTCACTGGAATTGAACAGCTGATCGACAAGGTCCGCCTGAATCCGCATGCTGCGCGCCAACAAAAACGTTAAGAACGCTTCAGAGAACTCGTGCTCTTCACGCATCACCCGGACCATCTCTTCGCGGCCGATCTTGAGCGCGGTGCAAGCGGTGATCGCCGTAGCTGATGCCAGCCGCAAGCCGGCCACCGCAGCTAACGCTTCCTCTCCCACAAAGTCTCGCGATCCGAGCAGGGTGATGGTAGCTTCTTTGCCGCCCTTTGAAACAACCGTGATTTTGGCGCGCCCCGTCTGCAGGTAGAAGACTGCATCAGCGGGATCTCCCTGCGAAAAGAACCGTTCCTTCGGCCGCAATTCGACATTTCTCGGAATAATGGAGATTTTTGCAAGAAAGGCCACCGGATCGAATGTGTTTGAAGGAGCATGGTCCATCGGTTCGCCTCCTTTCGGTCGCGTCTCCAACCCCAAGAGTGTGAGCAGGATCCCCCCTAATCATACTCCGATCACACTTCGTGACGTGGAGGACCGAAGAGGCTACAAAACCCCTTTGCGAGCCAACCGAACACGGCCACGCAGCTGGCAGGTGCTCCCCAAACGCCCAACTTGCATCAGATTTTCGCAATGAGAAGGCGCCCACGATCATCCGCGTGCCGAACCTTCGGCGCCGGTCTGAACTATCGACCAGTTTTCACGCCCGGCCTTCATGCTCTTTTGTCGACTAAGCGGTCTTAAATCAGCGCGGGACTACTATCAGGTCACGCAAAGCGTCGCCGATGTGCGGATCTCGAAAATCACGCGGCGGCCGAAGCGTATAGCACCAGCTCCTGACGATTCTTCAACTTTAAGAAATGGATAAGCCAGGCTACGCAGCCTTGTACTTTCTCTTCGGTTACGTTCAGTCTGAGCGCAATATCGTTGTCATTCACGCCTTGCCCGAGCAATCGATAGATCGGGCCCAGGACGCCGGTCTGTTCCCAAAAGCTGCGCATTGTGTGCCTCCTCGTGGGCGACCGACAGCATATCGAATCAGAAGTTTCGCCATCGATGTGCTTTGCATCGGAAACTGCTCTCCATTTCCGTCCACAACTCCACAACGATGATGACGCGAACCAGCAGTAATAGCTGATCCCAATTGCTCACTTTAGGGCGGGTTCCTCACGCCGTCGTGAGTTGATCGAGCGTCGCCACTCCAGACTCTGTAGTTTTTTAAGGGCTGTCATGAACACCCTTGTAGCCGCGAGCACCAGATGATGGTCAATTCTGCACAGTAAGCTGCTTTGGACAGGGCTATCGTTAGCAATTGGGCGGGCAGAGTGCCAGAGGCTCTGTGAGTAGAGTGCTAGACCGGACGCGCCGCTGCATTCCTTTCAAGCGCAGTCTGTGAAATCAGATACCTCCTTCTAAAGAAACGAACATTCGCGGCAGGAACTCAAACTTGCCTTCCCTTGGGAGAAGCAAAATGGCACTAACATCGGCAACTACCACATTCACCCCGCTCCACGACCGGATCCTAGTCCGTCGCGTCGAAGCGGGCGAAACTGTTGTTCCTGGTGGAATCATCATCCCGGATAGCGCCAAAGAAAA
>JAJZVZ010000028.1 GCA_021846945.1 Acidobacteriota bacterium | reverse complement strand
TAACGATTTGTCGAACGCGCCGGAGCCGATTCAGATCAAACTTTTCTCTGAAGACCCGGCCGTGTTATCGAAACTGGGGCCCAGAGTGGGCGACGCGATCAGCAAGGTTGCCGGCGTAGTGGACGTGCGGAACGGCATCGAGGACACCATCAGCGGACCAGCAACCAACTTTCAGGTCGATCCGGTGACCGCGGCCAGGCTGGGATTCAATCCGGCCGAGGTTGCGGAGGACGCGACGTCGATCCTGGACGGGATCGACATTCCCAATCCGCTGATCGCCAACGATCGCCCCTACACGATTCGCGTGCGTCTGGGCGATGAGACGCGGACCTCGCTGGACGCGATCCGCAACACGGTCTTCAACAGCGCCTCCGGTCACACGGCCACGCTGGGTTCGCTGGCCACCATCGAGGAGCTACCGCCGCAGAATGAGATTCGCCGCGAAAATATGCAGCGGCTGATCGTGGTCACAGGCGATCTTGAGGGCTCCGACCTGGGCGGCATCATGTCCAAGGTCCGCCAAACCGTCACCGGCATGCATCTGCCTCTTTCGGTGCGCGTCGAGTACGGAGGCACCTACCAGGAGCAGCAGAAGTCCTTTCACGACCTGCTGCGTGTTCTGCTGCTGGCGCTGGCGCTGGTGTTCGGCGTTCTGCTGACGGAGTTCGGCAATTTTCCTGCTCCAACCGCGATTCTGGCTTCGTCGGTGCTTTCGATCTCGGGTGTTATTGTGGCGCTGCTGATTACAGGGACCACGTTCAATGTGGCTTCATTCATGGGGCTCATCATGGTCATCGGCATCGTCGCTAAGAATGGAATTCTGCTCCTCGATGCCGATGAAAAGTATCGCGCCGAGGGCGTACCGGCGAGGGAGGCGATGTTGCAGGCCGCACAGCGCCGTCTGCGTCCCATCATGATGACGGCTATTGCGGCGGTGTGCGGAATGCTGCCGTTGGCCTTCGCCATCGGCTCGGGCTCTGAGATGCTTCAGCCGCTGGCGATCGCCGTCATTGGAGGCCTTACTGTCTCGATGGTATTGAGCCTGGTGGTCACGCCGGTGGTTTACTTTCTGCTGACCCGCAACCGTCAAACGCAGGCGGAAGAAGCGGAGCGGGTATTGGTCCGGACGCGCTCGTAATTCTGATTGGATGGCTCCGCGATCGAAGCGGAAGGAGCAGGATCGCGCTCTTCTGATGAATGTCAAAATAGAAGCATGACACCGAACGATCCCATCAAACTTACCGCTACTGAAGCCCGCGTTCTGGGCGCGCTGATGGAAAAGGAAGCCACCACGCCGGATTACTATCCCCTTTCGCTGAATGCGCTCGTCAACGCCTGCAATCAGCGCTCCAACCGCGAACCGGTGATGAACCTGGACGAAGACGCCGTACGCCAGGCCTTGCACGGACTGGAGGAAATGCGCCTGGCAGGTCCAGCTCGCGGTGCCGAGGGACGCGTTTCCAAGTTCGAGCATTGGATGGGCGAGGCCTTCAACCTGAGCCGTGCCGAGTCGGCGCTTGTCTGTGTTCTGCTGCTGCGCGGGCCGCAGACGCCGGGCGAGTTGCGCAGCCGCACGGAGCGCCTGCACTGCTTCGACGAGATTGGCGACGTGTTGGCGGGGCTGCAAAAGTTGATGGAGCGCGAGCCGCCACTCGCCGCAGTCCTGCCGCGTCAGCCCGGCACCAAGGAAGCGCGTTATGCGCATCTGTTATCGGGGTCGGTCGAGTCGCTGCCGGTTGCAGCCGCTCAAACCGCATCGGGTGGCGACGGGAACGATGAGCAGGAACGGATCGCGCAACTGGAAGCAGCCGTGTCAGATTTGCGTCAGGAGGTCGCCGCGCTGCGGCAGAAGATTGACGATCTCTTCGGATAAGCACTCTCTGCCGCGGCCGGTTTAGATCAATTCGTATCCCGCGAACCAGTAGCCGATCTCGAAGGCCGCGGTCTCTGCGCCGTCGGAGCCGTGGATGGCGTTCTCCTGAATGGAGCCGGCAAACTTCTTGCGGATGGTTCCCTCTTCGGCGTTGGCGGGGTTGGTCGCGCCCATTAGTGCGCGCAGGTCGGCAATCGCGTTGTCCTTCTCCAATACCATCAGAACCAGCGGTCCGGAAGACATGAAAGTAGTGAGGCTGTCAAAGAAGGGCCGCTCCTTGTGAACGTAGTAAAAGCCCTCCGCCTGCGCCTTTGAGATGGACTGCTTGCGAATCGATATGATCTGGAAGCCGGCCTTTTCAATTTCGGCCAGAATGGCGCCGGTGTAGCCGTTGCGGACGGCGTCCGGCTTGATAATGCTAAAAGTGCGTTGCGGCAATGCGTTGGCTCCTTGCGGGGAATGACTGCTGGATGCAATTGTAATTGCCGGGCAGGCTGCCCCACCGGTTTACTCCAGATCACTCGGCCGCTTTCTTCTGGTCCGCAATCCATGCGTTCACGCGGCTGTCGAGCGTATCCAGGGGCAAGGCTCCCGAGTCGAGCACTTCATCGTGAAAGGCGCGCAGGTCAAACTTGCTCCCGAGGGCTTTCTGGGCGCGAGCGCGCAGCTCAAGGATCTTGAGCTGGCCGATCTTGTAGGCAAGCGCCTGTCCGGGCCACGCGATGTAACGGTCTACCTCGGCCTGAATGCTGGTTTCGTCGATGGCCGAGTGCTGGTGGAAATAATCCACCATCTGCTGGCGGGACCAGTGGTCATTGTGAACGCCGGTATCGACGACCAAGCGGATGGCGCGCCAGATATCGGATTGGAGACGGCCGTAATCGGAGTAGGGATCCTGATAGAAGCCGACATCCTTGCCGAGCTGCTCGGCGTAGAGGCCCCAGCCCTCGGTGTAAGCCGTGTAGCCCCCGCCGAAGCGGCGGAAGGCTGGAATGCCCTGGAGTTCCTGGGCAATGGAGATTTGCAGATGATGGCCCGGGAGGCCTTCGTGGTAGGCAATGGCTTCCACGTCGCAAAGATTGCGGCTGGTGGCGTCATACGTGTTGATGAAGAGACGGCCAGGGCGGCTGCCGTCGGGAGCGCCTGGTTCATAGTAGGCCGGTGGCGCGGTCTCCTCTGAGTAACCCGGAACCGGAACCACCTCAAAGGGAGCCTTGGGCAGGTGACCGAAGAGCTGCGGCAGCTTGGCCTGCATCGGCTTCAGGTAGCCGCGATAGGCGTCGAGCAGCGCCTCGCGCGAGGTGGGATGCAACTTCGGATTAGTTTTGATGCTGGCGCGGAAGCTCGCCAGGTCTTTGAATCCCAGCTTCTGCGCAATCACCAGCATTGCAGCCTCATCCTTCTTCACTTCTTCGAGGCCGATCTGGTGAATCTGCTCCGGGGTGAGATCGGTGGTGGTGATGTGGCGGACGAGGAAGCGGTAATACTTGGCTCCATCCGGCAGCGCCCAGATGCCCGGATCGGTGCGGCAGGCTGGTATGTAGCTGACTTCAAGAAAGCGCGCGAAGCTGGCGTAGGCGGGCAGATCCTGCTTGGCGATGACAGACAGCATTTCAGTCTTGATCTGCTGTTGCTCGGCGGCGGGAATCGAAGCGGGAAACTTCTTGAGCGGCAGCGCCAGTGGCGAGTCTTCCGGCTTCTGGCCGGCCAGTTGCTTCACCTGTTCGAGCGCCTTTTCCATCAGGTATTTGGGCGGAAGGCGATGGTCTTCCATGCCGATGGACATGTTCGTCGTCACCTGGTCAAAGGCCTTGGGGATCGCGCGGAGACGAGCGATCCAGTCTTCGTAGTCCTTGACCGTGGTAAAGTTCAGTTCGGCCACCAATTCCGGATAGGTGTCGTAAATGCCGCCCATCTGCGTGACCGGCATCTCCCATTGCTTGAACTCCGCGCCCTCCATGTCATCGGCAAACTTGCGCAGCAGCAGGTCCCGGCTGATCTTCTCCTGGTCAGTGAATCCGGTGGGATCGATGGCGGCCAGGCGCATGAGGTAGTTCTGCTCGTCTGCCAGCCAGTCGTTGATCGCCCGGACCGAGTAATCCGAAACGCGGTCGTTATAGCGCTTGTCGCCGAGCGTGGAGGCGAACTCCGGATTACGCTGGAGGACATCCTGCCAGTAGTCGTCGAAGACCTCATTCAGCGCGGCGCGCCGGTCCTGAACCGAGGAGCCCTGAGAGGTGGCAAGAGGCAGCGTCTTTTGCGCGTGCAGCGGAGCGGCCAAGACGGGCATCAGAAGCGCGGAGAGGGCCAGGAGCGTAAGTCGCGAACTTTTCACGGTGCGATCCTCGGGATGAATTGATCCTGCCTTCGAGTTTAGAGCAAAGGGGCAGTCAGGGATCAGGGGCCGGGGAGCGGCGAACTACTGTTGCTGGCTTGCGGAGCGAGCGTAGGCGCGCTGAAACTATCGGCTTCCCTTCGGAGATTGCCGTAAGAATTGCATGTGTACGTGCAATCGGCAAACTGAGTCTATATTCAAAAATCCACGTGCGCCCGCACAGAGCCCACCCACACCGGACCGCGGACGCGGTTGTAGCCGGGATTATTCAGGTGCTGTATATCTACTGCGTAGAACATGCCTCGCCAGGCGTGCCAGTTGTAGTAGGTTTCCACGATATTCTCGCGCCCATAACTGAGATTGCCGTCGCCCAGCAGGAAGCCCAGGCCGCCATGCTTCAGGTAATTCTGGTGGTCCTTCTTGATGGCGTTGGAGACCACGGCCGCGCCGATCTTGTCCACCGGGCGATGCCACCGTCTTCCTGCGTAATCGGCGCCGGACACAACGGTCTGGTCTACCTCGGTGTAACAGAAGGATTCGTGCTGGCCCTCGTTCCAGCCAAATCGGCCAAAGACCCGCAGGTTCTTGGTAATGTCCTGCTCGGTGTTGTATCCGAATCCGTATTTCAGCGCGCCAAAGTGTTCATGCAACGTGATGGTGGGCCGGGTGACGCCATAAAGCGCGGTGTCTCGGCCGTTGAGGAAGTCGATGACCGCCTCGCGATAGTTGCCCATGTGAGCGCGATTGGCGAAGAACAGGAGCCGGGTTGCGCCCTCGCGCCCCGGCACAAAGCTGTGGCGCAGTTCAAACTCGCCGTTTTGGCCGTGCGCGCGGCTGAAGGCCCAGTCCAGGTCGATGCCGTTGGCAACTACGGGCATGGCGAAAACTCCGTAGCGCACGCTCCATGCGCGATCGTCGTACTCAGCCATGCCGCCCACCGTATAGCCGCGGGTGTCGGCGGCGTAGTCCCATGCGCCGTTGTCGTCCACGGTCCAGTTCATGAAT
The DNA here is from genome assembly GCA_021846945.1 of Acidobacteriota bacterium. Classification (GTDB taxonomy): domain Bacteria; phylum Acidobacteriota; class Terriglobia; order Terriglobales; family Acidobacteriaceae; genus Telmatobacter. Next base: position 32,278 of record JAJZVZ010000028.1, on the reverse strand, counting down.
TGCAGGTGGCTGTCAGAGCCGACGGGATTCACGTCGAAGAAGTCTGGCAACGTCATCCTGCCAACGCGGAACTCAATGCGGCGCACGGGCGCCTTCGGGGCCAGTGTGAAGGGACCCAATTCCTGGTTGATGGTCTGCGTCGTCAGGCCGATGACCTGATGAATCTCGTAGCGGGCCAGGTAGGGCGCCGCACTCAGGTAAGGATTGCGCACCACATCCAGGTTGGTAAAGCCGGCCAGCCCCAGGGCCTGGCTCAGTCCGCGCCCGCCGGCACTTTCCACGTCGAGAATCAGATCGTTGCTGTAACGAATCGAATGAGTTGGGCGATAAGCCGTGTATAAAGTACCGAGCAGCGACGTTTTGTATTCGGCCGAGTTGCGGAAGCTATTGGGTCCCTGATAAAGAGAATGAAACGGCAGGCGGCCCTGGAAGATAATGTTTGCCTGTCCTGAAAGCCAATATTGACTGCCCTCGAAGTGGGGCGTCATGGATACGATGGGAATGTCCTCGCTCTCGCGTTGACCGGGGTCGGCGGCCGGAGTTGGGTTCGCCGCACCCTCCAGCGGATTCCACCGGAGGATGAGCGATGGCATTTCCTGCGGGCTGAACTGGACCCGCTTGAGCTGCGGTTCCGGCGCGGAAGGCAGCGCGTCCGGCGGCTGTGCAGCCGCAAGAGCTGCGCCAAAGAGCGCCGCGACGGCCAGAGAGGCAGGCGAGGCGAAACGCGGAATGAGCCGAAGTAGACGCATCGTATGAAAGGCTATTATACCCCCGGTGGGTATCTACGATACCGGGGATTGGTATATTCAGAAGGGAAAGATGGAGGTGGGCCATGTCCCAACATGATCGGGAAAAGGTGAAGTTGCTGCAACGTTTGAGAAAAGTGCGCGGGCAACTCGACGCGGTGGAGCGCTCGCTGACGGCAGAGGAGGATTGCGGGGATCAGCTCATGCTGCTGGCGGCGGTGCGCGGCGGCGTAAACGCGCTGATGGGCGAGGTGCTGGAAACGCATATTCGCTTCCACCTTGCAGACGGCGCCAAGGAGCAGATTGCCCCGGAACTGGCCGAGGATCTGATCGATCTGGTGCATGCTTATCTCAAGTGAGGTCATTGGCAGCATGTCATTAGCGGTGGTTGGTCTTAGCGGGTTCCGCGTGAGGCTGGAGCAGGAATCCTGCCCGTGTGTCCCGCCGCGATGATTCCTGCTTATCGTAGCCGCGCGAGGTAGCGGAGTTTGTTAAGCGCAGGTTGATTCACGTATCACGCGGCAGAGGAAATGGCTCCAGACCCGGCAGAGGCTGGGGCCTCTGGAACTGCTTGAGCAGGCTGCGGAAGAACGTGTTCGCGCAAGTATGCTGTAACGGGGCACGACTTCACTCGCCGCGGCGAGCGGAAAAACTCGACTCGATCGGGGTCTTGTAACAGGGCACGCCTATCCGCCGCGCGCGGAACTTCAGTCGTGCCGCAATTGCGACAAAACAAAGAACGGGCTTCAGCCCCGGTGGGATTTCTCCAGCCGAATTCGCCTGCCAATTGCACTTTTTTCCGCTGCCCGCTTGAAGGCGAACGGGGCCTTATTCCGTCTTTGCCAGCGTGCTGATCAGTTCGTCCCGATGGCGATTGGCCATGGCTTCAGCGCCGGCGAGAGTGCGCATCCAGACAAGCAGCGAAGGGATGGCGAGCGCGAGAAGAAGCGGAGCCGCCAGCCAAAAGTGTCCGAAGTACCAGCACAGGGTGACTGCCACCGCGCCCACTGCCACGACGGCCACCTGCACCAGCATGCTGAGCAACCCTGAAGCTCCCGCGCCGCGCTGGCGGCCGATGCGGCTCAGGTTGATGCGCCGAGGCATGGTGAGCGAAAAGAGGTTGCCGACAGCGAGGTGCAGCGGTAGCGCGAATACCAGCCACGCTACCGTGACCGCCAGCCACGCTGGATCGGGGGCGCCCAGCCGCAGGCAGGCCAGGGCGCCGGCTGCCAGCGCAACCAGGGCAAAGATAAGGGCATGGAAGAGATTCTTGGCCAGGAGCACCGTGCGGACAGGCGTTGGCGAAAGAAAGAGCAGTTGAATGCCTGAGCCTTCGGCGCCCAGGTTGTTGTAGATCATCTGTGTGAATCCGAGCAGCGCGTAGGCGATGCAGAGCGGTACCGCCATTTGAGCCTGCCAGCTTGCATGGCCGTTGTGTATCAGGCTTGCGAGAACGATGACCATCAGCAGTGGCGCGCCGATCATGTAGAGCAGCGGCAGCGATCGCATGATCGTACGCAAATCCTTTTCGATGATGGCGCTGATGGGGCCCGACCCGCCAATCGCGAGGGAGACTTTGCTCCCTGCGCCGCTTGCTCGCTTTGCCGTTTTCTGAGCCGTGGGAGAATCGCTCATGCTTTCGCCGCGGTGTTCGGCGCGGAGGCGCACGGCAAGCAGGCATCCGGCGGCCAGAAGATACAAGCCGAGGAGCCCCACGTATGCCAGTGACTCCGCGGCGTGGCCATTGGCGGCGCGCTCGATGCTCCGGCCAGCCGCGCCCGGCGGAAACCATCTCTGCACAGCATCCGCCTGAGCCAGCCGTTGCTGGGTAGCAACTCGCGACTCGGGAGTGAAGGGCGCGGAACGCCGGTGTTCACGCACGGCCGGATTGAGGAACTGCAGGCCGAGCACGCCCACCAGAAGCAAGACGCTTACAATCTCGCGCGTTTTGCGCTGCGCCAGCCATCGGTCAAACCAGGCAAAGATGGCGCGTGAAAGCAGGACGTTGAAGATGCCGAAGACAACCAGGACCAGCGCAACCCACGTAGAGAGATCGGGTCGGACCAGGACAATTCCAATCCAGATTCCAAAACTCGCCAAAGCGCCGAGTACGGCGGAGATATCGATCAGGCCGAAGAGAAGATGGAGTACAAAGAACGGCCGGAAGCCCAGCGGAAAGCGGAGCAGGCCAGCCAAATCGAATTGCTGCTGAAAGGAGGCCACTGCTATAGGCGTTGTCTGCCAGACGAAGAACACGGTCCACAGCAGAGCTGGCAACGCCCACAGGTGGTTGTGAGAGGTCAGGTAGTATGCGCTCGCGCCCAGGCCGGCGCCCACGCTGAGACCCATCCCGGCGTACACGAGATAATTGAGGCCGCCGGCGGCCGCCTCCAGCGCGCCGCGGGTCGAGCGCATTCCGTTGCGGAAGGCATGCCAGCGCATGGCGGTCAACGCCGCGTACTGCGCCAGCGCCAGCCGGCTGAAAATGCCGCCCGTGGCCGGGGCCCAGTGGACGGGCGTCTCGCTGCGCCCGTACCTGCCGGCGCCGCTTATGCCAGCCATGACAGCTCCTGGGCAGGCTCCGTTCCGTTGGCTCCGACGATCGAGAGAAAGATCTCTTCGAGCGTAAGACGCTGGCTGCTCTCGGTGCCGGGCAACGTGGAAGCCACACCCGCGCGCAATTCATCAAGGGATCCGTTGGCGACCAGGCGGCCCTGGTGAATGATGGCCACGTGGCTGCAGAGGCGCTCGACGATTTCCAGCACGTGGCTGGTGAGAAAGATCGTCGCGCCGCGCTGGATCATGCCTTGCAGCATGGTCTTCAGCATGCCCGCGGCGATGGCGTCCACTCCCTCGAACGGCTCGTCGAGGAAGAGCACTTTGGGGCCGTGAATGACGGCGGCGGCCAGCGCCAGCTTCTTCTGCATGCCGTGCGAGAAGTCAGTGACGAGTTTGCGGCTGTCGCCGGCCAGTTGCATGAAGTCAAGCAGCTCTTCGGTCCGGCGCGCGGTGGTCTCGCGGTCCAGGCCGTACATGCGCCCCACAAAGTGCAGGTACTCGGGCGCGGTCAGCCGCCCCAGCAGAGCCATGCCTTCGGGCACCACGCCAATCTGACGCTTGAGTTCAAGCGCGCTGGCATTCAACGGCTGGCCCAGGATCTCGATGCTTCCCGCGGTTGGTTCCAGCAGGCCGGTAAGCATTTTGATCGTTGTGGATTTACCGGCTCCGTTTGGCCCCAGAAAACCGAAGAACTGTCCCTGCGCCACACGGAGCGTGACGTTGTTGACAGCAACCAGCTCATCGAAGGACCGCGTGAGGCCATGCGTCTGAATCGCCGCGATTTCCATGTGGGGAAAGGATAGCAAGGAAGGCAAGCGCGGCAAAGTCAGAGTTGTCGCCTTTCTGGCGATTGCGCCACGTCCTGAACTCATGTCTCGCCATTCCGATAGTTGAAACCAGAGCCTCTTGCAGCGGAAACGTGCTCTGTTAGGTCGTGGATAATTGCAGCAGGATCGATTGAATCCGAGCTTCAATGCCGTGTTCGCCTGACGGCAAACCGGCGCTCGACGGTTCCGCCTGAGCCTCTGATCGTCACTGCAATACCACGGGAGAGACATGATCTACGTGAAGCAATTCAGCGAAGGCGAGCCCTTCCGCTGCGCGGGCAATGAATTCGTCATGCTGCTGCCGCGCGACGAAACCAAAGCCTGTGAGGCCGTGCTGCAGATGGTGCGGCCCGGCGGCGCCACCCCGCCGAACAGCCATGAGACCTTTATGCAGATCTACCTGATCTGGAGCGGCGAGGCGAAGATTTTCATCGGCGGGGAATCGAAGCGCGTCACGGCGCCGGCGGTTGCCTTTGTTCCTCCGCGCACCGAGCACTGGGTTGAAAATCTGCTGCCTGATCGCGAGCTGCATTACCTCTACATCAGCGTCTGGCCTGATGGCATTCCTCCGGAGGAGTTCGAGGGCGGGTGGAAGTCGGTTTATGCCGGCATCATTGACAGTTACGTGAGCCGCGGCTATCCGGTGGATCCTGAGCGGTGAGAACGGGAGATTGCTTGTGAAGATTACGGAAATTGCCATCAGCGTGATTGCGAATCCTCACTGCGAGATGGTTTCAGCAGGCGTGAAAGGCGGCAAGGCCGCGCACGATATCGTCTTCATCGAGATCAAAACCGATGAGGGCATCGAGGGCAACGCTTTTGCCTGGGGTGGACGCAGCGGACAGGCAACCGCGCACCTGATCGGCAGCATCATTCGCCCGCTGCTGATCGGCAAGGATCCGCTCGATCGCGAGCTGCTCTGGCAGGAAGTGCGGCGCATGGACCGCTGGTGGGGATTTCTTCCCATTTACGCGCATGGCCCGGTCGATGTGGCGCTGTGGGACTTAGGCGCCAAGGCCGCCGGGCTGCCGCTCTACCGCCTGCTGGGCGCCTACCGCACGAAGTTGCCCGCCTACGCCAGCTCGCTGATTCTGCCTTCGGCCGAGGCCTTTGTTCAGCAGGCCAGGGAGTACCGCAAGCAGGGCTACCGCGCCTACAAGATTCATCCCTGGGGCGACCCGGCGCGGGATGTGGAGGCGTATCGCGCCCTGCGCTCGGAGTTGGGCGACGAGATGGTCCTGATGTCCGATCCGGTTGCGGGCTACAACCAGCAGCAGGCGCTCAGGATCGGGCGCGAACTGGAGCGGTTGAACTACTACTGGTTTGAAGAGCCGCTCTCCGACTACGACCTCTACGGCTACCAGGAGCTGTGCCGGGCGCTGGAGATTCCCATCGCGGGTGTCGAGTCCACTCCAGGTGGACTGTTCAGCACAACGCAGTATCTGGCGCAACGCGCCGTTGATATTGTCCGTAGCGATGTTTCGTGGAAGGGCGGCGTGACGGGCCTGATGAAGACGGCGGCGCTTTGCGAGGCCTTCGGCGTGAACTGCGAAGTGCATACGACCACCAACGCGCTGCTCGATCTGGCGAACCTGCACGTGAGCTGCGCCATTCGCAACTGCGAATACTTCGAAGTGCTCATTCCGCAGGAGCCTTTCAGCTTCGGCGTGAGGAACCCCATCCGGATTGATGACGAGGGGTACGTAAACGTGCCGCAGGTACCGGGACTAGGGGCCGAGATCGACCGCGATCTGCTGGACAATCACCTGATCTGCCGGGTATAGATAGTCCAGCCGGCCCATGAAACCGGTGGCTTGCGAACCCGGTGGTTACCACGCCGTCCGCAGTTGCGCTTCTTTGGATGCCGGCCGCTTGCAGGCTGACGTTATTATGAATGCAGGTCCCGGAATCGAGACCTGGGCCCCCAGGATCGCCGATGGAAGCTACTGGCCCCTTATCCGGGGCAGCCGCCAAACCCTCAGGCGCAACGCGGCAAGACAGTTTCAATTCTCAAACCCAAGGAGGATGTTATGGATCGGAGAGGCTTTCTTACGACCGGTGCACTGGCGGCAGGATGGGCGGCCGCGCCGGGATTATCCGCAGCAACGCCCGTGCCGCCCGGCCAAGGCTTCAAGCCCATCCCGAAGCGGCGGCTGGGAAAGACCGGCCAGGATCTCTCGATCATCGGCTTGGGCGGCATCGTCATTATGAACGCGGAACAGGCCGTGGCCAACAACACCGTGGCCCAGGCGCATGAGGTGGGGATCAATTACGTGGACGTAGCCCCCAGCTACGGCGACGCGCAGGAACGACTTGGGCCCGCGCTCAAACCTTACCGCAACAATTTCTTCCTGGCCTGCAAAACCGGCAAGCGCGACAAGGCTGAGGCGGCGGCTGCGCTCGATAATTCACTCAAGCTGCTTGAGACGGATCACGTGGACCTCTACCAGCATCACGCCGTCACCACCATTGAGGACGTGAATCGCATCATGGGACCGGGCGGCGCGCAGGAGGCCTTTGAAGAGGGCCGCAAGGCGGGCAAGATCCGCTATCTGGGTTTTTCCGCTCATTCAGAGGAGGCGGCGCTGGCTCTTCTCGATCACTTTGATTTTGATACGGTGCTGTTCCCCATCAACTTCGTTCTCGCCACGAAGAGAAACTTCGGGCCGCGAGTGATCGCGCGCGTGCATGAAAAAGGCGCCGGCATGCTGGCCATCAAGGCCATGGCCAAATCGCAATGGCCCGCCGGAATGGCGAAAGGCGAAAAGCCCAATCCGAAGGAGTGGTACGAGCCCTGTTCGGTGCCGGACCAGGCCGCGCTGGCCCTGCGCTGGACGCTTTCCCAGCGCATCACCGCCGCTATTCCGCCCGGCGACGAGCGCTACTTCCCGCTGGCCATGTACGTGGCCCAGAACTTCCAGCCCATCACCCCGGAAGAGGAGAGCCACTTGGTCGCCAGCGCCGCTGACGCCACTCCCATCTTCCCCCACCACGCGTAAGTAAAGGCAGCAGTCAGGGCAACAGCACCGGCGATCAGTGATCGCCGGTCTGATCTCCCGTGGGTGCCAACCGAGGGCGAGTTTGGCCGGAGAAACCGCGCCGGGCGAAAGGCTGGATTGATTTTGCGCCAGTTACGGCTGAAGATGCCGCCGAAGCCCCGTGCTTTGAAAGGGCGCGGCTTCACTCGCCGCGGCGAGCTGCAAACTCAATCAGCCAGGTGCTTTGTGTCAGGGCATGACTTTAGTCGTGCCGTAAGTGCCGCAGAATGAGCGAGGGTTTTAGCCCCTGAGGAAGTATTTCAGAGTTTCCATCCGAAATCGTGCTCTTTCCGCTGTTCATTCAGCCTCGACAAAATGCCCTCGCGTCATCCCGGTCTGGAAAAAATCAAGCGCAGGGTGCAACTTTTCAATCGCATTTAGTTAGAATCCACTCAGGACAGTGTCTTCTCCACCTGCCCGGATCGATAAAACCTATGCGATTTCTGAGGCCAGTTGTCCTCGCGACCATTGCCTGCATCCTGCTGCCGGCAGTCTTTCTTGTTGCCCAGAATAATCGCCAGCAGCAACAGCCGCAGCCGTCCGGCCCCATTTTCCGCATCACCTCTACCTTGGTCTTCCTCGATGTCACCGTGCTCGACAAGAAGGGGCACACCATCGTCTCGGGCCTGACTAAAAATGACTTTCACATTACCGAGGGCAAGAAGCCGCAGCGTATCTTCTCCTTTGAAGCTCCTGAAGTCCACGTGATGGGCGCCAACTCGAGCGCGGACAACCCCAACGGCAAAGCCCCGGTCAATATCCTCGTGCTCGATCTGCTCGATTCCACCTTCAACGACTTTGCTTACATCCGCTACGAAGCGCGCAGGTTCCTGATGCGCCAGCCGGCCCTGCTCCCCGCGCCTGCCGAGTTGATGGTTTTAGGCAATGACTCGCTTGAGATGCTCCAGGGCTTTACCCGCAATCGCGACGACCTTGTTCATGCGCTCGATCGTCTTCCCGCCGCGCTGCCGTTTGAAAAGATGAATAGCTGGTTTGACTGGGACCGCTTTTCCCAGTCCATTGACGCCTTACAGCAAATCTCCCTTGAAAACAAAGGCGTGCCGGGCCGCAAAAATGTCATCTGGATCGGCCACGGCGGACCGGGCATCTATCTCGACAGCCCTGACCTCACCGGCGACGACGCTGTCGCGCTGCGCGAATTTGCGCACCAGACCACCAATATGCTGGTCGACTCGCGTATCACTCTCTTCGTCATCTATCCCGGCCTCCATATCGCTTCTGGCCGTGGCATGACCCTTAGCAGCATGGACTCAGAGGACGATCTCGGCGACGACGACCCGTTTGAGGGCGATGTGAACTTCGGCCTTTTCGTCAACGCCACCGGCGGCAGACTCTACTTCAACCGCAACGACCTCGCGCACCTGATGAGCCGTGCTGAAGAGCTTGGCTCCGCATACTACACTCTCACCTATCAACCCACCGAAGGTGTAGAGAATGGCAAGTTCCGGCGCATTCGCGTTACGGTTGATAACCGCAACTATCACGTCGTGACCAAGGCTGGTTACTTCGCACCTGACCCCCGGATGAGGGTCAGCCCGCAAGAGCAGATGGTGGACGACATCGTGGAGGCCGCGGACTCCTCCGTGCCCTTCACGGCCCTTCATGTCAGTATGAAATCAATGGTGCGGCACCCGGACACTCGCACGCTCGACATGACGGTCCAGTTGCAGGACCGCAACCTGAGCTGGTACGGCGGGCCCGACGGCAAGAATCGAACACAGCTCATGCTCGCCGCCTTCAGCATCAACAACGATGGAAGGATCCTGGCATCGCGGTTTGAGCACATCGGCATCTCTACGCCTGTTCAGGATCCGTCCGCGCGTGACGCCATGGTTACGCCATTGAACATCTCCGTCCACTTTCCCCGCAAGGCCCAGCACCTCCGGGTCGTCGTCGAATGCGAAAGCGGAGGCCGTATCGGCACCGTCGATGTTACGCGCAAAGACATCCAGACGGTGCCCGCCAAACCGACGCCGGCACCTCAACTTCAGCAACGCCCTCATCGCTACCGGCCGGAATACGCGCCATCTTCACCGCCAACGCCCTGACGCTCTTCCGGGCTGGCTTGCCGCGCTTCGTTTACTGGCGTTCTTCGGCCTTGCCCAGCGGATCGTTGTCGCGATCGGTGACGTCAACCAGGGCCGCCAGGCGCGCGGCCAGTTCCGGCGCCCAACAGCCTTCCGGCGCCCGCCAGCTCCAGTTGCCGTCAGGAACCGCCGGTGTGTTCATGCGCGCCTCCGAGTCCAGCTCCAGCAGGTCCTGTGCCGGCACGATCGCTACCTGCGCCATGCTGGCGTGCGCGGCGCGGATCAGCGGCCATGCCGGATGCCGGCCGACCGGTCCCACCAGCGCTTCGACGGCGGTGCGCTCGGTTTTGCCGAGCGCGTGCCACCAGCCCTGCGTGGTGTCGTTATCGTGCGTGCCCGTGTAGACCACCGTAGCAGGCGTGAAGCGGTGCGGCAGGTGGATGTGCGCTCCCTTGTCGCTGAAGCCGAACTGGAGCACCTTCATGCCGGGCAGGCCCAACTCCAGCCGCAGCGCGTCCACTTCCGGCGTGATGAGGCCCAGATCCTCGGCCACCAATGGCAGCGGCCCGAGCGCAGCTTCCAGCGCGCCAAAGAGCGCCCGTCCCGGCGCCTTGATCCACGCGCCGTGCACGGCGGTCTTCTCGGCTGCGGGAATGGCCCAGTAGGCCTCAAAGCCGCGGAAGTGGTCGAGGCGGACGATGTCATAGAGCGCGCGGGCGCGGCGAATGCGCTCGATCCACCAGCCGAAGCCGCGCTGGGCGAGTACGTCCCAGTGATAGAGCGGATTGCCCCAGCGCTGGCCGGTGGCGGAAAAGTAGTCAGGTGGCACGCCAGCCACGCGCACCTGATGCAGCTTCTCGTCCAGCTCGAAGAGATCGGGATGCACCCATACGTCGGCCGAGTCCATGTTGACGAAGATGGCCACGTCTCCCATGATGCGGATGGAGTGGCGCGCCGCGGCGTCGCGAAGGCTCTTCCACTGCCGAGAGAAGGCAAACTGAATCACCTGTTCACGCGCCACTGCACGGGCGTGTTCTTCGGCCGCACGCGCCAGCGCACGCGGCTGGCGGCGCCGCAGCGGCTCGGGCCACTGTGTCCACGCGCCGGTCTGGAATTCATGGCGCAGCACCGCATACAGCGCGTAATCATTGAGCCAGCCCGCTTCCGCGCGGCAAAACTCATTGAATTGGGGCCATTGTCCGGCCAGCGACGGATCCTGCGGCCCGCGGTCGAGAAAGCTTTCCGCTGCTTCGTAGAGCAGAGCCAGCTTGCTTCTCTCCACCTTCTGGAAATCAACTCTGCCGCTTCTGCCGTCGAGTCCGGCGATTCCTTCGCGGCCGATCCATCCCCAGTCGCAGAGCACTTCGAGGCTGATGAGTGAGGGATTGCCGGCGAAGGCCGAGGTGGCCGCATAGGGCGAATGGCCGAATCCGGTCGGCGACAAGGGCAGCACTTGCCAGAGATGCTGGCGCGCTGCCGCCAAAAAGGCGATGAACTCATGGGCGGCAGGGCCCAGGTCGCCGATGCCTCCATAAGAGGGCAGGGAACTGATGTGAAGCAGGACTCCCGAGGAGCGCTGAAATTCCATATCTCCATTATCATCGGCGTGATCAGAGGCGGTTTGGGGGCTCGCCGGCGGCTATAATCCGTGTGACCGGCGCTCAGTGCCGCAAATCCTCTTGAACGATACGTGGAGAATCCATTGTCGAAGATCCGTTTCTGCTACTCATCCATTTCCGCCTTGGTAACGGCAGCTTTACCGGTGCTTGCGCTCCTGATGCTTGTCACGCTTTCGCCTGCTTTGGCTGCGGCAGAGTCGGCTCCGCCGCAGAACGTTGTGCTGTCCAGCGGCTGGCAGTTGCAGGACGCGGCCAAGGCGCAGCAGTCCGGCGCCCAGATTGCCACCGCGGGATTCGATACCAACGGCTGGTACACGGCCACGGTTCCGGGCACGGTGCTCACCACTCTGGTAAACAACCACGTCTATCCCGATCCGATTTACGGAGAGAACAATCGGCCTGAGATCATTCCTGAAAGCCTGGTGCACACCTCCTACTGGTACCGCGCGATCGTTACCGTTCCCATGTCATACAAGGATCATCAGGTCTGGCTCAACTTTGACGGCATTAATTACTCCGCCGACGTTTGGGTGAATGGTGAGGATGTGGGCACGATTCGCGGGGCATTCATCCGCGGCAAATTCGATATCACCTCGCACGTAAAGCCGGGCGAGCAGGCCGTGGTGGCCGTGCATGTGTTTCCGCAGCCGCATCCGGGCGTGCCGCACGAGCATACCTTGCTCGCCGGCATTGGCAAGAACGGCGGCATCAGCGCCATCGACGGCCCCACGTTTCTCTGCACCATCGGCTGGGACTGGATTCCCGCCATTCGCGACCGCGATTCCGGCATCTGGCAGCAGGTCTATCTTTCGGCTACCGGCCCTGTGCTGGTCAAGAATCCGATGGTTACAACCGACCTGCCCCTGCCGAAGACCGATTCCGCCAACGTAGCCGTCGAGGCCACGGTCGAAAACGTGAGCGGCAAGACCGTGAAGGGCGAGTTGGAAGGGCAGATCGAAGCGATCCGGTTCAAGCAGCGGGTCGAGCTTGCGCCACACAGCAGCCAGAAGATCATCTTCGAGCCAGTGAATGAATCCTGGGTGCCCGCGCAGCATGCCAATTCCGTAAAGACCGTGCCGGCGCTGCACATGGAGAATCCGCGTCTCTGGTGGCCCAACGGTTACGGCCCGCAGAACATGTACAAGCTCCATCTCGACTTCAAGACCGGGAGCAAGGTCTCTGACGAGCAGGATGTGAACTTCGGCGTGCGCAAGGTTACTTACAGCGTTCCCGGCACCGACACGCTGACAATCTCAGTGAACGGAGTTCCGGTGTTCATCCGCGGCGGTGACTGGGGCCTGGATGAAGCCATGAAGCGCATTCCGCTGGCGCGCCTCGATGCCGAGATTTACATGCACAAGCTGGCGCATCTGAATTTGATCCGCAACTGGGTGGGACAGAGTACCAGCCAGGAGTTTTATGAGCTGTGTGACAAGTACGGCATTCTGGTGTGGGACGAGTTCTTCCAGCCCAATCCTGGTGACGGCCCCAACCCCACCGACATTCCCACCTACATGGCCAACGTGCGCGACAAAGTCCTGCGCTTCCGCAACCATCCTTCCATTGCGCTGTGGTGCGCGCGCAACGAGGGCTATCCGCCGCCGGAGATTGACGCCAAGATGCGCAAGCTGTTGGCGGAGCTGGACCCGACGCGGCTCTACCAGCCCAGCTCGACGGCGGGCCACGGCGTACGCTCGCATGGACCCTACTACTGGCGCGTACCGCGTGAGTTTTACAAGGTAACCGACGACTATTTCAAGACTGAAACCGGCAGCGTCTCTGTTCCCACGCTCGAATCCATTCATGGAATGATGCCGCAGAAGGATTGGAACACGATCAATGACGACTGGGCCGAGCACGATCTGGCCCGGGGCAACTCGGGAGGCGACAAGTACCCCGGCGAGATCGCCGAGCGTTACGGCAATTTCCGCAATCTCGCCGACTTTGTGCGCAAGGCGCAGATGGCAAACTACGAGGCCTTTCGCGCCATGTACGAGGGGCGCAATGCGGAGATGTTTCACCCGACCACCGCCGTCATTACCTGGATGAGTGATCCGGCGCAGCCCAGCTTTGTGTGGCAGATTTATCACTACGATCTGGAACCGATGTCCTCGTTCTTCGCGGTCATGCACGCGTCGGAGATGGTGCACATCCAGTTCAACCAGGCCAACGGCGAACTGCAGGTGATCAACAACCTGCCCACGCCGGTCGCTGGAGCCACGGCGCGCGTTTCCATCTACAACCTCGACGGCACGCTGGCTTCCGAGCACTCGACGCCGGTCACGGCCGCGCCGGAGGCAGCCACCAATCTGGGTGAAGTCGAGTTTCCGGCGCAGCTCTCCGCGGTGCACTTTCTCAAGCTGGATCTGCTCGACGCTCAGGGCAAGATCATCTCCAGCAACTTTTATTGGCGCGCAATGCCCGCGCATCCTGACGACTTTACGGCGCTCGACACCATGCCGAAGGTCACGCTCGATGCCAAGGTGGAGCGCCAGGACGCGAACGGCCGCCGCGTGGTGACGGTGACGCTGCGCAATCCCTCGAAGAGCATCGCCCTGATGGCGCACGTGCAACTGCGCCGCAAGTCGGGCGAGCGCGTGCTGCCTGCGTATTACAGCGACAACTACGTATCGCTCGTTCCCGGTGAAAGCAGGACCATCACCATCAATGCCGCGCTGAGCGATTTCAACGGGGAAGACACGCTCGTAGTCGTGGATGGCTGGAACACGACCGTAACGCCGGCGTCGGCTGATGGCGCAGCCATTGGGCCCAACCTCGAAGCGCAGCCGGACCAGTTGCCGGCGACCGGCTTGCGGTTCCAGACGTACGGATTGCGGTAGTGCATTCGCTTGCAGGTAAAACAGAGGCCCGCAGCCATCACGGTTGCGGGCCCTCGCTTTGCCTGCGGAAGGACGGCGGGAGTGATCCCGCATCCTCTCGAAGTGAGTGGACAGGTTTACGCCAGCGCCTGATCGAAGGCCGCGGCCAGCGTCTTCAGGCCCGCCGCCACATCGGCTCCCAGATGCACACGCAGGGCGCGGCGTCCGCGCGACTCCAGCACTGCCAGATCGCCGGCGGCCTGCGCATCAATTACCACGCCAAAGCTGAATTTCTGGCCGGGTATAGCAAGGTCCGTAGCGTGGTCCGCGGTGATCTGGAGAAAGACGCCGGTGTTGGGGCCGCCCTTGTAATCCTGCCCGGTGGAGTGCAGAAAGCGCGGGCCAAAGCCGAGGCAGGTGGCCACTTTCTTGGTGTCGCGTACCTTGTGCCGGAAGCCCTGGATCACCTTTTCGTGCTCCGGGAACATGGGCACGAAGGCGAGCGTGGCAAAGTAGTCTCCGGGGCGGATATGGTCCAGATGAGCCCGCAGATACCCCGCTAGCGTCGCAGCGGGCGCTCCCTCCTTGAGTGCGCCGGCATAGGTGCCGGTGGCGTAGAGCTTGATGCCTTCATCGACCAGCACCGGGGCGCGTTCCGGCAGCTTGCCAGTCTTCTCGTATTCCGAGGTCAGGGCCCGTGCCTCAACCTTGGCCGCCTCCACGTCCGGCTGATTGAAGGTGTTGATGCCCATTACGGAGCCAGCCACCGCCGTTGCCACCTCCCAGGTGAAAAACTGGCCGAAGATCTCGTAGAGGCCGGTAATCTCAAAATGAACCACTGGATGGCCGGCGGCTTCCAGCGCGGCCACTTTGGCGTCCAGGCTCGCGTCGGCCGTGCTCTTCAGCTTGACATAGGCAAAGACGCGGTCGTGGCCGTAGACCGAGGGTGCGCCGATGGCCTCGCGGTCAACCGGCGTAATGCCCTTGCCCAGCTTGCCGGTCGATTCGGCGATGAGTTGCTCCAGCCATGCGCCCAGGTCGAAGATCTCCGGCGATGGGAAGATGGTGATCTTGTCGCGTCCGGCGTTGGCGGCCGAGCCCAGAATCAGCCCAAGCTTCACGGCCGGATTCTCCGCCGGTGGCAACTTGGCCTCGGCCACGGCTTTTGCCGCTTCCGAGAGCAGCTTGGCCGTATCCAGTCCCGCAATCGTTGCCGCTACCACGCCAAAGCTGGAGAGCGCCGAATAGCGGCCGCCGATCTCGGGATCGCCGTAGAAGATGTACCGGAATCCATCGGCCTTCGCCACCTGCTCCATCTTCGAGCCGGGATCGGTGATGGCCACAAAATGACTGCCGGCCTTTTCCACGCCTACGGCCTTCCGCATCTCCTCAAAGAAATATTGCTTGAGGATGTTCGGTTCGAGTGTAGAGCCGGACTTGCTTGCCACCACCACCAGCGTCTCAGCCAGATTCACCTTGTCCCGCGCGGCTTTCACCTGCGCCGGATCTGTGGAGTCGACGATGTGCAGTGCCGGAAACCCAGGTTGCGTGCCGAAGGTCACGGCCAGCACTTCGGGGCACAGACTGGAGCCGCCCATGCCGAGCAGCAGGGCTGACTTGAATCCGTTGGCCTTTACATCCGCGGCCAGCGCGGCAAACTGCGGCAGGTCCTTCTGCTGCCGCTCGACAATGTCGATCCAACCCAGCCATTTCTCTTCGCCGTCGCGGGTCCAGAGTCCTGGGTCTTTTTTCCAGAAGCGGTCTACTTTGCTGTTGGCGTGCCACTCGGCGGCTGTCGCGTCCACAGTGCCCTGCAATTCCTTGGGGAGAAGACACCTGAAATTCATATCGCTTTGATTTTCCCTCAAAAGATTGGATTTCGAAAGTATACGCCGCACTTCCGCAGCGGCCATGCTTCAAGGATGGATGTACGAATCCGTCAGGCCGTTGTCCTGCCCCATCAATCGTGATGAAGGTGCGAGAAGTGGTAGGAAACTCCGATCGTAAAACCATTTGGGCGGATTCCGCTTGCTCCAAAGATCGACTGCCAGAATTGGTATTCGTAATCGGCGCGCACCCAGATATTGCGATAGGCCCTGAATTCCGCCCCGCCACCGGGAGAGATGAGATGGCGCGTGTCATGCGAATAGGTTGTCGGGCCGGACGGGCCGACGGTTGGAGGGAAATCGATACTGCCCATTCCGGCCAGAAGCTTGGCGTAGGGATGGAAGTTGGGATCGTGCCGCCAGGTGTAGATGGCACCGCCTTCCCCGGTATCTTCGCGCAACTGCGAGAATCCGGATGGGACACCGAAGCGGATTGTATGGCCTTCAACTTCGAGGCCGAAACCGCTCAGCCAGCCCGGAGCGCTATAGAAATTCCAGTCGACCCAGGCGGTAACGCCCTCCATCCTGTTGCTACCGTGGTAGTCGGTTGCGAAATCGGAGAAGCCGCCGCCGATGACGATCGGCCATCCGCCTTCGCGCGCTTCAGGGGACACCTGGGAGAACAAGGGCAAGGTCGAGCTGAACAAGAGCAAGGCAATGATCGGCCTGAGTCGCATACAGGTCTCCTTCAAAGCTGCCAGCTTCGTCGATCAAATCTGGGTAGGGAAGGCTTCCATTCAAGCGGCAGGATTCCAAGGCAAAACTTCTGTCATTCTTTCCGCTGCGCTTCTCGCTTTCGTTATGCTAATGGTCCATTCCCGTTGCTGACAATTCCAATCAGGCGGTCTCGCCGCCTCTTTCCCAGTTGAAAAGACCAACCAACACGAAAGGCTATGCGCATGGCCAAGGCCCTCAGCGGAGCATTCCCGGCCAATTGGGCGTGATACGGAGCAAATCCAGCCCACCCAGATCCTCAATCACGAACCGAGGCGAGGCCGCGGGCAGAGCCACAACCCCTCGTGCAGGCAGATCCACCGGCTCAAAGCCTGCCCCGGTGATTTTCCCCGCGCCCGCGGCGGCAAACAGGTAGGCCAACCCCGGCGCGGTCTCCGACGGTCCGCGCAAGCTTTCGCTCGACCGGCTGCCCGCTACGGGAATGCGCTCCACGCGAAAGTATTCCGTATCGATGAGCACGGTGCGGTCTTCAAGCGGTTTGGGCGCAATCTTCCCGGCGCGCGTTTCAAGGCGTGTCGCCTCCAGAGATTTTTCGATGTGCAGCTCGCGCGGGCGTCCGTAGTCGTACATCCGGTAGGTCAGATCGCAATTCTGTTGCGTCTCCAGCAGAATCGGGCCCGGCCAGATGGCGTGCACCGTTCCGGCGTCCACAAAGATCATGTCACCGGCCGCGACAGGAACGAGCCGCAGGCTCGACTCCAGGGTTCCATCATGAATTCCCTTTTCGACATCTTCCATGGTGACGCCCGGCTTGAGCCCCAGTGCCACGGTTGCGTCCGGCTCGGCCGCCAGCGCATACCAGCATTCGGTTTTGCCGCGCGGATCGCCGTACTTCTGTGCCATCCTGTCGTCGGGATGCACCTGCACGCTCAGCTTCTCTTTGGCAAACAGCACCTTGATCAGCAGAGGCGAAGCGGGCGAAGGGGCTGCAGGGCCGAGCAGCGCTTCATGGACCTCGCCGAACAGCGCATCCAGCCGCTTGCCGGCGTGCGGGCCGGTCGCGACCAGATTCTCGTCCCCCGTCAGCCAGACTTCCCCGATCGGTTCGCCCTCGGCTACATGGTTAAACCACGGACGAAGATCCCGGTAACCCCAGACCCTGACATCGTAGCGGGGCGCGATGCGGAACGGCGCCATTTCAGACGCCTGAAACTGCCGTGAAACAGCCATGAGAACTCTGATGATCCTCTCTTTGAATGAGCAGCTTACCGGTCATTTTGAGCCGTGCGGTCCAGACGCCAGGCTCTGATCTTCGGCCGCATTCCCACTCTACCAGACAGGAAGATGCTCATCGCGTGAGGCGAAACCATCCGGGCGATGCCGTTTCTGCTTTGCGGGGAGACATTCCGTTTTGCCGATGGGGGGAGCGAGTCTGTACGATGGTACGGAACTTCAAGAGCCAACACGATCATGCGACCAAACATCAATCTCACAAAGGCCACGCTCACCGGCGCGCTCGGGGGGCTGCTGTTTGGCTTTGATACTGTCGTCATCGCGGGCGCCATCGATGCCTTGGTGCGCCTCTACCACCTGAATCCCCAGGACAAGGGTCTCACCGTGGCCATCGGCCTCGTCGGCACGGTGATCGGCGCGCTCGGGGCCGGTGTGGTTGGGCAAAAGCTGGGCGGGCGCGAGACCCTGCGCATTACCGCCGTGCTCTATCTTGCCTCTGCCGTGGGATGCGGACTGGCCTGGAACTGGCATTCCTTCATGGTCTTCCGCTTTATCGGCGGACTGGGCATCGGCGCGTCATCCGTGCTGGGGCCGGTCTATATTGCGGAACTCGCCCCGGCCAAGTGGCGTGGCCGCCTCGTCAGCGCCTTCCAGTTCAACGTGGTCTTCGGCATTATGGTGGCCTACACCTCCAACTACGTCATCCGCCTGCTGGATCTCGGCGCGGCGGAGTGGCGCTGGCAGGTGGGCATCGCCGCCGTGCCGGCACTGGCGTTTCTGGTGCTGCTCTTCGGCATTCCCCGCAGTCCGCGCTGGCTGGCCGCCCGCAACCACGATGAAGAGGCCCTCGGCGTCCTCAGGATGATGGGCGAAGCAAATCCGGAGGGCGCATTGGCCGACATTCGCGCCGCTCTGGACGAGGAGCACACCACCGCCCACGAGCCTGTCTTCAAGTGGAAGTACCGCTATCCGCTCTTCCTTGCCATCTCCACCGGCGCGTTCAATCAGCTTGCGGGCATCAATGCCATCCTCTATTACCTCAACAACATCTTTGCCGCGGCCGGCTTCAGCCAGATCTCCAGCTACCAGCAGGCCATCGCCATCGGCGCCACCAACTTCGTCTTCACGATTGTCGGCATGGCTTTAATCGACAAGGCGGGCCGCAAGACGCTGCTGCTGATCGGCGCCGCGGGCTGCTCCACCTGCCTGGCGGGCGTCGCCTGGCTCTTTCACACGCAGTCGCACCAGCACGCCCTGCTGCCGCTGCTGATTACGTATATTGCCTTCTTCTCCATCTCGCAGGGCGCCGTCATCTGGGTCTACATCGGCGAAGTTTTCCCCACCCACGTACGCTCCAAGGGCCAGGGCATCGGTAGCGCCAGCCACTGGATCATGAACGCCACCATCGCCCTCGAATTTCCGGTGGTGGTGAACTACATGAGCACGGCGACGCCGTTCGTCTTCTTCGCGTTTATGACGGTGGTGCAGTTCCTGGTGGTGCTGTTCATCTTTCCGGAGACCAAGGGGCAGACGCTGGAAGCGTTGCAGCGGAGGTTGGTGGCGGCGGATTAGCCGGTTACTCCAGCGGTCATGCGCAAGATCCGGCGTGTCGCGCTCAGCAATGCGCCATGCTGCCGCGGACGGCCTTTCCCCATCTTGCTGTGCGTTCGACCTGAAAGCCATTGCCGAAAGCAGCCGGGCGCGAAGCAATGGGACAATCGGCGAAATGGAGCTATATTGGTTTCGAAAGGGTCACGCGCAAGTCAACGTCTTTCCGAGGTGAAAAAACATGGCGAAGCTTGTTGTAGCCACCTGGAATCGAATGCCAACACTGGGCGACAACCGAGGATACAAGACGCGTCTCAAGGACCTGGCAAAGGCAGTTCGCCTGACCGATGACATGGTGCGGCAAGAGAACTTTGAGGCCGACGGACTTATTAAAGCCATCTTCGTCGCGCCCGAATATCTCTTCGCGAAAGAATGGGGAGGTGTTTACAAGTCCGGATCGGTTTGGATGCGGGGGATCCGGTCTCTGTCAGAGACCATTCACAACCAAATCCATAACGAACTAGTCGCGCTGAGCAAGCGATACCCCAGGATCCTGATCGTCCCCGGAACCATCACATGGCTTCCCCCGGTGGACGAAAATGCGCTGATTCGAGCCTATCAGTATTACGGCGTCAAAGCCGCGGCTAGCGCCGGCATCCCCTTCGACAAGACGAACGGAGTGAGCGCACTGCTGAAGAGCTATTTCAACCTTGACGACAAAGGGCTGGCGGCTCTCAAGCAAAATAAAGCTCAATTCAGACAGAGCCTGAATGAAGCACTCGCGGACTATATCGAAGACAGCGACTTTGCGAGAGACCAAATGCTCTATCAGTCGGGGCAAACCCGGAAGTTGGCCAATACTGTCTTCGGCAAAATGGCTTCCTCCATGATGCGAAACACCATGTACGTTTTGCTGAACGGGAAAGAGCGGTACGTTTACGACAAACATGCCAACTATGGCGAATGCGCGACGGGACTGTTTGGCAACCCGATGCCGGCCATGGGCACAGTGTATTTGCCCGGCATAAACTCTGGCACGGCGGAGATTGAGGGGCTTCGCTTTGGTTTTGAAGTCTGCATGGATCACGGGCTCAGGACGCTGGGAACGCTGCAACGCGCCAGCAAGGATCGTCCCGATATCCATATCATCGTTTCAGACTGCGTGGATTACGAGGATGCAAACGCGCTGGTCCGGAATGGGGGCTACGTCATCCATGCGTCCACGTCCTTGAGCGAGACAGTCGTGTTTCAAAAGAATCCTGCCCGAAGCAACGCCAGATCACTGGGCACGGATCTGGCTGGCGGCACAAAGCTGCTCTTCTGGGAAATCGACATCGATGTATACGACAGTTTCTCTCTCGCGGGTACGTTCATGGATCCACAACGTCCAGCGACTCGATGGGCGCCTGTGCAAGTGCCCAAGAATCCATTCCGCAGCGGCAGCTAGTTTGTAACTGGTAGAAGATGTCCGTGCGTAGCGATGGTCTCCGGGCCGGCTGCCCTGGCGCCGTTGGCGCCAGCAATCGGCATGCGGCGGCCAGAAAGCCTCCACGGCAGCCGGTCGTGAAGCCAGCGCTACCTTCCGCTCCGGACGCGTGCATCTCCTGGTGGTCAGGCAAATAAGGCATGCTCACAGAGGACGGCTCTATGGAAGAGCGTCTGGCCCAAAGAGCGAAAAATCGAATCCGTGCTACAATGTATTTGCGCTCAGTGATTTGGACGTGAGCGGCGGTTTGCCCTTCAGGAAGGCATCTCTGCCTGGCACAGATTTTCCCAAGCCCCTACAGCGTAAATCCATGAGTCTCCCTCCCGGCGGCTCTGCCGAGGACCTTGATTGGACCGGCGCGCTGACACCGGGGATTGTGTGGGAGCGTGGAGCCGACCGGCAATGTGCCGAGCGGCGCAGAAGTAGCGTGCGGCAGCTCCGGGCTGCAGGCGTCTCCCCGTTTGGATGCTTGCCGGCCAGTCCTATCGACCTTACGGTTCTCCCTTACGCATAAATTTTGATCGGTAGGCCCGCGCCTGAGGAATATGTGCGCGCGCCTCCAAGTCCGGTTCCGATTGGAGACCGCCCGGTTGAAACCGGCGGCTCCCAGAATCAAAGAGGAAGATTTCTATTTTGACAACTCAGTTCTCGCAGTTCTCGCTTTCGCCCGCCTTGATGGCGCGGCTCAGCGCCAACAATTTTGAAACCCCTACCCCGGTGCAGGCCGGAGCCATTCCTCTGGCCCTGGAAGGCCGTGATGTGCTGGCTACCGCGCAGACTGGGACCGGCAAGACGCTCAGCTTCCTCATCCCTATTGTTGAGCTCCTGCAAATGGCGGAAGCGCGCGGTCCCGCGGCGCACGTGCTCATTCTGCTGCCCACCCGCGAGCTGGCCATGCAAGTGGAAAAGGCTTTTCTTGCCATCCGCCCCAGTTCCGCGCAGACCGTGGCCCTGGTGGTCGGCGGGCTTGCCGAGCGGACGCAACTGGACGCCATTCGTCGCGGCGCCAAACTGATCGTGGCCACCCCCGGACGCCTCGAAGACTACATCAAGCGCAAGCTTGTGCGGCTCGATCAGGTCAAGATTCTTGTCCTTGACGAGGTGGACCGGATGCTCGACATGGGCTTCCAGCCAGCCATCGCCCGCATCGCGGCCACGCTTCCGGCTGCGCGGCAAACGCTTTGCTACTCGGCCACTTTGGAAGGGTCCGTCAAGGAAGTCGCGCGTAAATACCTCAACAACCCCGCCCGCATCGAGATTGGCTCTGTGCTCAGGCCCGCCGAGAATGTGGAGCTGCGGACCTTTGAGGTGGCGCCTGACAAGAAGCAGGAATTGCTTGAACATCTGCTGGGCGCGGAGAAGGGCAGCTTTCTGGTCTTTGTGCGCACCAAGCATGGCGCCGACCGCGTAGCGCGCCGGCTCAGCCGCAACGGACACTCGGCCACGCAGATTCACGGCGACCGCTCGCAGTCGCAGCGCAACGCGGCGCTGCGCAGCTTTTCCGAGGGGAGGCACCGGGTGCTGGTGGCTACCGACGTGGCCGCCCGGGGCATCGACGTGGCCCACGTGGCCCATGTGGTCAACTTCGATCTGCCCAAGATTGCCGAGGACTTCGTCCACCGCGTAGGCCGTACCGGCCGCGCTTCCGCCAAGGGCGTGGCCTCCACCTTCGCCGGTCCGGCCGAGCGTGGCGACCTGCGCAAGATCGAGCGCGCGCTGTCGATTCAGATGAAGCGCTTCCGGGTGCGCTCGATCGGTGAGAACGCGGCCTGAAGCGCGGCTTCCAGCTTTTGAGCGCCAACCTTTAGCTCTATTAAGACTGGCCGCCTCATTTTTGACGCAGTCCCTTCGCGTCGAAGATGAGGCGCTCCTGTCTGCGGTAAAGGACAGGCGCTATAGTTGCTCTGCAACCGCCTCTTCGTCGCGCATCTCGCCGGCCGGCGCGCCCTTCTTCCGGGTGGCGTACAGGTACCAGCCCAGCCAGGCGAGCGGCGTCCACAGGTAGGCCACGGTGTACATGGGTATGGCGAGGAAGACTTCGAGCATCGCGATTCCGGCAACCACGCCGAAGGGCACAAGAGAACGTCCCGAGTCCGATGCCCGGTAGGCCGCAGTCAAAACCGCGGGCAGCAGCAGCGATTCATCGGGCAGCAGGGAATAGGGCGAGCAGAGGACCGAGACCAGCAGCACCAGCAAGCCCTGATCCATCCAGTCCCAGCGCGCGCGCCGCGCGGTGAAGTACCACACCGCCCAGCCGCAACCGATGGCTTCAGGAATGAATTGCACCCAGGCGCCGCGATGCACGGTCAGCCGCAGCATCTCGCTCAGGGTCGGCACAATCTCGCCCATGATCCCCGAGGTCTGCATCATTTCGCGGTATTGCGCCCATGCGTGCGGATCGGCGGCGAACGCCAGCCCGGTGCTGGCGGCAAGCGCAAGGCAGCCTCCGGCCAGAATGCGATAGGCCCTGGCGCTGATCGCCCATAGAAGCAGCACGATGCCGAACGGCACAAACAGGTGCGGCTTGATGGCGCAGAGCAGCAGCGACGCACCGGCCAGCATGGGCCGCGTCTTGTGGAAGTAGAGAAAGAGCGTGGTGCCCAGCAGCAGAAAAATGCCAAGCTGCCCGGCCATGATGCATTCCATGAGCGGGGCAAAGCAGTAACCGAGCAGGTGCAGGCGGTCGGGCGGCTGTCCGTTCATCGTCCAGATCATCCGGATCGAGGCCATCAGGCCGACGAGAAGCGCGATGAACCAGAGCACCAGTCCGGCATTGGGGCTGAGCAGGCCCAGCGGCAGCACCATGAAAAAGGCGATCGGAGGGTTGCGCATCACCAGGGCGTGGGGTAATTTGAATCCCACCGCGCGCTCCATCGGCAAAGCAGCGGTGAAGTCGTAGGGATTCTTACCGTGGATGATCTGCTGCCCCGCAACCCAGTAGGTAATGAAATCCCTTCCGCCGGCATTGTTGTGCTCGACGATCATCACGAGAATGCCGGCGCCGACCGCGAGGATGCAGGCGGCGGCAAGCATGCGTAAAGGGCTTCGTTTCATCGCGGGAATCCGATTCTGCGGCCGGATGCGCTCGGGGACATGCGGCCGGGTTGAGAAGTTTGTGCGTCCAATGGGCCCGTTACAGAAGAGAGTATCTTGAGAATGCCGGGTTTGGCATCTGAAAACTCAGGCGGCGGAGCCCTGCCGGGCCGAGCATGATCGCGGCTTCTGTGACGCGGAACTCCGCGTCTGAACCGGCGGCGATTTCATTGACTCCGCCCCCTCGATTCAGTTATTCTGTAAACCTTGCGCGGTGTTGCGCCTGGGGCCTGTGTGTCCGGCTCTCATTGAGGGATTTACGTCAATGGGCCGTAGAGAGCTTTACCGGACATGGCTGGCGGTTTCCCGATGGGGGTGCTGGAGCAGACCATCGGCAGGCGGGCAAGGGAATGTGCCTGGCCGGAGCTGGAAAGGGTCAGCCCCCGCAATCCTCACCCGAACAGGTTTGTTTGGACGTGGGTAGATGTCAGGCCCGTGCGCGTTGTGCGTGGGTAAATGCGCGTTGCGCAAGGGATTTGCAAGAGATTGGATGGCCATGGCTGGCGGATTTCCAACGAGGCCAGGCAGCGTTGCAGGTTTTTTGAAGGCAGGAGAGAGATGGCAACCTTTGTTCCGAGCGGCAAGCAGATTGACCGCAAGTGGTACGTGGTAGACGCCAGCGGCCAAACGCTGGGCCGGCTGGCCACCAAAGCCGCCAGTGTGCTGAGCGGCAAGCTGAATCCCCAGTATGTTCCGTATCTGGATATGGGCGACCATGTCATCGTCATCAACGCGGAGAAGGTTCGCCTGACCGGTTTGAAGTCGCAGAACAAGCTCTACCGCCGGTATACCGGCTATCTGGGCGGATTGCGCGAGGAGTCCTTCACGCGCCTGATTAACCGCAAGCCAGAGAAGGTTCTGGAAGAGGCGATCAAGGGCATGCTGCCCAAGACCAAGCTGGGCCGGGCGATGGGCTCCAAGCTGAAGGTCTATCGCGGAGACAAGCACCCCCACCAGGCGCAGCAGCCGGTGGAATTGAAGATTGCGTAAGAGCCGCGATCAGCTTTCAGCCTTCGGCTCCCCGCTTTTTCTCGGGAGACCAGGCAGCAGAAGACGAGCCGGAAGGCCGGGTTCTGGCATGAGAAAGCTGAAAGCTGGTAGCTGAAGGCTAGGAGCTAAATAGGAATGGCAGATTTGGTGCAGTATTACGGGACGGGACGGCGCAAGTCGGCGATTGCCCGCGTCTTTCTGCGTCCCGGCACGGGCGAGTGGAAGGTCAACGGCAAGGGATTCGACGAGTACTTTGTCACCGAGCAGCAGCGCGTCTCCGCCAAGCGAACCCTGGCTGTGGCTGAGCTGGCTGGCAGTTTCGATGTGGTGACCACCGTAAGCGGTGGCGGCGTAGCCGCGCAGGCTGACGCCGTGAAGATGGGCGTTGCTCGTGCGCTGATTGAGTTCAACCCGGAACTGCGGAAGACGCTTAAGTCCGAGGGCCTGCTGACCCGCGACGCGCGCGTAAAGGAGCGCAAGAAGTACGGCCAGAAGGGCGCCCGCAAGCGGTTCCAGTTCTCGAAGCGCTAAAGCGCGCTGCAAGCTGTTAGCTGTCAGCTTTCAGCCGTCAGCTTTTCTGTGTGGCAGGGCTGCCCGGATCTCTGAAGGTATCTGGGCACGGACACTCCGAGAGCTGAAGGCTGAGAGCTGGAAGCTGGTTTTTCTCAAATCTCCCCGCAAGGGGCATCAATTCCGGCCAGGCCGGAATGCAGTCCACAAAGGAGGACCATTGGCCACCATTACCATGAAGGAGCTGCTCGAAGCGGGTGTTCACTTCGGGCATCAGACCAAGCGCTGGAACCCGAAGATGAAGGATTACATCTTCGGCGAGCGTAACGGAATTTACATCATTGACCTGCAGAAGACGCTCAAGCTCTTCAAAGATGCGTCCAGGTTTGTCACCGAGCTGTGCGGGCAGGGCAAGACGATTCTCTTCGTCGGCACCAAGCGCCAGGCACAGGACGCGATCGCGGAAGAAGCCGGCCGCGCGAGCATGCCCTACGTGAACCAGCGCTGGCTGGGCGGGCTGCTGACCAATTGGGTGACGGTGCAGAAGTCGGTGAAGCGCCTTCAGGAACTGGATGAGATGGCCGTGGACGGCCGCTACGACCTGCTGACCAAGAAGGAGGTCATCCGGCTGGAGCGGGAGCGCAAGCATCTGCAGGCAAACCTCGCCGGCATCAAGAACATGAAGCGGCTGCCGGACGCGCTGTTCGTTGTGGACTCGAACAACGAAGCGATCGCTGTGAAAGAGGCCCGCAAGCTGGGCATTCCGGTGGTGGCCGTGGTGGACACCAACTGCGACCCGACGGTGGTTGATTACGTGATTCCGGGCAACGACGACGCGTTGCGCGCCATTCGCCTCTTCACCTCGAAGATCGCCGACTCGGCGGCCGAGGGCGTGAATCTGGTGGGCGACAAGGCCTTCACCGAGGAAGCGCCGGAGGCTGCGGCTGCTGATTCTGAAGCCGCGGCGGTCGAGAGCGTTTCGGTTGACGATGTCGATCTGGAAGCGGCGTTGGGCGGTGGCATTCGCAAGGCCCCGGCGGCGGTTGCGGCTCTGCTGGAAGAAACCGAGGCAGCCGAGGGCGGCGTTTAATCATTCCCGCGCAGTTCACTGCGCATAATGAGACAAGCGTGGCCGCAAGTGGCGATTGCCACGCTTTTCTTTTGCCGTGAAGATTGTGGACGCCTATCCTTCGCAATAAACACGAAGAATGGGGCATCCGGCTCCCGGAACTCCGGGAACAAGGAAAACGGAGAATTCAGGAAAAGAGATGACGACAGTGAGCGAGAAAATTGATGCCAAATTGGTAAAAGAGCTTCGCGAAAAGTCAGGCGCGCCCATGGGCGATTGCCTCAAGGCGTTGCAGGAGAGCAAGGGAAACATCGAAGAGGCCTTTGTCGTGCTGCGCAAGCGGGGTATGGCCTCGGCGCAGAAGAAGGCGTCGCGGAGCACCAACGAGGGTGCGGTGGGAACCTATATTCACGCCGGCGGCAAGATTGGCGTGCTGCTCGAGCTGAACTGCGAGAGCGACTTCGTGGCGCGCACTGAGGATTTCCAGGAACTGCTCAAGGAGATCGCCATGCACATCGCCGCCACTGATCCCCGCTACGTGAAGCCAGAGGACGTGACCGCCCAGGATCTGGAGCGCGAGAAGGAGATCTACCGCGCGCAGGCCACCGCCACCGGCAAGCCGGCTGCGGTGATCGAGAAGATCGTCGATGGCAAGATGGCCAAGTTCTACGAAGAAGTTTGCCTCCTGGAGCAGCCGTTTATCAAGGACCAGGGCATCAGCATCAAGGAACTGATCGGGCAAAAGGTCGGCAAGCTGGGCGAGAACATTACCGTGCGCCGCTTCGCGCGCTTCAAGGTGGGCGCGCCCGAGTGGACCGTGGCTCAGACCAAGGCCGTGGAAGCCGCCGAGTAACGAGTCATTTGTCCGAGTGTAGGATCAGCAAAGCCCGGGGTTCCTGCCCTGGGCTTTGTTGTATCTGCCGAGTGATCAAAGCGCGAGGGCCGCTCGTATGCGATACTCAAAATGGCATGTACAAGCGCATTGTTCTTAAGTTATCGGGAGAGGCACTGGCCGGCCCGCGCGGGTTTGGTGTGGATGCCGACAAGGTAACCCAGATCACCGGCGAAGTGGCAGAAATCCACGATCTCGGCGTGCAAGTGGGCATCGTGGTGGGCGGCGGCAACTTCTTCCGCGGAATTGAGCAGCAGGCCCAGGAGATGGACCGTGTCAGCGCCGACAATATGGGCATGCTCGCCACGGTCATCAATGCCATTGCCCTGCAGGATGCCCTGGAAAGACGCGGCGTGCAGTGCCGCGTAATGACAGCGGTCTTCATGAACCAGGTGGCCGAGCCCTACATCCGGCGCCGCGCGGTGCGGCATCTTGAAAAAGGCCGCGTGGTGATCTTCGCGGCGGGCATCGGCAACCCCTTCTTTTCCACCGATACGGCCGCCAGCCTCCGCGCCATGGAAATCAAGGCCGACGTCCTGCTGAAGGGAACCAAGGTTGAGGGCGTTTACAACGCCGATCCTGTCCTGGTGAAGGATGCCGTCAAGTATGACGAGATCACCTACATGGACATCCTGAAGCAGGGCCTGAAGGTCATGGACCTAACCGCCGTAAGCCTCTGTAAAGACAACAATTTGCCGATGATCATCTTCAATATGAACCAGCCCGGAAATATCCGCCGGGTCGTGCTGGGCGAGAAGGTCGGATCGCTTGTAACGGCGTGAGAATTGGCGTGTTGCTTTGCTGCTGATTTTTTCATTGGCTAGCAGAATCATCGACGAGGATGCTCGAAATTCGCAGCCGCGCTGCAAAACCTTATTCTTGAAAGAGAAACCAGAAGCAGATGAGAGCCAGTCTGGAGCCTGATGCGAAATGCCTTGGACGACGGTACCTGCCCGGTGCCCGGAGACGTCTAAGTTAGTGTGGAGATACGCAGACCAGCCCGCCTGGACGCGTTGACCGGTCTGCGTTTTTTCGCAGCCATCAACATCGTCTTTTTCCATTTTTCCAACCCTCAATGGTTTGGCTTTCTGGCTCCAATGGTGAACGCCGGCTATGCCTCCGTGAGCTATTTCATTCTCCTCTCGGGCTTTGTGCTGGCCTATAACTACTCGGAGCGGGCGCGGGCCGGGCAGTTGGACACCCTGCGTTTTTACAAGACGCGCTTTACCAGGATCTATCCCATCTACCTGTTGAGCCTGCTGCTGAGCTGGCAGGTTCTGCCGAAGGAATATGCTGCTCACACGCACGGAATGTTCTGGTTGGGCATGGTGCTCGCGCCTCTGCTTCTGCAAGGCTGGATCCCCTCCATTGCCACGTTCCTGAACACACCGGCATGGACCATGTCCGCCGAGTCGTTCTACTACCTGCTTTTTCCCTGGATGGCACGCTGGAAGCGGCCCTCGCGGGTGCGGCGCCACCTGGCCAAGATGGCCGGCGTATGGGCGCTGGGCCTGGTGCCGGGAACGCTCTATATCGTTCTCAGGCCTGACGGAATCGCGCATCCCGACCGCTGGAGCTGGGGCCCCTGGCTTGATGCTCTGAAATTTACGCCTCTGCCGCACTTGGCGAGCTTTGTTTTCGGCGTCATGCTCGCTAATCTCGACGAAGTCATTGACCGGGCCGGACGCGTGCGGCTGGTTCTTGGCTTGGCTGGCTTTGCCGTTACCTTCGGGATTCTGGAGATGGGGTCTGTCGTGCCCTACGCCATCGTTCACGACGGCCTGCTGATGCCCCTGTTCGGATGCATCGTGCTGGGCCTGGCCGGCCAGAACTGGCTGGCGTCCCTGTTGAGCTGGCGACCGCTGGTCGTCGTGGGCGAGGCGAGCTATTGCTTGTACCTGCTTCACTTCAACCTGTGGAACCTGCTGCACAATTCGCATGTGCTCAACGTGCTTGGTCTCAGCCGGTTCGATCCGTGGATCAGCTACGTCCTGCTGGTCGCAATGGCGTTGCTGGCGCTGCACTGGATCGAGAAGCCGGCGCAACGGCAACTGCGCAAGCTGCTCAGCGCGCGGACCGCTGCTCCAGCCAATCCGGGCAGGATTTTCCAGCAGCAGGAAGCCCAGCCGTAGAAAATATAGCGACTCCGGGATTGCGGTACCGCAGACGCTCAGGTGGCTCTTCAAACGGGGGAGAGCGAAGCGGATGCAAACCGCTATCCGGCAGGATATCTGGCTGAATCACGCAAATTGGAGAGGCGCGGTAAATCATCCCGCGCCGATGCAGGCGGCGCCTCGCTCCCGCATGCGTCACCTTTTTTGTGGGCCAAAGGAAATGCCCTCGCGATCCGCGAGGGCATTTCCTTTGCTAGGGTGTGAATCCTTCAGTCTGTGGCAATAGGATCCTGAGGGCTGAGCCTATGCGCTGGACGATCGCCTTACGGGAAGACCGCCTGGATCGAATGGTTGCCGTGCGGAATGGATACAAGCGCGGTTGGCAAAGCGCCTGTTGGATATGGCGTCTGCAATGACTGGGTCAACACGCCGGAATCGGGATTCAGGAAGAAGCCTGAGACCGAGTCGCCCAGGTGGTTCGCGGTAAAGACGAAGCGGCCGAGCGCCGGGTCTACCGTGATGGCTACCGGCTGTGTATCGGTCGCATAGATCGCGCTGGCGTTGCTGTTGACCAGGGCAGAGGGTGTACCGGTCGGCAGAGCAATGATGTAGCCGGTGACCGAGGAATCCAACTCGTTGGAAACGTACAGATAAATGCCACGTGGATCGATGGTCACGCCAGAGGGTTCGTTGCCGGTCTTGAAAGGACCATTGACGAGGAAGGTCAGCACGCCGTTGGTCTGGATTTGATAGCCGATCAGATCGTTGGATGCGTAGTCGGTGATGTAGAGGAAGCGATTCGTGGGATCGGGAACCATGCCGCTTGGCCTGACGCCCGCCTGGTATGGGCTGTTCGGGGTCGGCGTCAAGCTGCCATTGGATCCTACCGCATAACCGAAGACCCAGCCTGGATTGGCGGTACTCGAAACAGGACCACCCGGGTTGTATGCAGATTCATCATACGCGGAGACATAAACGAACTTGTTGTTTGGCTCGACCGAAATTGCTGCCGGAAGGATCGTGTCGCTGGTGAAACCGGGGAGGACGAGCGATGTCTGCGCCACGATCGATCCGATGGAGCCATCTTTTCCCAGGGAATACTCGGTGAGCGTGGCGGAAGTCGTCCCTGAAATGACGTAGAGAAGGTTGTTATTCGAGTTCACAGCCACGGCAACGGGAGGAGTGCTGGTCGTGATCGAATCCTTCTTCGTCAGGGCGCCACTGACTGCAATGTAGAAGTGGACAATGGAGTTGTTCCCCTGGTTAGCGACATAGAGGTTCAGGTAATCCGTGGTGACAGCTAAGGAAACCGGATTCGTTCCACCAGAAGGGACAAGCGGACGGGGCGGCTGACGCAGCGCTCCGCTCTGCGAGTCCACATTGTAGGTATAGATCATTCCGGCGCTGCCGGGTGACGTGCCCGCTGAACAGGCAACGAAGACATAGTCGATGGTCACCAGCTGGCAGGCAGTCAAAAGAGTGGCCACTATGAGGCCGATCATAGAGACCAGGGCTAGCTGGCTCAGTTTCCTCAACTTCATGCGCTTCCTTCGTCGTGGGCACTAACTGATACAGGCCCAGGGAAAAACTCGTTGTGGGTTATCCATAGCCATTGTAAAAGCCAGCTATGGGGTGTTACTACCTGCTCCGATTTCGGAGCGGGAAATACAGATTCTTACGGCGTCTTCGACACACCGGACCCTGTGCCAACATGCGGGATCGCCGCCACCGCCGTTGGCAGCGGGTTGGAGGCATAAGGCGAAAATTGCCCGTACAGCAGCGATCCGTTGGTCTGGTTCAACTGGAAATTGGAGACATTGTTGCCAAGAAAGTTGACGGTGTAAAGGAAATGGTTGGTCGAAGGATCGACTCCGATGGCAACCGGCTGCAGGCCCGTGGTGTAGGTGCCCAGAAGAGAGAGCTCGCCATTGTTCACCGAATAGGCCGTCACCGTCGAATCCTGGGAGTTTGCCACATAGGCAAACGGGAAAGAGGGATCGAGCACGATCGCCGCGGGTTGATTGCCGGCTGGGAACGGGCTGCCGCTGAGCGGAGTCAACTGGCCTGAATTCACAGCGTAACCAAGAATCTTGCCGGTTCCAAAGTCGGTTACGTAGAGATATTTGCTGGTGATGTCGCTGGCGATGGCCGAGGGCTGAACGCCGGCGGTAAGAGGTACGCCTCCGTTCAAAGGCGTGAGCGAGCCGGAAGGACCGACAGAGAATCCGAAGATATAGCCGACGGTGGGCGTGACGCTGTAGTCATACGCGGTTGCGTAGACATAGGCTCCTGAGGCCAGAACGTTGATCGCCGTCGGAACGAGAATGTCATTGGGCTTGGAGGGCAGATTCAGCGGCCAGTAGGTCAAGCCGCCATTGTCGATCGGCGTTCCCATCGAGATCGCCGTGTTTCTGGTAGCCGGAATAATGGGAAAAACACCGATCGAACCGGAGCACGGCGGCGGCGCCGAGGGAGCGGGGGAGAGGCAAACCGGCAGCGGCTGGTAGAGGTCCAGAACGTAAGCGTAACTTTTGTTCATGACCATCCCCATGGGAAACACCCCCGGCGTATTCACGGTGTTGTATGGGTAGAGCTTGCCGTCAATGCCGATGACGAACTGTGTGACGTTGTTGTCGTCCTGGTTGACGACAAAGAGGCTGCTGTAATCGGGCGAGGTAACTTCGGCCACGGGGTTGCGCCCGCCCGACGGAAACGGCGAGGTGGGAATCTGGCGCATACGTCCTGACTCCGAGTTCACCTCGAAGACGTTGATCTCGCCGTCGCTGTGGGCACCGGCAGCCTGGGAACTGGACACGTACACAAAATCCACGGTGAGAGTCTGTGTGACCTGGGAACATGCACTCATGAGCCCAGCTAGCAGTAGACTGGCCGCGCAGACCAGCAGGAGCTGGCTCGATTTGTTGAACTTCATGCGCATCTTTCGTCAACGGACCAGAACCGCGGCCCGGAAAATTCGGGTTTTACATTGAATTGCAAGGCGTGGCACGAGAGCTCGCGCCTTGCAATTCGGTTAGGTTTTTCTCTCGTGCGGAGAGAGTCTGCAGACTCCTCCCCCGCACCGGCCGCAACGCGTGCGGGCAAGGACTAATCTGTGCCCCCGTCCAC
>JAJZVZ010000204.1 GCA_021846945.1 Acidobacteriota bacterium | reverse complement strand
ACCGAGTCGACAAGGGTGCAGGCGTTGGGGAAGTTCCGATGCGGCGAATTCGGCAAACGCGAGCGAGAACTGCGACTCATGAGGGATCTCCCGCGGACTCTCCCAACCACAGGCGCCGCAAGGAAACATCGACCGACAGACGATCCAGCAACTGCCGCGTGGCATTCAGATTGAACACCGCTTTGGCGACAAAGGCCCGCGCGATGGCCTGCCAGTGCCTGGCTGGCCGACCCACGCCGCCCGGCCAGGAGGCGACCAGCCCCTCAATCTCAATCATGCTCAGCACCGCTGCCAGTTGACGATGCTTGTCCGACAACGGACCCAACTGCTCTTGGAGCGCCGGGAACAGTACGCCTTGCAGGATGCGATGAAATTGATTCAGAAGACCGGAAACGGTAAGCTGCATACGGTGGAGACGCCTTTCACTTTGGAGTTGGTAGCGAAAACCCTATTCTAAAGTCGGCCATCCCCGCCTCATACATCACGCTGTGCTCTGATTTTTGCAAGAGGCTCTAGCGTTTAGACTGTCCTTGACCGTCTTATCCCATGTCGCGAAAAGAAAACAAGAAGAATGGTTCCGCGTCAAGCGTGGCCCTCAATGTGGGGGTCGCGTGCCTGTTGCCGGAAGAAATTGAGCGGGTACGGGAGCTGATTGCCGGTCGGCATTCCAAGGCTGCTCTACAGATTGCAAAGGATATCTACAAGCGCTGCGCAACGGCGGAATCGCAAACCCTGTTGACCGATGCCTACAAGGCTCGCATCGACGATCTGCTCAGGCTGGGAATGACCGTGGAGGCCAAGACCCTGCTGGGGATTGTGCAGGAGCGGTTCCCCTCAGCACTGCCGCGATTGGCGGAACTCGGCCGGGAGATATGCGCGCAGGATGGCAAACTGGAGGAGGTCGTCAGACCGCTCGCCGATCCAGAGCTTCCGGCGGAAGACCGCGAACGCATCGAAACATTCATACGGCAACGGATTCATGACCTGCCGGCATTGGCCGCGGTTTCATCCCTGCAGCCGGAACATTCCCTGCGCACGGCTGCATCGGCACTGGCCACCGCGTTCCAGGCCGTG
Organism: Acidobacteriota bacterium; assembly: GCA_021846945.1. Taxonomy (GTDB): domain Bacteria; phylum Acidobacteriota; class Terriglobia; order Terriglobales; family Acidobacteriaceae; genus Telmatobacter. Next base: position 6,922 of record JAJZVZ010000204.1, on the reverse strand, counting down.
ACCAAGGGAGCGGTGGAGGACGCGGTTCTGGCGCTGCCGGAGGTGTCGCGGCGCAGCCCGCTGGCTCCGTGGAAGGCTTTGATCCGAGCGATTGCCTGTTACCACCGGCGCGAGGATGAAGAATGCGGCAGGTGGCTCCGGGCGATTCCGATCGATTCGGTTCCCGCGCGCCTGATTCCTTCATTGACCTCGATGCTTCCGGCGGAGTCTGCGACCGGCGCCGATTCCAAGTTCAGCCTGGCCGAAAAGAGGCTCATCGCTGCAGCCAGGGACCATGGCGCGGCTTTGCGCTCTGCTCTGACGTCGATGGAGGATGCGCTACGGGGAAAGAAGCAGAAGCAAATTCTCGATGCGGCGCGGACCGCGATGGCGGCCAGCGATCACTGTAACGCCGCGATGCGGGAACGCCTGCGCCAGCACATTGCTATTCGCTGTGGATTGCAGCACATTCCGCAACAGTCCATCAACGCGGCCGTGGGCGGCTGTCCGCGATGGAACGCTTACTACTTCCGGCTTTTGGCAAGGGCCCTGGAAGACCAGCAGAATCTGGACGCCTATGCGGAAGCGTCCGCCGTCTGGGTAGACTTTCGCCGCGAGGCCATCAAGGAGAACTGGTTTGCCGCAGGCAGTCTGGAAGATGGCGTTCTCGCGCTGCACATGGCGGAATTGATCGAAAAGGTGCCCGCGGAAATCATCGCAGATCTGAAGCAAGAGATGGCTTCATATCGGAAACCGGACAAGTGGAGCAAGGAGGAGGATGGTCTGGCCTCGCCGGGGACGCTGTATGAACGTGCCTGCAAGGCCGACCCTCATCCGGCAACCTTTCAGATGTGGCTGCGTTGGGCCCGGAAGAACGGTTCCTGGCAGATGGCCGACATGGTTGCGGAACATTGGCGAGAGGCTCGGGCCGCGGATATTCAACCGCTGCTTTACCTGATGGAATCGGCGGAGAAGCGCAACGCATTCAAGAAATCGCTCAAGTATCTGGAAGAGGCGGAGACTCTCGACCGTCTGAATCCCGAGGTGCGGCGTGCGAAGCTGCGGCTGTTGCTTTCCGCAGCCATACGGCATCTGCAACAGCGCAAAACCCATCTGGCGCTGGGCGAAATCGAGCAGATTGAGACCGTGCCCGAGGTGCGGCCAGGGGAGATTGCCGCACTGGCCGCGGCGTTGCGTTGGTGCGCAGCCGCGGTTGGCCGCGACAAAGCCGTCCAGGACGAGCAGGAAGCGGAACTGAACAGGTTGATGGGCAGCGTGGCCGCACATCTGCTGATGGCGGGTTTGGCAACCAAGACAGAGGTAGGTTCCGCAGCTTCTCTGAAGGCTTTGAAAGCTGCCAAGATTCCTGCCGCCGAGTTGCTGGCCGGCGCGACCAGGGCCTTTGTTCTGGGCGAGTGGGCCGGTCTACCCATATTGCTGCCGCGTGAATGGAACGATCCATTGATTGCCGCGCTGAAACTGCCCGACTGCCCGGCGGATGCCGCCCAAATGCTGGTTCTTGGCGAGGCGGCCTTGGACAGCTACTCAGCGGAACTGGGTTATGCCGTCTCGGCGGCGGGACTGGCCAAGGGCGGGGCGAACGCGGAGTTTCTCTTTCTGCGTGCCCGCTCGCTGCCGCAGTGGGCATCTCTCCAGGCAGAGGGCTGCTTGACGGCATCGCTGGATCTGGCCAGGCGGGAGCGCAACACGGGACTGGCCGGAAGAATTCTAGATTGCCTGAGCAGGAAGCAATGGGACGGACGCGGGGGGGCCATATCCGATATGGACGTAGACCCGAAGATTGCCAGCCGTCCCATCTCGCCGGAGTTGCTCGGCAAAATTTTGGAGGAAGAGCAGACACTGGAGCGGTTTCCCGGCTACAAACCCAACCTGGAACCGAAGTATGCCGAGGATCTTGGTTATACTCTCTGCGATTGTCCCAAATGCCGGGCAAAACGCGGCGAGCCGGTGAAGGATGATGACGGGTTTGACGATGAAGATGAATTCGACGGCGAATTTGACGATGAGGACGATTTCGTAGGCCCCGGGACCTCTCCCATTTCGAATTTTCTCAAGGGAATTGCGAAGCTTATGGGCCTTCCCGACGCGGCACTGAAGGAACTGAAAAAGGCCTTTGCCAGGGGCGAGAATCCAAAAATCGCTCTCGACAGAATTCTGGGTGAAAGACGATCCCAGCCGGAATTTCCGGCGTCGTCCAAGAGCAAGAAGAATGATAAGACTACAAAGGCTTCACCGCCGGAGCAGGGCAGTTTGTTTTAGGGTGAAACGATGAACGTGAGCACTTTGCCGATCTCCGATCCCTATGCCATGCTGGGCCTTGGCCCAGATGCGGAGGACGAGCAGATTCGAGCCGCCTATCTGGCCAAACTCAAGCAGTTTCCGCCGGACAGATCCCCGGCCGAGTTCGAGCAGGTTCGCGACGCATATGAACTTCTGCGCGACCGGCGCAGGCGCGCGCAGCACACGCTGTTTTCAGTGAATCCGGAGGCGCGCCTGGAATCCCTGGTCGATGGCATGGACAACGATCGACGATTTGTCGGCCCCGGCCCGTGGCTGGCGGTACTAAAGGAAAGATAGATGGCAATGGAAGACGATAACTCCTCCGCTGAATTTTCCTCTGAAGAACGGAAACGGATTGTATGCAATTTCGAGGCATGGCTTGACCGGGCGATGGCCGATGAGCAACCACCGCAGGGACTGACCGCCGGGTTGCTCGCCGCGCTTGAGAACGGAGATCCGCTTCCGCCGCTGGAAAGCGAGCAGTCCGGCAGCAACGGCTGCGATCTATATTCGCTTTGGGCGGCCATGACTGCGCTTACGCAGGAAGTCCGGCTGCAGGGCCGGACCTTCAAGCAGTTGAATGAAACCCTCATGCAGAGCGCACAGAGCCTGGAAGCAGCCGCGGCCGAAGCGAGAGGCGAGGGAGAAGATGAGTCCGTTGAACAGGATCGAATTGAGCAGGCTGAAGCCCGGCAGCCACGGAGGCAGGAGATTCATCTTCCGCTCAAAGCCCTGCTCGATCTGCGCGACCGGGTGGAGCGCGGAGGAAACACCGCGCGCAACGCCGCGGAGGAGTTGGCTCCAACACGGCTGCCGCGATTGGCGCGCTGGCTGGGCGTGGGCGGCAGATACGCGCGCCACTCACAGGAGATTCTCGCCGCGCTCTCCCATGGCTACAGCCTCACCCTGGACAGCCTGGACGAGGCGCTCGTGGACTCGAAGGTCAGCAGGATTGCGTGCCAGGGACAAATCTTCGATCCGCAACGCATGACCGCTGTCGATATTGAAGAAACCTGCTCCGTGCCCGAGGGAACTGTTGTCGAGGTCTACCGCAACGGCTACGAGTGGAACGGAGAAGTCTACCGCACCGCCCAGGTCAAGGTGGCGCGCAACCCCGAGAGGAAATCTGCATGAGCGATTTAGGCGATTTGATTGTTGGCATCGATTTGGGTACGACGAATTCCGAGATAGCGGCATTCGTCGATGGCAAAGTCACAATTCTCGGCTCGGGCAACAAGAATATGCTGCCCTCGGTGGTGGGTCTTTCCCCGGCGGGAGAACTGCTGGTAGGAGAGGCGGCGCGCAATCAGTTGGTGCTCTATCCCGACCGCACAATTCGCAGCATCAAGCGCAAGATGGGCAGCAACGAGAGCGTCACGCTGGGCGACCGCCAGTTTACGCCGCCGGAAATCTCGGCGCTGATCCTGCGCGAGCTTGCCTCCTGGGCCGGCAGCCAGCTCGACCGGCCCGTTCAGAAGGCGGTCATCACCGTTCCCGCCTATTTCTCCGATGCTCAGCGTCAAGCAACGCGCGAGGCCGCAACTCTGGCGGGTCTGGAGGCGGTTCGCATTCTGAATGAGCCGACGGCCGCGAGCCTGGCGTATGGAGAAGGCAGCCGGCATACCGCGATGGTCTACGACCTGGGTGGCGGCACCTTCGACGTTTCCATTGTCTCGCTGGAGGGAGACATCACCGAGGTGCTTGCCAGCCATGGCAACAATCGCCTGGGCGGCGACGACTTCAACGACCTGCTTGCCGAGCATCTGCTCAGTGCATTTCAGTCGCAACACGGAATCGATCTACGCAGTGGGTACCCGGTAGCCCGCGCCCGCATTTGGTGGGCCGCCGAGGAGGCCAAGCGCCGCTTGAGCTTCGATCCCGAAGTGACTGTTCGCGAAGAAACACTGGCCACGGCCGACGGAAAGCCCCTGCATCTTGAGTTGGAAATCACGCGCGAGGAGTATGAGGAGATGATCCGTCCCCTCGTCGAGCAGACGCTGGAACATATGTCAAAGGCGCTTGCCGACGCCGGCAAAGGCCCCTCGGATCTGGATGCGATTCTTCTGGTCGGCGGCTCGACGCGCACTCCGCTGGTGGCGCGCCTGATCGAGGAACGCACCGGCTTGACGCCGCACGAAGAGATACATCCCGATCTGTGCGTTGCCCTGGGCGCAGGCGTAATGGCCTCGCGACTCGCCGGACACGAGGTCGAACGGGTGCTGGTCGATGTGACTCCGTACTCGTTCGGCGTTTCGTATCTGGGTGAGCGCGGCGGTGTCTCCTATCCTCACTGCTACAAGCCGATTATTCGCCGTAACAGTCCTCTGCCGGTCACCCGTACTGAACGCTTTTACACCAGTCATCCCTACCAGGAAGAAGTCGATGTCCGCGTGTATGAAGGCGAGGACGAGGATGCGCTGCGCAATATCCTGGTCGGAGACTACCGTGTAACTGGCCTGACTCCCATGCGCGAGTACAACGAAGTCCTCTGCCGCATGAGCCTGGATCTGGATGGAATCCTCAACGTAACTTCGATTGAGAAGAAGACGGGATTGTCCAAGCACATCACCATCGCTCGCACGCTCGAGGCCAAGAGTGAAGCCGAGATGACCGCCGCCCGCAAACGCCTCGAAGCCCTCTTTGCCACCCGGCAGGACGACGATGATTTTGAGGATGATGAGGACCTGACCGACTCCGGCGATGCGCAGGAAATCGATGGCGAGGTCTTTACAGTTCATCCTGCGCCGACAGAAGAAGCTGAGGTCGAAGACGAGTGGAGCGCAGCCGAGGACGAAGGCCGGAAGACGATCGGACGCTCCCGCCTTCTGCTCGATAAAATCCACGAGGATGACCGCGAGGAAGCGATCGACCTGAATCAGGCGATCGAAGCCGCAATCGACAATCGCGATGCTGCCGCACTCAAGCAGGCCGTTCACGATCTGCGCGAGATGCTGTTCTTTGTCGAGGGCCGCGCATGAAGGAGGATCTTTGTCGCCCGCTCTCCTGTCCTGTCTGCAGGGCGCGTTTTCGCGGCTCGTCGCAATGCTCGCGTTGCGGCGCCGACCTCGCCGTGCTGATGCTGCTGGCAGCTCACGCCTACGCCTTGCGCCATGCGGCCCGACAGTCGCTCAGGCACGGAGGTTTCCAGGCTGCACTGACCTCTGCTCAGGCGGCACAGCGATTGCATTTCACTGCGGAAGGCAGTCTTCTCAGCGTTATCTGTACCGCGGCAGCCAACCCACTTTCCGGACAACCTCAGAAGCCGGCTTGAGCCATTGCCGATCCGCGTTGCGCACATCCGCGTTAGGCAAAACTACCCAATGGGCTTTTGTGTTGATGGAAACAATGCTTACAGTGACGTTCACCGGAGCAGGGAAAGCGCACCAGGAAATGGGCCCAACTGCATTGAAATCCATTGCTTACTGTCCTCATCCGAGAATTCGTACCCTGAAGCGGATGTTCACCCCTTGCGGACAGAGGTTTCCAAGGCCTAAGTAGTTGCTGGTATAGGGACTTTTCGCAGTGACGGCAGGGTCCGGCGCGTGACTGCGAGTCTGCAAGTGGGGCAGGACCTGCGGGAGCCGCACGCTGCACCGAGGCGGCCTGGAACAAGGCGCGGGACGCAACACGCGGCACCGGAATGCGCAGGCAGTTGGCGGATTGCTGCTCAGAGCGAAACCACATTCAGGCCTGGAATAAGCTGGAAGTGTCGTAGGTTCACCGTGACAAGCGAATATCCATATTCAAGTGCTGTGGCTCCGATCATCAGGTCCACTGAAGGGATTGTCACGCCACAGGCACGCTGTTCACCGTCCAGTCTGCCTGCGAGAAGCGCAGTGTCCTTGGTGTATGGAACGACCTCCATATCGAGCAGCAATTGTCCGAGGAAGTTTTCTCGCCGCTCACGGGCAACGGGTGTCTGAGCCCGATAGACCGCATGTGCAAGTTCCGTGAGGCCGACGGAAGAAAGCACGGCGTGCTGATTGCCAGCACTGGCTGCAACCTGGCTGAGAAGCCGAGGTACGCTGTCGCCACGGCGTTCAGCCGCGATGACGATGCTGGAGTCGAGGATCAGTCCCATGCCGGAGGATCAAGCGGTTCCCGATGGCTATTGATGATGTCTTCGAGGTCGCGGCCAAAATTTTCGTCCAGCGTGGCGTTAGAGCCACGCGCCTCGGCGGAGGCAATGATCTCGGAAAGGAGGCGTCCTGGCTGCCGTACGGCACGCTTGAGGACCACAGGGGAGGTACCTTCGATGACGATCTCATCGCCCATGCCAGCGCGAGCGATGAGTCCGTCGAAGTCGTTTGCCGCTTCTGCACGCGAGATATGAATGACTGCCATGCGACGATGATACCGAAATTTTCGCGGTAGGTGTGGATGAAATCGTAGCGGTCAGAGAGCTTCCAGAAGCTACGTAAAACAACGATGTTCAAAACGGCGACTGCAACGCATTCATTCTGAATCAATTGTCATGCGATTCCAATAGGGTTCCACAAATGTCTGAATCCGTCTCAAACTATTGAGGAATTAAGATGCGTTTGCCCTGCTGCGTTTGGTGCCTCGCAGCAAGTCTGCTACTGCGTCGACCGTTAAAGGCTTGCTGAAGTAGTAGCCTTGAATCTCGTCACAGTGATTTTTA
>JAJZVZ010000203.1 GCA_021846945.1 Acidobacteriota bacterium | reverse complement strand
TCCGATCTTGATACTGACGGGCTGCTCGAAACTGTTCACGAGATTCGCGACAAGGGTGGCCGGGCAGAATTTTGTAGTGTGGATATTTCAAAATCTGCTGCGGTCCAAAGTGCTGTCTGTTCAGCCTTGGAACAATTTGGTGGTCTCGATATCTTGTTCAACGGTGCGGGAATCCTGACCTACGGGACCGTGCTGGAAACAGACGAGGATACCTGGAATAGGGTGCTGGCGGTCAATCTTACCGGTACTTTTCTCTTTTGCCGGGCTGCATTGCCGCATATGCTGGAGAAGGGGCGCGGCTCGATCATTAATGTGGCCTCGACCACCGGCGCGCATGATGCGTGTGCCCATGCAGCCGCCTACGTTAGTTCGAAGGGAGGGGTCACCCTTCTAACCAGGTCGATGGGAATTGACTACGCAAGGCGCGGGATTCGGGTAAATGCAATCTGTCCGGGGCCGACGGATACGCCAATGCTCCGAAAGGCGCTAACACCCGATCAGCTCGCCAGCTTTGCCCTGTCGTTTCCCATGGGACGGCTCGGACAGCCGGATGAGATCGCTAAGGCGGCGGTGTTTCTAGCCTCGGATGATGCCTCCTTTGTCACTGGTTCGCTGATATATGTGGACGGCGGACAGACAGCGGAAGTGTAAGAGAGCGGGATTCCATGAAGAGTGTCCGCGATCTGCTTTACTCGAAGGCTTTCTTGTATCCCGCGACGGATCTTTGCTGCGGGAAGCGCTTTGAAGCGCCTATGGTTTTTGCTAATTCCCGCGCCAGCGATCACGGCCAAGTCCGGAGTATGGTAAGGCGGTTGGGCCGAACGGGGTCATTCCAGGCGCGAGCGGACGGTTAGGGTCGCAGTTCTGAATCGAAGGGAAGAGAGCGCGGGATCTCGCCGGCCGTTTCTTGACTTTCGTCTTCGTTACTCCGCACCTGCCAGAAGAAAGCGGTAGCTAAAGTTTGGTCGGTTGCAAATGAAGGAGTGTATCGCCAAATGCGAATGAAGAAGTTCATTAACGATCCCAGGCGCATTGTTCCGGAACTCCTGGAAGGACTGGCTCTGGCTTTTCCAGACAAGGTTCGTCTGGCTGGCGAGGGTATTGTGGCTCGGGCCAAAGGTAAGGCTGCTGATAAGGTTCGAATCGTGACGCTGGGTGGGAGCGGACACGAGCCCGGCCTGAGCGGCTTTGTCGGCGAGGGCATGCTTGACTATAGCGTGGCCGGCGAAATATTCGCTGCTCCCGGAGCGCCAAAGGTTGTTGAGGCCCTGCGGCAGGCCTGCGCCGGTGCCGCCAGGGCGCTGCTGGTCGTTCTCAATCATGCCGGCGACGTGCTTACCGCCAATATCGCTATGCAGACGGCGGCGCGCGAGGGCCTGGCAGTCAAGATGGTGCTGACCCGCGAGGATATTTCCGGTGGGCCTAATCCGGATGACCGGCGCGGCCTTGTAGGATTTCTACCGGTTTATAAGGTCGCCGGCGCCGCAGCCGAGCAGGGAGCCTCTCTGGATAAGTGCCTGGAAATTGCGGAGAGGATGCAGCTCAATATGAGAACCCTTGCGGTTGCAGTTCGTACGGCGACGCATCCTGCAACCGGCCATCCCATCTTCGACTTGGGTGAGGATGAGATGGAAATTGGCATGGGGCAGCACGGAGAAGCGGGCACCGGACGCATGCAGCTCAAGAGCGCCGATGCAACCGCGACCATCATGTTGCAGATGCTCCTCGATGACCTTGCCGTTTCCGCAGGTGAGGAGCTTCTGGTTGTGATCAATGGAGCAGGCGCTACAACGCTGATGGAGCTATTGCTTATCTTCCGCCGGGTGGCTCAGATACTTAAGGAAAAGGGGATCACGCTAGCACGTAGCGCGATTGGAGAGTTCATCACCACGCAGGAGCAGGCAGGTTTTCAAATGATGATAGCTCGTCTGGACGAGGAACTCATCCGGCTCTGGGATGCTCCCTGCAACACGCCGTTTTACAACAGGATATGACCGATCGAATTTCCATCTCCGACCTGAAAAGGATGCTCAGCGAGGCTGCGCGATGCCTGCGCGAAAGACACGAGTATCTTTCGCAGTTGGATTGCGTGGCCGGAGATGGTGATCACGGCACCACAATGCTGAGCGCTTCTGGGCAGTTGGAAGCTGCGGTGGCGCAGGCGCCCTCGCAAAACTCCCGGGAGTTGCTTAAGGATTGTGGATGGCGGATTCTGAGCATCGACGGCGGCGCTTCCAGCGCGCTGCTTGGCACGTTCTTCCTGGGTATGGCCGAGACAGCGAGCGAGAGCGATTTCGGCTGCGGAGCCCTGGCTGCTGCTTTCGAATCGGGTTTGAATGCAGTGTTGAAGCAGACTAAGGCGCGGCCTGGTGACAAGACGATGGTTGATGCATTGGTCCCGGCAGTCAATGCCCTCCATGCGGCGGCGGAGTCTGGCATGCCGATTCCCGCCGCACTGGAAGGGGCCGCCGCGGCTGCCCAGGCCGGCGCTGAATCCACCAAGCCGCTTGTGGCCCATTATGGCAGAGCCAAATTTCTGGGTGAGAAGACGCTTGGCCACGCAGATCCAGGCGCGGTTTCGATGGCGCTCCTCTTTCAGGGATTCAGCGAAGCCCTTGTACCTCGACGGGAGATTGATCATGGCGGATTTTGAAGATCTGCAGGATGGAAAGAACTTTTATCTGGATGTACCTCAGACGAGCCCTGCGTTTGGACTGAAAGGATGTGGCTCACTCGAGTGGGGGATGAAGAATCGGCTGGCGCGGATCTTTGATCCTAGCGACGGTCACACTTTGATGCTGGCTATTGACCACGGTTACTTCCAGGGCCCCACGACTGGGCTGGAGCGCATCGACGTTGTGATTCCACCTCTCATCCCGTTTGCCGATGCTCTCATGCTCACGCGCGGGACTTTGCGCAGTACGATCTCCGCCGAGATGCAAAAGCCCGCCGTTCTGCGGGTGAGCGGGGGCCAGAGCATTCTCAAAGAGCTTTCAAACGAGTTGGTGGCCGTTGATATTGACGACGCACTTCGGCTGAATGCCTCGGCGCTTGCCGTGCAGGTCTATATAGGCGGCGTCCACGAGCATGAGTCCATCCGCAATCTTTCCCAGGTGACGAACGCCGGAAATCGATACGGGATCCCCACCCTGGCGGTGACCGGAGTCGGCAAGGAGTTGACTCGGGACGCAAGGTATCTTGGTCTTGCTACCCGGATCTGTGCTGAAATGGGAGCTCATGTTGTCAAAACGTACTTCTGCGAAAGAAACTTCGAGCGCGTGGCGGCTGGCTGCCCGGTTCCGCTGGTGATCGCGGGAGGGAAAAAACTTCCTGAGTTCGAGGCGCTCCAAATGGCCTATCGGGCCATTCAGGAGGGTGCCGCAGGAGTAGACATGGGCCGCAACATCTTCCAATGCGAAGATCCTGTCGCGATGGTTCAGGCGGTACGCTCAGTTGTTCATGGCAAAGAAAGTGCTGCGCAGGCCTATGACCTTTTCCATACACTCAAAGCAAGCCGGAGGACCAGCGAACATGTATAAGATCGATGATGTTGGGGTTGTTTGCATTGCAGAGTTCCATGCGATCGAGGGAAGAACGAAAGAGCTGATTGCGGCGCTTCATTCTCTCATCAAGCCGACCCACGCAGAAGAGGGGTGTCTGCGCTATGAATTGAATCAGCGTACCGACGACCCAGGCTGGGTGACTTTTGTCGAAAAGTGGAAAAATAAAGAGACATTCGACGCTCATTGCAGCATGCCGTATATCACGCATTACTTCGAAGATGTCCGGCCCCAGCTCGTTGACGACTTCAAGGTCACCCTATATCATGAGATTCTCCCCGAGGTTTGGTAGGCCTGATTTCTCAGAACGTCCTTCAGAGGCGGTCATGGAGATCCAGAAAATTCCCACACCGGCATTGCTTGTCGACCTCGACGCGATGGAATCCAATCTGCGGCGAATGGTGGATATTTTTGCCGGCAAGCCAGCCAGACTCAGACCGCATTTCAAGAATCACAAGGCGCCGATGCTCGCCTGGAAGCAACTCCGCATGGGAGCGATTGGTATGACATGCGCGACGGTGCGAGAAGCGGAGATTCTGGTCGAGCACGGCATCGACAACATTCTGATTGCCAACGAAATCTCCGGAGAGTGGAAAACCGATCGTTTCGCCCAGCTTTCGCACCATGCCTCCATCATGGTTGGTATAGATAGCGTTGCGAACATCCGCGAACTCGTGCGGGCGCAGAAGAAATACGGAACTCGGCTCCAGGTCGTTATCGACATCAATACCGGCATGGGGCGGTGCGGCGTCCTGCCAGGCCAGGCTGCTGTTGATCTCGCTCGCGTTGCTGTCGAAGGAGGGCTGACTGTTCGCGGTCTCACCGGCTATGAAGGTCACCTCCAACCACTGCAGCCGGGCCCGGAGAGAGATGAGAAGGTCCGAGCCGTTTGCCGCAGCCTGGTGGAGACCAGGGAAATGCTTCAGGCAGACGGTATTCCGACCGACATAGTCTCTACCGCCGGCACGGGTACGTGTGCCGTCAGCGGCCAGTATCCAGGAATTACAGAAGTTCAGCCTGGATCATATCTTCTAATGGATACGCAATATATCGACCGTGGCGCGACGTTTCAAAGGTCACTTGCAATCCTTGCCTCGGTCATCAGTGTGCGTGGCTCAAACCACGCGGTAATCGACTGCGGGTTGAAGGAGTTGAGCGCGGAACGCGGTCTTTCTACGGTTAAGGATCTTCCTGGAGTTAAACTCAAGGCGCTTCATGCCGAACACGGGCTCCTGGAATTGGAGGCTAATTCAAGTCAGACTCTCCAGGTCGGGCAGAAAATCGAATTATGGGTCCATTACGGCGATGCCACTGTAAATCTGCATTCATCCCTATATGGAGTTCGCCATGGCCAAATCGAGGAAATCTTCCCAATCGTCCATTGAATGTGAAAGTCTCGAAAATTCCGCAATCGCGCGGTCTCCCATTCACTTGATCGCGGCGCCAGGCCGTCTGCGCTTTCCGCGGAATTCGTGCGAGGATCAATTCACCCTGGTCGAACCCCAAATCGATGCCGAAGGCATCCACGTTTGGAACTTCGACACCAGGTGTCCCCTCGACGTGCTCTTCCTGATGGAGAGTGGCCAACACAAGGTTCGGATGAATCGACATAGCTACTTCGAAGTACTTTATTTGTGTTCGGGGTCTGCTTTGTGTCATATCCAGGATAGGCTCCTCCCAATGCACGTCGGCGATCTGGCGGTCATCGGCAGCACTGTCTATCACCGCCTTGAACGAAGATCATCGCAACCTTTGACGCTTGCTGCCCTCTTCTTCGAGCCGGAGATGATCCGCTGTGATGGAGGGAACGATAGCATGCAGTATTTGTCGCCATTCCTATTCCAGGACGCCACCTTCCCCCATATCATTTCCGCGGAGACAGGCATTCCCAGGCAGGTGCTCGATATGATGCTGCACATTCACGCAGAACGCGCCTCGAACTCCAATGCCCGGCTCGTCCTGAAGACCTACCTCAAAATGATTCTCGCGCTGCTCGTGACTCATTATGCGTCCTACTCAGGAAAGGCAGAGGTATTTCATCGCCAGGAGAAGGCATTGGAAAGAATGCGGCCGCTCTTCCAATACCTCGAAGAGAATTGCAGTAACCCGATCCAGATCAAACAGGCTGCGCGTGTCTGTGGAATGAGCGAGTCTCATTTCATGAGTGTCTTCAAAGAAGTAACTGGTTTGTCCTTTCTGAAGTACCTCATTCATTATCGTGTGGAAAGAGCAAGGGTCATGTTGACGCATACGGACGAATCGATGAAGAACGTATGTCAGGATGTTGGCTTTTGCGATCAAAGCTATTTCGGAGCGGTTTTCAGGAAAATTGTGGGATTAACTCCGGCTGAGTACCGCCGCCGCTTTCGGAATAACAGCGCTAACGAATTTCCCCAGATACACCAGGACATTCCTCCACTTAACGCGAAAATGAGGCTCATGGCATGAAGAGGGGACATAGAGTCCGGCTCGCGCAAGCAGGCGCCATCCGGGATGACGCCGGAATTACCAAGGCTGCTAATTCTTTAGAATGCTGCTGAAGAGTTGGCGCCTACCTGCCGAACATTCTTGCGGATGGTCCAATCAGCGGGCTTGGCGGATCTTTGCGTCGGCCGCTTGACTTATACTTCACCCACGCGCCGGATTTACTGCGACAGCACAAATGCCCCCATTAACCAAGTGATGGTTTCATAGCTTTCCTACAAAAAATAGACGGAATTGTTCTAGATTAGTTTTTTTTAACGACGCTACGATCATCGGACAGATTGGCTAAAGGGACGGAGTTTCCGCGCAGCTTGGACAGAGGAAATGACTGCACGCTAGGCCGGATGTATGTGCCGTCCCACAAAGGCTCTTCCCCTTTCGATCCTGTATCTTGCATCAGCCGTTCTTTACTTGTCTCGACTATATCGGAGGTTGCTAGTAGTGAAAGCCTATTCCTTACCAAAAGCTCATGCGGCTTCAAAATCTGCGGTTCTGGTCTTGTCAGCTTTCTCTGTACTGTGTCTGCCCCCTCTCTCGAATGCGGCTCCAGCAGGTGTCGAGTTCTCGCAGTCGGTAACTTCGATTGAAGCCTACGACTACGTTGAAATCACCGCAAAGATCGACAGGCCCGATGCGGCGAATCCCTTTGAAGATGCGTCCTTATCGGGCACATTTCAAGCTAAGGATGGCAGTAAGTCCTGGAACATTAACGGATTTTGCGACAGCGCCGATGGCAGCATCTTCCGGATCCGCTTCATGCCGGCGATGCCAGGTGACTATACCTACTCGGTGGCCTACCATCAAGGCTCATTCCAGAAGTCTTCTAGCGGAACATTTCATGTTACGGATGGGCATCGGCGCGGCCTCATCGCCGCCGATCCCAAGTATCCATGGCACTTTATTTGGACGGGAACAGGCGAACATTACTTTTTCAACGGCACAACGGCCTACTGGCTTGTGGGCTTCAATGACGACCACCAGATTCAATACAGTATTGATCGTCTTCACCGTCTTGAGGTGAACCGCATGCGCGTGACGCTGGCAGGCAGGGGAGCGACGAGCTTTTATGGTGAACGCGCAATGATCGGCCCTTCCTGGACGCCACTTATAGCGGTCTGGCCGGCGAAGGATGCTGGTGATCCGACCCATCCCAGATTCGACTATTCGCGTTTTAACGTGCCCTATTGGCAAAAATTTGATCGTATGCTGAGGTACGCACGCCACGACGACATGATCATATCGGTCGTTCTTGACATGAATGACAGCAAAGTTCATCCCGCCGCCGGAAGTGAGGATGAGCACCGCTTCATCCGGTACGCGATCAATCGTCTGTCCGCGTTCCCCAACATTACCTGGGACCTGGGAGATGATCTCGATAGCTACCGCGATGTAGCGTGGACACACGCGACGGGCATGATGATTTACAACCTCGACCCCTACAAGCATCTCGCCACCAGTCATCCCGCCCATAGCAATGCTCATCAGGATCGGGCCGCACCGTGGTTCGGGTTCACCTCCTATCAGGAGTGGTCCAGGAAGCAGCACGCCCTGATGCTCGAGTCGAGGAAGCTGCAGGAAGAGACCGGACGCATCATCCCCCAGACGAACGAAGAGTACGGCTATGAAGATCATTACCCCCGATGGGGGGCGCCCGGCTCTGACTCGGCTGATGTATTGCGCCGCACCGCCTGGGATATCGCCATGGCGGGTGCATATCAGACAACCGGAGAAACCGTGCGCGAAGGAACAAATATATGGCCCGATATGGGGGGCGGGTGGTTGAACGGCCGCGGCGATGACACCATGACCATGCTTGTCGGATATAAGCACATGATTGACTTCTTCACAAGTTTCCAGTGGTGGAAGGCAAACCCTCACGACGAACTAGTAAGCAATGGTGATTATTGCCTTGCGGATCCAGGAAAGACTTACGTCGTCTATCTTCCTCACAGATCGGA
>JAJZVZ010000202.1 GCA_021846945.1 Acidobacteriota bacterium | reverse complement strand
TCTGGTACTCGATGTCCGCCTCGGCATTGTGGCGGTTATGGCTCAGCGCGGCCGCCAACAGATTCTGGGAGTCTCCCTGGTCAAGCTGGGCCAGGCGCATATAGTACTTCCAGCTGTCGGGAACCAGCGCGATCGCTGCCCTTATCGATGCGGTTGTATCTTTGTGAAATAAATAATCCGCCCGCGCCAGCCGCCACGAGTACCAGATTCCGGCGCAGCACGCCACCACCACAAGGAACCGCTGCGTAAGTCCAGGAGAACTGCGAAGCACAGGCATCATCACTCAGCCAAAGCATACCATCGGGAGGACCTCACCTACGGGAGCTATTGATGAAGGATGTCCGCGCTGCGATGCGTCGGCGAAGCCTCTTTTTACGGAGCGGAATGCCGCGCCATGCCGTAAACTCATTATGGCAACAGGAAAAAAACAGGTTCATTTCCGCAATGGCGATGGTGCAGCGCCGGCCATCCCGGTGAAAATCGCACCTCACAGACAGGGCCGTATGACAAGGGTAATACATAAATTATTGATTTAATTGAAGATGCCTCTTGCCTTGGGCATAATTCTGGGGTATACAAGAGTTGTGCTGCAGGTACCGGATATTCTTGTCGGTACACGAGGAGGCATTTGATGTTTAAAGCAATTGGAGTTTCTGCGATACTGCTCGGCCTAGTGGGATATGCGGGTGGTGCAACGCGCTCCATCGGCACTGCCAGCGCCCGCGGAGACGTAAACGTTGATAATTATGCGGTCCAGGGCAATGCAACGCTCTTCGATGGTTCAGTCGTGCAAACCGGGCAGGCCAGCGCGGATCTCCGCCTTGCCAGCGGCGCCGATATCACCATGGCCTCTGACTCCCGCGGCAAGTTATACCAGAACCGGATCGTTCTCGAGCAGGGGTCCAGTGAAGTGAAGGCTTCCGGTCCGTTCCAATTGGAAGCATATGGCCTTCGCGTAATACCGAGCTCGCCGGCTTCCCGTGGTGTTGTTGCGCTGCACGCCGGTCATACCGTCGAGGTCTCCGCATTGACTGGTGCCTTTGGGGTCCGGAATGAGCAGGGAGTTCTGCTGGCCAGCGTCCATCCGGGTTCGCCGCTGAATTTCTCGATCCAGGCAGCCGGAGGAGGAACGGTCGCAGGTGAATCCAACGCACAATTCTCCGATGTGGGAATGATCAGCAGCCAGGGTGGCCATTACTACCTTGTGGACGAGACTGGCGCCAAGTATGAGCTGACCGGCAAAGACGTGAGCAAGTTTGGCAAGTTCGTCGGTGATAAGGCAGTGATTACGGGCACCGAGGTTCCCGGCGCCGGGGGAAGCGGCGTAGCCGGCACTGTAAGCGTGAATAAGATCACGCTCAATGGCCCTGGCTATATGTCAGACAAGGAGAAAATACTCATCAGTGCGGCGATTATCGGGGCCGGTATTGGCGCTTCAATTGGATTGAACGCGACGAATTCAACTGCACTGCCCGCGAGCCGCTAGCGCGCTCCGCGGCGAGCCTCATCACTTGAGCTTCTGAATCAGGCACGATCCGCCGCCGTGGATCGTGCCTGAAACGTTAGAGGGCATAGTGCATGGGAGAGTGCGAATCCGCGCAGTTCCAGGGGGGGGGCGAATCCTCGGCCTTTATCCTTGCAAGACCGCATCGATGGTTTGAATGTCCACGAGGCCCCTGCAACCATAAATAGCGGACAGTACGCGTCCGGCGGGGTAGTCGCGGCGTAGCTGGGCGACTTTCTCGGTGCCCGCGCGATAGGCGGGAAGATACATGCGGCCGAGCAGCGGATGCTGTCCCCATGCGCCGGAAAGCTTATCGGCGCGCTCTTCGGTCACAAGATAATCCCGGCGCAACGCCGCCGCCACTTCCTGCTGGGTGCGTCCTTCGCCCCATGTCATATACGACGACTGGTTCTTGGCATCGTCCTGCAGCAGCGCCAGAAGCACCCCAATCTGCAGGTCCTCGTCCGGCAACTGATCCACTTCGGTAACGCCGTGCGCGATGAGGATGGCATTGTTGGCCAATCCTTCAAAGAGTGTTGCGGAGCGTGTGTTCATGGTGAGAACCGTGGCTTCAAAGCCGACCCTGCCACGGACGTAGAGATCCTGCAGGTAAGCAAACGTGGTCACATGCCCCGGAACCACCTCGTGGCTGACGAGCTGCTCAAACTCCGGATAGGAGATTTGCAGGGACGCATTGATCTCGTAGGTGGCCTCGTATTGCGGCGTGCCGGAACCGGTGCGCGCGCGCCCAATGTAGTTCATCGAGCCGGAAAACCAGGCGTCTTTGATCGGCAGGAAACGGATGTTGGCGCGGGGAACCATCGCCAGCTCATGCGGAAGGTGGGGGACAAGGTTCCTGGCGCTGAGAGCATCGAAATGCGCAATCACCGCTGCGCCGAGAGCCTGCACGGAAGCCATGGGCGTCACGCGGTCGCGGCGCCAGGCATCCACGGCGGGCAGAATTCCGTCCGCTTGCGAAATGGAATAGCCGGCGCGGCCCAGCAACTCCGCCACGCGTTCGCGCCTGGCTTCAGGGCGCGACGCCTTGGGCGGTTTGCCGGTGGAGGCCTCGACAACCCGCGCGTAGGGAACGCAATCGCCTTTGCCGAGCACTTCCATCGCCAGATCCCACATGACCTCAAGGCACAGGGTCAGTCCGTCGAGATAAGCGCGACGCAGATCGCCACAACCAGCGGCTTCCTTGCGCAGTCCCGTGATGGCGGCGGGAAGATTCACTTGCCGCAGGTAAGCCGCGACAGCGTCGTGGTCAACCGCCTTGCCCGAGACTCCTCCGGATTGGCGCAGGCGCGCGGCAGATGGATCAAGATAAGCGGCGGGCAGAGGCTCGTCGGAGAACCACGAATCGGCGATAAAGCGCCCCGTGCCGGAGGGACACATGACATCGCCGCCCCAGAGCGTGTCGATCCCCAGGACCGCCTCAGCGACATACCTCTCAAGTTGGTTCATCACTTCTTCTCCTTTTTCAGGGCGCCCAGCCACACGTACATGCAAAGGCTAACAAACAGCAGCGCGGAGACGGATTGCGAGACGGGATCGTTGGAATAGAAGGGAGTTTGGATGAGGCTTTCGCGAAATTCGGGGAAAAGCCGCAGCGCCGCGCCCAGCACGCCGCCGAGCGCGCCGCCCGCCATCAGCCCGGAAGCCAGGATCACGCCGCGTTCGCGAATGCGGCGGCCCGCCTCGCCGGCTGTCTTCTGCGAACGCCGCTGGACGAGGTGCGACAGAAAGCCGCCGGTCAGAATGGGCGTGGTCAGGCCCAGCGGAAGGTAAATGCCGAGCGCAAAGACCAGGGATGATTTGCCGAGCATCTCCAGGACCAGCGTGATCAGGGCGCCAATGCCGAAGAGCAGCCACGTGACCGGCTGGCGGCTCATGAATCCCACCACAAGGGCCTTCATAATGGCTGCCTGGGGCGCGGCCAGAACCGGGCGCGTGTCGCCGGCCGCGGCTTCGCCGAACTGAAAAGTGTGGGCCAGCAGGACAATCGTGAGCCCGGCTGCGGCAGCGGCGGCAATCACGCCTACAAACTTGATCTTCTCCTGCGCCGATGGAGTATTCCCTAGCCAATAGCCGGTTTTGAGGTCGGTAATGAACTGGCCGGAGACGCATAGCGCCGTGCAAACCATCCCCGCAACTGCCATCACGAAGAACATCCCCGTGGTCCCCGAGAGCCCGAACTTCAACAGCACCACCGAAGCGATGATGACGGTAAGCATCGTCATGCCGGAGGCCGGATTGTTGGCCGTGGTGGCGATGGCGTTTGCGGCCACCGAAGCAAAAAAGAAGGCGAAGAGAAAGGTCAGCACAAGACCCCACACAAGCACGGTCTCCGAAACATGAAAGCGCCCGAAGAAAATGGCGACGGCTACGGCGCCCGCCACGATTCCGAAGAGAATCGAGAGCATGGGGATATCGCGGTCGGTGCGCTCGGCTTGATCACCCTCGCTGCGATGAAAAGCGCGCAGCGCGATGCTGAACGAGCCTGCAATCACGCGCAGCGATTTCACGACGCCAACAATGCCGGCCGTGGCGATGGCGCCCACGCCGATGAAGCGCACGTAGTCGTCATAGATTTGTGCCGCTGACATCGACGAAACGGGCATCAATCCGGGATAGACCGGCACATTCATGTGGCTGCCCAGGAACCAGATCAGCGGAACCAGCACGAAGTTGGCGAGAACGCCGCCGGCGCAAAAAACAAGCGCGCTGCGCAGCCCCATCACGTAGCCCAGGCCAAGGATGAAGCCGATGGCGTCAAAGCTGAACACCATGCGTCCACGCGTGGCAAGTGTACGCATAACGGGAATGAATTGCAGGTTCAGATACTCGCGCCACACATGAAACGTGGTGACAAAGAAGTCGTATAAGCCGGCAATCAGCGTTGCCTGCAGCAGCAGCCTGGCCTGCGAACCGCCCCTCTCGCCGGTGACCAGCACCTCAGTGATGGCGGTAGCTTCAGGAAAGGGAAACTGGCCGTGCATCTCGCGCACAAAATAGCGCCGCAGCGGAATGAGAAAGAGCACGCCGAGGCAGCCGCCGGCCAGGCAGATAAAGACGGTTTCAATCGGATGCGGATTGAGGTGAAGGATGTAAAGCGCCGGAAGGGTGAAGACGGCGCCGGCCACGACCGCAGCCGACGCTCCGCCGATGCCGGTAATGATGACATTTTCAAGCAGCGTGGAGCGGCGCCGGTAAGCGCGGGCCAGCCCGATGGCGAGGATGGAAATCGGAATGGCCGCTTCCATTCCCTGCCCCACCTTCAGCGTCGAGTAAGCCGAAGCGACCGTAAAGACAACGCAAAGAAGGGCGCCCCACACGACAGAGCGTGGCGTCAATTCCGGTATGCGCATTCCGGCTTGAATGATCGGTGTGTAGGATTCGCCGGGTTTCAGCGGTAGGTAGGCATTTTCGGGAAGTGATTTGGTTTCTTGCTCACTCATTCAACAGATCCTTCAATGGGCAGCGCGTAGCGCACACCGGCAGGGATTCAGAAAGCACCTGATGGCAGGGAGAAAAGGTGCTTTTTCCCTGTCGTTCCTGCTCCCTGGACTGCTCAGCATGGCTGCCCGCAATGGTAACACCGGAAGCCGGTGAGGAAGGCGAATGCGCCAGTAACTGCGGAATCCTAGGCCTTCACCGCGGCTTCGACTTCAGCCCATTCTTCCGCGCTCAACTTGAGCTGCGCAGCGGCAATGTTTTCTTCAAGGTGTGCGAGCTTCGACGTGCCCGGAATGGGGAGCAGCACCGGCGAGCGCTGTAGCAGCCACGCCAGTGAGAGCTGCGAAACCATCGCGCCATGTCTGGCGGCGAGGGCAGCAAGGGCCTGCGCGGCCGGGTGATCGGCGCGGAGTAGCTTGCCGCCCGCATTGGGATACCAGGGCAGAAAGCCGATACCCTGCCGCTGGCACCAGTTCAGTGTCTCCTCATGGCGGCGGTCGCCGAGCGAGTAGCGGTTCTGGATGGTGACAATCGGCACGTACTTTCGGCACTCTTCAATCTCGGCGGGGGTAACTTCGTCGAGGCCTATATGCCGGATCTTGCCCTGCTCCTGCATGCGCTTGAGCGCGCCCAGTGATTCCTCAAGCGGCGTGCGCGGGTCGATGCGATGCAGTTGGTAGAGGCCGATGCAGTCAAGGCGCAGCCGGCGCAGGCTCATCTCCACGCACTGAATCAGGTAGCCTGCTCGACCCACATACTCGGTTTTGGCGGGGCCCTGGCGGGTGATGCCGCCCTTGGTGGCGATGAGCAGGCCCGGCGGATACGGATAAAGTGTGTCGCCGATAAGCTGCTCGGCGATCTCTGGGCCGTAGGCGTCGGCAGTGTCGATGAGCGTGACGCCCAGCTCCACCGCGCGGCGCAGGACGCGGCGAGCTTCGGCGGGGTCGGCCGGCTCGCCCCAGGCTCCTTCGCCAACCAGACGCATGGTGCCGTAGCCGAGACGGTGGACGGGAATCTCACCGCCGACGAGAAATGTGCCGCTGGCCGCGGCCGTTGGGATGTGCGCTTCCATGACGAAATTAGATGCTACCTGTGCGGGCAGTTGTGGGACAATGCCTGGGAACCAGAGGACGGTAGAGCGCGTATTTTGAGATGAGGGCAATGCCAGGAGGTACGGCAATGAGCACTGTACCATACGCCAATCAGCAGGCGATGTTTTATACACAGTACGAGGCGGTGCGCCGCGATGAGGTCGTGGGCATTCTGCTGGCGCTGTTTTTGGGAACCTTTGGGCTGCACCATTTCTATCTGCGCCGGACGGGGTTGGGAATCCTTTATTGCTGCTTCTTCTGGACCGGGATTCCCGCGATTCTGGGCTTTTTTGAGTGCTTCTTTATGCCCGGCCGGGTGCGGGAGTTCAATGCCATCCAGGCAGCGGGAATCGCCGCAACACTGGGGATTCCGATTCCCATGTGGGGTCAGCCGGTGAATGTGCCGCCTTCAGCGCCGCCGGCGGGCGCGCAGCAGCCGGAAACGCTGACTGCCTGTCCCCGCTGCCAGCGGACTAATCCGCCGGGTGCGCGCTTCTGCTCCGGGTGTGGGGCGGCACTGTAAGCGCAGGGGCGGGCAGTCCGGATTCTTACCGTCCAGAGCTTCCGAATCCCTTGGCGGCACGCGCCGAGTCTTCAAGGTCTTCAACTTCCTCTACCAAACCCGTCAGCACGGGCACCGGAATCATCTGCGCGACCTTATCGCCGGCCTTCAGCTCGACAACAGCCTGGCCGAGGTTGGTCATCAGCACCAGGATCTCGCCGCGGTAGCCCGCATCGATGACACCTGCCGTGGTGGCAAGCCCTCGCGCGGCCATCGATGAGCGGTCGCGCACCAGCAAGCCAAGCGGCGCGCCGGTGGCCGGATGGCGGGCCTCAACGGCAATGCCGGTGCGCACACGCGCCGTTACCTGCGGCTCCAGCACCGTGGCTTCCAGCGCAAACAGATCGTAGCCCAAATCTTCGCCCGAGTGCGCCACCACCGGCAGCCGGGCACCGTCCTCCAGACGCTTCACACGCAGCATGTGTCCATGGTAACGGAACGGAGTTAGCAACCAGTTTGGCGGCATGACGGCTTCTGCTAACCTCGCGAACGCCGCTACCATCCCCGCGCAAGCGGGCGGCCAATGCTGCTAGCTCCCAAAATGGCCAGCCCCGGCCGGGCTTCACCCAACCGGGGCTGAGTTCATTCGGCAAAAGGACCTGTAAGCCGAATTCTGTCGTGTGCGGTCATTCCTCTAGGCGCCACGTTACCGCGGACGCTCATCAGCGACCTACCCGGAGGTTTCGGCACTTGCTCGAGCCGCCTGGACGCATCGGGCCGATGCGCAGCGCCGCCTGGCTCTTGGCTTTATCCGTTGCCGGAGCGCTTCCCTCCCTATTTGGTCTTGCTCCGTGTGGGGTTTACCCTGCCTCCGTCATTACTGCCGGAGCGGTGCGCTCTTACCGCACCATTTCACCCTTACCCCGGCGGGAATCCTGAACGGAAGGTCGAACCCTTCCGGCAGGCCCGGATGCCCTCGAAACGAGGGGTAGCCGAGGCGGTATCTTTTCTGTGGCACTCGCCGTCCGCGGACCTTGAAGTCCGCGTCCCGGACGTTATCCGGCACACTGCCCTGCGGAGTTCGGACTTTCCTCCCCCGGCGCACCGCGCCGAAGCGCAAAACGCCGGCAGCGACCGCCCGGTCCTCCTGCCATAGGTAAGTTTACCGCGAATCGCGGTTTACCAGTTGCTGCCGGGGATGCGGCAGTGGACGGCTTCGACATGCGAAAGTCATTTTGCTGGAGGCTGCGCAGGAAGCGAATCAATTCCCTCACTCTCGTCTCTGCCCCGCTCATTCTGCTCAACACGGTGTCATGCTTCAATCGACTCGACCAGCCGGAGCATCTGTTCTTCCTGCTGCTCGATTGAATCGATCAGCTTGAATTGCGTCCGGCAGCGGTCCAGGTTGTGTCCTTCGCGATGCACCTTGTAGTAGGTGTCGCCCGCAAGATAATCCA
>JAJZVZ010000027.1 GCA_021846945.1 Acidobacteriota bacterium | reverse complement strand
TTGATACCTTTGACCGTGATCTCGTAGCTGACGGGTTTGCCAGCCAGCCGGGCCTCGCCATAATCGGCGGGATAGATGACCTCGGCCTTCAGTTCCTGTCCAGGCTTGGCGCCGCGCAGAGCTTCAGTGAATGCCGCAACCGTATCCCTGCCGCCGATCTCGAGTAGCGCATCTTCTCCGGAAATCGGGTCCGCGGCATCATCGCCGTCGATCTGTCCCTTATAGGATATCTGCGCCCAGTCGCCATCCACCAGCGGGCGATCCTCTTCGACCGGCTCGACGGTGGCGCGCGATTCGCGCAACTGCTCGATCTCGTGCCGGAACTCCTCTTCGGTCACTTCCACCGGAGGCTTCTCAACCGTCACATCCCGATAGCCGTCAATGGAGAAATCGACGAGAAACTCGAAGACCGCCTTCACATGCAGGGGCGCGCCATCCTCGACGGTCAGCTCAGTCACCTGAGGCTGGCCCACGGGACGCACACCCAGTTCATTCACGGCCTGATTGAAGCGCGCCGGCAGCAGATCATCGATAACTTCTTTGCGAATCTCAGCGGCAAAACGGCGCTTGATGACCGACTCCGGCACCTTACCCGGGCGAAAGCCGGGAATCTTCGCGTACTTCCTGAAGCTTCCGGTAACGGTTCGATAGGCTTTCGAAACCTCTTCAGCGGGGATGTCAAGCACCAGCTCGCGGGTGCATTCAGGATTCAGCACCGGGCCATGCTGGTGGGAATGTTCGTGATTGTGGCCTTCCTGCGCGTGATCGTGGACTTCCTGCTCAGCCGCGGTTTCGGCCGATTGAGGTTGGGGATGATTCTCGAGTGTGCCGGTAGAGCTCAACGTTTCGCCTTCCAGGCCCGCCACGGCGAGCCGATTCAATCCGCCATACCGGGCCGCCCGTCAGGGCAATAGAGCTCCGTTTGGCCGAGGAAAAATATCTTATTTCATGGTAAGTAAGTTTCCTGAAGGGGTCAAACCGGTAAGAGCCAAGGCGAATCAGAACGGACCGCAAAAGGCACGTTACTGCTCAGTCACCCTGGGAGCTTACGAACGTAAGACAGGCGGCGGAAGCGAACTGCGCCGCAAGGCTCAAAACATCTGCATAGCCATACAGAACTGAGGAATGCGCTGACAGTCCGGAGGACTGGCGCACCGGCATCGACCGGGTCACTGGTCCTTCCGTTGACAGGAGAACAGCTCCATCGCGGCAGGGCACGGAGAGAATTTGAGCGGAGTCGAGGCAGAGCGCAATACCCGATCCGCAAAAATCGATCCGCTCATCATCAGGAACTAAAATCGGAAGACAAGTCCTGTGCTGAAGCGCGCGTGCGTGCCGCCCGGCGGAGACTGCGAAGGCGCATCGAGATAATCGCCGGCAAAGCGCCACGCAAAAAACGGCAGGATGGGCACGTCCAATCCGCCGCCAATCGCATCCGCAAAATTGGTGTCTGAAATCGGCGGTCCAGCGCTGTTGGCGGAGTGGGCGATGCCAACCAGGCCGTGGGCGAACACATGAAAGCCTGCAAGACCAACGGTGACGCGCGGCCCGAAAAGAACGGTTGTTGTACGCGGTATGGTCGAGTTTGCCCCAATGCCATATTGGGCCACGTCGCCTTCAACGCCGACGAATGGCGCCAGGTGAATATGAAGGGCAGCCTCCCAACCGTTCAGGCCTCCCACGTTGGGATAAAACGCATCACTTCCGAGGCGGCTGTAGCCGAAGAACGCGTCATTGTCGGCACCCCGCGCTATTACGGGAGAAGCGAGAAGCGCCACGGAGCAAAGCATCAGAAAGAAGATGCGCAAAGATAAGCGCAAACCTGCCATTAGAGCCTCCATTCCGGCCGCTCAAGAGGCGGGCCCTTTTGTTATCTGATAACTGATGGTGGCATCCCGGCCCAGGTTGCTTGGCGCGATCACCACAAATAGGAATCAGGATGTTACACAAGTGCGTTTTCTCTCCCGATTCGGGAATGATGGACGCGATTCACCCAGCAGCGCTTCAGTGCGTCGTCCGGAATCCATCGCTGTTACAATCAACATGACCGCAAACTGCCTGTTTCAATTACATTTGCGGCAAGACGATCGACTGATGACGCTCCGCCTCTTTAATACTCTTACCGGGCAACTCGATCCGCTTGCGCCGTCAGACGGCAAAGCCCTGCGCATGTACGCCTGCGGTCCTACGGTCTACGATTACGGTCACATCGGCAACTTCCGCACGTTCCTGCAGATCGACTTGCTGCGCCGCTACCTGAAGCTCACCGGCGTACCCCTGCGCCACGTCATGAACATCACCGACGTGGACGATAAGATCATTCGCAACGCCTCCGAGGCCGGCGTCGCGATCGGCGAGTACACGGCCAGGTACGAGCAGGCGTTCTTCGAGGATCTCGAATCCCTCAGGATCGAGCGGCCCGAGCAACTGGCTCGCGCCACCGAGCACATCCCCCGCATGGTTGAGCTGATCCAGAAACTGGCCGCAGCAGGCGCTGCCTACCAAACCGAGGACGGCTCCTGGTACTTTCGCCTCTCCGCCTTCCCAGCCTACGGCAAGCTGAGCAAGAAGGACCTGAGCGGCATGGAAGACGGCGCCCGCGTGGATGTGGATGAGTACGAAAAGGACTCGGCCCGCGACTTTGCGCTTTGGAAGGCCGCCAAGCCCGGCGAAACCTCGTGGGAGACGCCCATCGGCCGCGGCCGGCCGGGGTGGCATATCGAGTGCTCGGCGATGGCGATGGAGTACCTGGGCGATAGCTTCGACCTGCACGCCGGCGGCGAAGACCTGATGTTCCCGCACCACGAGAACGAGATTGCGCAGAGCGAGACGGCGACACATAAGCCGTTCGCGCGGCACTGGATGCACGTCCGGTTCCTGCTGGTGGACGGGCGCAAGATGTCGAAGAGCGAGGGCAACTTCTTTACTCTGCGCGACCTGCTGCTGAAGGGCTACAAGGCTTCGGCCATCCGGCTGGCGCTGATCTCGGTTCCCTACCGGCACCAGCTCAACTTCACCTTCGACGGCCTGACCGAAGCCACCAACGCCATTGACCGGCTGCGGACGTTTCGCCAGCGCCTCATGGAGGGCAATTTTGCGTCCGGCGGCAACCCCGTGCTGCAGGCCGCGGCGCAGCAGGCGCAGGTGGATTACATGGCCGCTCTCGCTAATGACCTGAACACCGCCGAGGCCCGCGCGCCGATCTTCGACCTCGTCCGCACTGCCAACACGGCCATCGACCAGGGGCAGTTGCTCGCCTCCGACCGCGACGCCATCCTCGCGGTGCTGGCGAGCTTCGACGCGGTCTTCGACGTGATTGAGGATCACGACGCAGAGCCCACCCGCCGCGCCTTGGAGTGGGCCAAGCAAGCCGGCCGCATAGCCGACGCGGCTCCCGAACTGCTGGCGCGCCAATCACTCACTGATGAGGCTGTCGAAGCTCTCGTGGCCGAGCGTACGCAGGCCAAGAGGCAGCGCAATTTTGCCCGCGCCGATCAGATTCGCAACGAGCTGGTGGCGAAAGGCATCGTGATTGAAGACTCGAAGGACGGCGTGCGCTGGAAACGGAAATAGAAGCGAGAATCACTTCATTTCAAATTCTGCCGAGAGGTCGTCCCCATGGAAGCCAACGAAGCCCACGAACTGCAGGAGCACGCCGAGCACGGCGCGCATGAATCGGCGATGCGCCCGGTTGCCTTCACCATGAGCGTGCTGGCGGTGCTGGTGGCCATCACCACCGTGCTGGGCCACCGCGCGCACACGGATGCTGTGCTCAACCAGAACAAGGCCACGGATCAGTGGAACTACTACCAGGCACACAAGATTCGCGCCAGCGACACAGCGCTGGCCGCCAATCTGCTCAGCGTGATGAATCCGGCCGACAAGGGGGCCGCTAACAAGATTGCAAAATCCTATGCGGCTCACGAGGCCAAATGGGCAGGCGATCTGAAGGACGAGCAACAGAAGGCCGAAGCGTTTGAAGTCAAGGTCGAACAGGCCGAGGCGCGCGCGGGCCGCTTCGATCTGGCCGAGGCGCTGCTGGAGATCGGCCTCGTCGTCACGTCGGTCACTCTGCTGACGCGCAGCCCGGTCTATTGGTATTTCGGGATGTTCTTTTCATTTGGCGGCATTGTTTCAGCGGTGTCGGCTCTGCTGCTCAGGTAGCGCGAACCTGGAATTCGGTTTTGGAAATCTCCCCGGACCGCGTGATATGCTGATTTTTAGCGGGATTTCGATGCAGACGCACAGCGACAAAGGGATGCTGCTTGTGCCAGCCACAAAGCGCTGGTCGCGGTCGCGCGCGCGCTGCATCTGCCCCCGGCGGCATCTCCGCGTGCTGCCCACCCGCACCCGACCTAGTCTCTTCGGCGGAGATTAGCACCGGTCCGCCGAAGACCCTCTCCTGCGTTTTTCTCGCCCGCCGGGCGAGCGGAACTGGATGATCCCAACTGCCGGGATCCGCGGCCGCGCCGCATGGATTCAATGCTTTTGAGCGGCCGCACAACCGAATCTGCCGAGGAGATTGCACCATGAACAAGCAAGAGATGCACGCGCAATACGGACCCAGGTTAGTGTGTTCCCTGCCCGGACCAAAGGCACGGGCGGCCGTCGAGGCCGACCACCGGCTGATCTCGCCCTCTTATACCCGCTCCTATCCACTGGTGGCCAGGCGCGGCCGCGGGATCCGCGTGGAGGACGTGGACGGCAACGAGTTTCTCGATTTTGCCGCAGGCATCGCCGTGACTTCCACCGGCCACTGCCATCCCGAGGTTGTAGCCGCCATTCAAAAGCAGGCCACCGAACTGCTGCATATCTCCGGAACCGACTTTTACAATGAGCCCCTTACCGATCTGGCCGAACGGCTCTCGGCGGTAGCGCCGATGCCCGGCCCGCACCGGTTTTTCTATGGCAACTCCGGCGCTGAAGCCATCGAATGCGCGCTCAAGCTGGCCCGCTATCACACGGGGCGGCAGCATGTGATTTCGTTCCTCGGCGCCTTCCACGGCCGCACCATGGGCGCCCTGTCGCTTACCGGCTCCAAGCCCCAGCAGAAGCGCCGCTTCTCGCCGCTGGTTCCCGGCGTAACACATGTGCGCTATCCCTACGTCTATCGCGGCTGCACGGGCGGAGCGCAGGATGCGGAAGCCTTCAGTCTGGGCTGTGCGCGCTACATCGAAGAGAAGCTCTTCAAGACCATTTTGCCACCCGAAGAGGTGGCTGCTATCTTCATCGAGCCTATCCAGGGCGAAGGCGGCTATGTGGTCGCGCCTGATAACTTCATGCGCGAGTTGCGCGCCATCTGCGACCGGCACGGCATCCTGCTGGTGGTCGATGAGGTACAGAGCGGCTGCGGGCGTACCGGCAAGTGGTGGGCCGTCGAACACTCCGGCGTGGAGCCCGACATCGTGTGCATCGCCAAGGGCATCGCCAGCGGCATGCCGTTGGGCATTTGCATGAGCCGCGCGGAGATCATGGATTGGGTGCCCGGCTCGCATGCTTCCACCTTTGGCGGCAACCCGGTGTCGATCGCCGCGGCGCTGGCCACCATGGACATCATCGAGCGCGAAGCCAAGGACAACGCCGGGCGCATCGGCGAATTGATGTTGAAGCGCCTGCAGGGATGGAAGCAAACCCATCCGCTGGTGGGCGACGTGCGCGGACGCGGCCTGATGATCGGCATTGAGCTTGTAAAGGACAAGGCCACCCGCGAGCCGGCCACGGAACTGCGCAATCGCGTCGAGACGCTGGCCTTCGAGCGTGGACTCATGGTGCTGGGCTGCGGCGAAACGACCATACGCCTCGCGCCTCCGCTTGTCCTCAATGAGTACGAGGCAACGGTGGCTCTCGACATCCTGGAAGATGCGCTGTTTCATGTTGAGAAAGAGCACGAGCAGGCCGCCAAGCTTGAAGTCACGAACGCCTGAACCGGAACGCCGGGGCGCGACGAAGTTGCGCCCTGTTTGCGCCGTTCGCGGATCCGGGCGAGAATGGTGCTTCATGAAATGGCTCGCCCGGATGCGCATTGAATGCCTGGAGCGGACGGTGACCGGCCTTGACCGGCTGGCACAGTCCGCCAACCCCGCCCATCGCGGCATGACAGGCGGCCGCGCGCTGGGACTGCCGGCGCATCTGACCATTGGAATCGAAGGCGAAGACGCCGCCTACTTTCATCTGCGCCGCAAGGGATATGTCGTCGTGGCACGGCGCTGGTCGTCGGGAAACCTTCAGGGCGATCTCGACCTGATTGCCTGGCAGGGGCCGATGCTGTGCTTCATTGAAGTGAAAACGCGCACGGCGCATGACGCCACCCCCGCCGAGGCAGCCGTGGACTCCAACAAGCGCAACATCCTGCGCAGGCTGGCCCGCCAGTACGTGCGCCAGCTACCGCAGCAGACCGCTCCGCCGGTGCGATTCGACGTGATCAGTGTGTATCTGGTGCCAGGCAAGGAAAAGGAGTTTGTCCACTTCGAGGGCGCCTTCGACTGGAGCGAACAGCGGCGGGGATTCGATTAAAGCGACGAGTTGGCCAGATGTATCCCCGGCCGGCTTATCCCTGCGCGTCCTGGAACTCCTCGAGCCAGGCCATCTGGATGGCTTCGAGGCGCGCTTCGTTCGACTTTTGCGGGTCGTCGGCGAAGCCCTCGAGCTCGATCACGTAGCGGTGAAGATCGGTAAAACGGATCGTCAGGGGATCGACGTCCGGGTACTTTTCGGCCAACTGAATGCCGATCTCTTCGGCGTCGGTCCAGTGAATCTCGCGCGGCATGGCGGTCATTCTCCTCGTTGATCTACTTGTTTTCCGCCAGGGCCAGCGGCTTGCCCTCGGAGACATAATTGCGATTCCACTTGGGAATCTCTACTACGTATTCTCCGGGTTGCGTAATCACGGCCTGGCAACCGAGACGCGAGTTCAATTGCTGGTCGGCAGCCATATCGAGCCGGTCCAGTTCATCGTCGTCGGGTTCGCTGATGCCCTCAGCTCCACTCTTAATCCACAGGTGACAGGTGGTGCAGGCGCAGGCGCCGCCGCAGGCGTGGTCGAGAAAGATGCCAAAGTTTTCGGCGACGTCGAGAAACGACATAGGCTTGCCATGGCGGTCGTACGGCATGGTGCCGAACTCGAATTCGACCGTGCGGCCTTCAGGAAGAAAGGTGACCCGGACCAGCTTTTCGGGTGGAATATTCTTTTCAGTCGCGCCGCTCATGGATCGTTCCTTTCGTTTCAGCTCTTAGCTTTCAGTTTGTTCCGGCTGATTAAACTTCTTGGCTTTCCTCCGGCTCCGTACGCCGGGCTCACACCACTAACCCGCCGTGGCGGGCTAGCTCCGCTGCTATTTGAACTCCGCCGCGGCCATCGGATGCGGCGCGGTCACAGTCTCATCGAGATTCTCGCCGGCCGCGGCCATGGTCTTGCCGCGAATGGCGCTGGAAACCGCGGCGTCCATCATCAACTCGGCGAAGTGGCGTGTGGCCTGGTCGAGCACAATCGTGGCTTCGCGGAGCGCGGCCATATCCGTTCCCTGCTTGACCGCAGCCAGCCGGTCGCGAGCCTTCGCAATGGCTTCCTTTTCCCCGCTGCTCAACTGCTGCCACAAGGGATTTCGCGGCGCGCGTTCGACCGCCGCAAGAATCGTCTCCGCCTCGTTGCGCGCTTCGATCAGCAGGCGCCTGGCAAAATCCTCTTCGGCGTGATCAAAGGAGTCGATGATCATATCCTCAACCTGCTCATCGGTCAGGCCGTAGGTTGGTTTCACCTCGATCTGTGCGGTCTTGCCGCTGCGCTGCTCGCGCGCGGAAACCTGCAGGATGCCATCGGCATCGATCAGAAAGCGGACCTCAATACGCGGCAGCCCGGCACTCATCGGCGGAATGCCTTTGAGATCAAAGCGCGCCAGCGACCGGCAATCGGCGGCCAGCTCGCGCTCGCCCTGCACCACGTGGATCGCTACATTCGTCTGCCCGTCCACGCCAGTAGTAAAGTGCTCGATGGCCGAGGCTGGAACGGTGGAGTTGCGCGGGATGATGCGCGCCACCACGCCGCCCAGTGCCTCAATGCCCAACGAGAGCGGAGTCACGTCCAGCAGCAGCATCTCCTCGGTAGCCTTGGAGGCGCCTGCCAGAATATCAGCCTGAACCGCTGCGCCCAGCGCCACCACCTCGTCGGGGTTCAGCTCAACGTGCGGCCTTTTGCCGCGCGCGCGCAGGTGGAAGAGATCGTCTACCAGTTGCCGCACCGCCGGAATGCGCGTGGACCCACCAACCAGCACAACTTCATCAATCTGCTCCGGCGTGATGCCGGCATCGGCAAGCGCCTGCCTGCATGGCCCGGCCGTGCGTTCGAGCACAGGCTCGATAAGCAGCTCGAAGACCGCGCGCGGAATCTCGCGCTGGTAGCGGTCGCCGTTGGGCAGCTCAATGTCGAAGCGGGCAGACGTCTCCGTCGAAAGCCGGACCTTGGCGTCGATGGCCGCCTTGCGCAATGCCTGCACCGCGCCGGGACTCGCGCGCAGATCAATGCCGTGTTCGGCATGAATCTCGTCGAGAGCAATGGCTACGAGCAGATTGTCGATGTCGTCGCCGCCCAGGTGTGTATCGCCGTTGGTGGACTGCACCTCAAAGATGCCGTCGCGCAGCTTGAGGATGGAAATGTCAAAGGTGCCGCCTCCCAGATCGTAAACGGCAATAGTGCCTTCTTTGGCGCGATCCAGGCCATAAGCCAATGCCGCCGCCGTAGGCTCGTTCACCAGCCGTAACACGTCCAGTCCGGCCATGCGGCCCGCATCCTTGGTGGCCTGGCGTTGCGCATCGTTGAAGTAAGCCGGCACAGTGATGACCGCCTGCGTCACCGGCTGACCAAAGAACCGCTCAGCGTTGCGCTTGAGCTGGCGCAGAACATAGGCCGAGATCTCCGGCGGCGTGAACTTGAGCTCGCCCAGTTGGATGCGCGGCACTTCGCCCTCTTCCACGTCATCGGCCAATCGGAAGGGAAAATACTTCAATTCCCTGCCCACTTCTTCGAGGCCGCGCCCCATCAGGCGCTTGACGGAATAGATGACTCGCTCGGGCGTCTCAATCAGAGCCTTGCGCGCGCTGTTGCCCACGGTGACCGTCGGCCGGCCGGGGGCTGCGCCCGGCTCCGAGGTGCGAATTGGGTCCAATGCCACCACCGACGGCACCAGATTCGAGCCATCGACGCCGGGAATCACCACCGGCTTATCGCCCTCCATATAAGCGACCAGGGAGTTCGTGGTTCCCAGATCGATTCCGACTACGCGCCCATCCGCCATATCTTTATTTAAGCTCCCAAAGTCCCGGTCACATCGCGAACCAGGTTGCTGAGATAACGCCGCCGGTCAAGCAACGCCATCATGGCCTTTTGCGCCGCCTCGCGCGCGGTTTCATCGCCCGCATCCCACGCCTGCCACTGCTGCCGCAGATCGCGGTCCACTTCTGCCAGCAGCGCCTCAAACTTCTGCTTCGCCGCCGCCAGGCTTGACTCAAGCGCCGCGCTTTCTTCACCCGCCGCATGCGCCTCGCGCAACTCATCCAGTTGCATATTCAGCTC
The DNA here is from genome assembly GCA_021846945.1 of Acidobacteriota bacterium. Classification (GTDB taxonomy): domain Bacteria; phylum Acidobacteriota; class Terriglobia; order Terriglobales; family Acidobacteriaceae; genus Telmatobacter. The sequence goes on along the minus strand of JAJZVZ010000027.1, from coordinate 28,648 downwards.
GAAGACCTCTTCGAGAAGGTCAGCCGGCGCGCGCGATGGATCCTTGCGGCTGTTCCCATCTGCGGCAGCCTCTTCGCCGATCTCCGCGCCACGCAGCTTGAGTAGATACTCGGTGCGCCGCAGCGGATCCTTGAGCGTGCGATAGGCGTCGTTGAGCAAAGCCGTGTCGGCCAGGCTCCACTGCCTCTCATGCTCGCCAGAGCGGGCAAAGCGGTCCGGATGCAGCTTGCGGCTAAGCCGGTGAAACTCCTTTTCCAGCGCAGGCAAATCGAGGTTCAGCCGCGGCTCCAGCCCAAAGACCGCAAAATAATCGCCGCCGGGAGGCGGCTGAATCTTGCTGCAATGCGGACAGAACAGCGTGAAATCGTTATGAGCAACGGAGCAGGACCAACAGGCAACAGGGACGGCGGATTCCAGGGTCTTCAACATAACTGAACCTTACGCGCAGTGGCGCTTATACAGAAAAGGACGAACCGCAGCCACAGGCGCGCGCGGAGTTCGGATTGATGAAGTTGAATCCCTGACGCATCAGCGTCTCTTCATAGTCGAGCGTTACACCGCTCAGATAGATAAACGACTTGGGATCGACGAAGACCCGTACGCCGTCGAACTCATAGATGCGGTCACGCTCGCGCGGCTGCGAATCGAAAGTGATCGAATAAGAAAGCCCTGAGCAGCCGCCGCCCTTCACGCCGAGGCGCAGCCCACCCGTTTCCGGCGAGATGCCCTCCTTGGCCATCGCAGCCCGAATATGCTTCACCGCCCGCTCCGTCACTTGGATGCCTTGCGCAGGCGCCTGCGGGACGGCCGTCTGCGGCTGCGCAAATGCGCCCTCCGCGGGTTTGGATTCGATTGAGACTATGTTCGCCATACTTGCCTTTTTCAATTACGAACCGGAGGCTCAAGCGCTTTCGCCGAGCAGACCGATCTGGTTACTTTGCCGCTGAAGTCTCTGCGTGCGCAGCTTCCGCGGCACCGTTCTTCTTCTTCCAGTCGCCGATCGCCGCGCGAATTGCATCCTCAGCCAGCACCGAACAATGAATCTTGACTGGCGGCAGCGACAGCTCCTTCACGATATCGGTGTTCTTGATGGCAAGGGCGTCTTCCACCGTGCGGCCCTTGATCCACTCCGTAGCCAGCGATGAACTGGCGATGGCCGAGCCGCAGCCGAAGGTCTTGAACTTGGCCTCTTCGATCACCTGCGTCTCAGGGTTCACGCGGATCTGCAGCCGCATTACGTCACCGCACTCGGGAGCACCCACAAGACCGGTGCCCACCTCCTGCGCATTCTTGTCCAGTGTTCCCACGTTGCGTGGATTGTTGTAGTGGTCTACGACCTTGTCACTGTATGCCATCTTCCTGTTTCCTCCTGCGGGGAAGCCGCATTCTACTTGTTTGATTCGGCGGGCTCAGCCGCCGATTCGTTCCATCTCCGGCCAGCCAGCCCGACCAAGCATGGCTGCCCGTTCCTAAACCTAGTGCGCCTGCCACTCAACCTTCGACAGGTCGATGCCTTCCTTCGCCATCTCGTAGAGCGGGGATAGTTCGCGCAGCTTCTTCACTACGTCCACGACCTTGGCCGCCACGTAATCGACTTCAGCCTGGGTGTTGAACCGGCCCAGCCCGAAGCGGATCGAGCTGTGCGCCACATCGTCGCCCAGCCCAAGCGCCTTCAATACGTATGATGGCTCCAGCGTCGCCGACGTGCAGGCCGAGCCGCTCGAAACCGCCACATCATTGATGCCCATCAGCAGCGACTCACCCTCGACGTAAAGAAAGCTCATGTTCAAATTGCCCGGGAGCCGGTGCTCCATCGAGCCGTTCACATGGATGTAGTCCAGCTCCGATGCGATCTTCGTCTCCAGCCGTTCACGCAGGCCGCGCAGATAAGCCGCCTCGGAGTCCATCTCCTCGATGGCAATCTCACAGGCCTTGCCCATGCCCACGATGCCGGGCACATTCAGCGTGCCAGACCGCATGCCGCGCTCGTGGCCGCCGCCGTCAATCTGCGCGGCGATCTGCACGCGCGGATTGCGCCGACGAACATACAGCGCGCCCACGCCCTTGGGGCCGTAAATCTTGTGCCCGGAGATCGAAGCCAGGTCCACGTGATCGGCGATCACGTTGAAAGGCACCTTACCCACCGCCTGCACCGCGTCGGTATGGAAGATAATGCCCTTCTCGTGACAGAGCTTGCCGATTTCGGCGATGGGCTGCAGCACGCCAATCTCGTTGTTAGCCGCCATGATCGAGACCAGGATGGTCTTCTCGTCGATAGCCCGCTTCAGATCCTCCATGTCGATGATCCCATCGGACTTCACCGGCAGGTAGGTGACGCGATAGCCATACTTTTCCAGGCGCTTGCAGGTGTCCAGCACCGCCTTGTGTTCGGTCACCTGGGTAATGATGTGATTGCCGCGCTCGCGGTACATCTCCGCGACGCCCTTGATGGCCAGGTTGTCGCTCTCTGTGGCGCCGGAGGTAAAGATGATCTCCCTGGCACTGGCGCCGATCAGCCTGGCAATCTGCTCGCGCGCCGTCTCAACGGCCTTTTCAGCCTCCCACCCGAAGGAGTGGTTGCGGCTGGCGGCATTGCCAAACTTGTTTGTGAAGTAAGGCATCATCGCTTCCAGCACCCGCGGATCGAGCGGGCTGGTCGCGTGATTATCCATGTAAATTGGCAGAGTCACTCCTGCAGGCACTTCCACCTGGCTGACAACTGTACTCATCTGAACTCCCCATCCTCCTTCGATGCGCCGCCGCAGCTCATCCGCTGCCAGCGGCTGGCACCGCTTTTCTACCGCGTCAACAAAACCAATCCGTGGGCCTCGTGTTCCCCGACATGCTCATGCTCAGCCAAGTCATAGATACTAATGCTCTTTAGAACTTCTGCGATGCTTTCATTTACCCGCGCCAGCGGCTCTTTGATGGTGCAGCTCGGGGTCAGGTCGCACAGCTTCGCGCCCTTCGTGCAGGAGGTGATAAACAGCGGCCCATCGATGGCGTGAATCACCTCATAGGCGGAGATTTCGCGTGCATCCCTCGCCAGAGCGTAACCTCCGTTCATCCCGGCATGCGAACGCAGCAACCCCGTCTTGGTCATCCGCTGCAGAATCTTGGCCAGCAACTGCGCCGGGATTCCGTAAGCGTCGGCCACGTCCTTCGCACTCAGTGCCTGCGTCTCCGGGTGCTCGGCAAGGTACTTGAGCGCCATCAGCCCATAATCCGCTTTCTTGCTCAGCTTGAGCATGCAATATCCGACTTCTTCGGTCCGTGTTCAGTATACGACCAATTCTGTCGGCATTTCAAGTTGAGCGGGCGCCCCTTCGGACTGGTTGCAAATCAAAAGCTTGCGGCAGCGAGATTTTTGAGGAAAAATACGCTTGAAAAACCTGAAAAGATCGCTACAATCGGCGGGAAAGAGTACCTATTCCAACAGAAACGAAGAGCAATGGCAACCGCCTGCAGACACCCCAAGGTTCGAATCGTCTCCCGGCACGAAGACACTGAGTACGTCGAGTGCCTGGAGTGTGGGGAAGTCTTTGACTCCGAAGAATTTCGCGACATGGAGATCGAAGATTCCGCTGAAACGGAAGACGCCTCAGACGATTCCTGAGGCTGGCAGCAAAGTGCGCTTTACCTGGTGGTGGGCCCGTTGGCTGGGGGTGAACTATGCCTCCGCGAAACGATCCAGGCGTATTGCAGGCCGGATGCTACGGTCAGGACGATCGTGGCGTCGAGGGTGATGGTGCGTACGATGGCAACCCAGCGGGCGGCGGTCAGCTGGTGTAACAGCACGGCCGCGACGGCGCAGATCTGCGCCAGGGTGTTGGCCTTGCCGAAAAAGCTCGGGACGAACTCGCGACGCCCTACGGCGGCGTACAAAATGGCGGCGACCAGCAGGATAGCGACATCCCTGCCGAGAACGAGAACCGTCACGGTCGTCGGGATCAGCCCTTTTTCCATCAGCACCAGAAACAGCGTGCTCAACAGCAGCTTGTCGGCCACCGGATCGAGATATTGACCCAGCATGGTGCGTTGCTTAAGGATCCGGGCAAGCGCGCCATCCAGCGCGTCAGTCAGCCCCGCGGCGAGAAACAGGCCGAAGCCAAGCGCGTAGTCGTCGCCTAGAATAGCGGCGACCAGAAACGGCGCCAGGCATATACGCAGCAGCGTCAGCAGATTCGGGGCGGTTCGGAACAGGCGCAATCGGACGTTCAAATCTTCGTTCATGGTAGGCGCATACAAGCATCAGGTGAAAACTTCAACTCCCGGCCGAAGCAGGTCTCAAGACAAACCCGAGCGCTTCCATAGGAATCCCCAGAAGAGGTGCTGCCTGGCAACCTCGGCACACGGCCAGATGGTGACAGAGGCAGACCTCCAGTCAAGCCTGCTAGACATGGATGGTACAGCATAGCCCCGCGGGTGATTCCACAACTCGCGTCATACCTCCTTTATAAAAGCAGAGGAACCCCCGATGAAAGCGGCATGCGGCCCCTGAGGGTGACGAACGGGATTTGCGCCGCGTCAATCCCCGCACGGGAGAGGTCCATGAGAAGCTTGATATGCGTCGCGGTGTGCTTATCTCACGGCCAGAGTCGAACGGCGGCAATCACTCCGGTGGGAGACGATTGAGCGGGAAAAGCAGTGCCGCCCGGCACCCCATGCGTAGCAGTGCGGCTCCGAAGGTATGAGTCCGGCGACGGCTTCGGGTTACTTAACAGCGCGTTCGGCGTAACGACTAGCTTGATGTGAGGGATCGAAGCGATGAATCTGTATCCGCGGGCGCCGCGGCGAGTTTCGATCATCCTGGGCCTCTCTGCGCTGGTTGCGCTCTCGCCGCAATGCGCGCGGCACAGCCCCAATGGGAATGTCGGAGACGTCCCCAAATATCCCTGGCTGAATCGCGCGCTTTCTCCGGACGTACGGGCCGGCCTGGTCCTGGAGCAGATGACTCTGAACGAAAAGATCTTCTTGCTGCACGGAACAGCCTGGCACGCGTTGGATTTCAGCACGATGAATCTGGGGTTACTGCAGTCCAATGGAGGCGTGGGGTATGTGGTGGGCATCCCACGCCTGCGCATCCCCGGAATCCAGATGACGAATGCCTCGTACGGCGTAACGCGCAGCCGAAGGAACCACCGATATTCCACGGCGCTGCCGGATGATCTGGCGCTGGCAGCCACCTGGGATGCGGACGCTGCCTATGAATACGGCGCATTGCTCGGGCGGGAATTGCGCGCCCAAGGCTACAACATGTCTCTCGGCGGAGGCGTCAATCTGGCGCGAGAGCCGCGCGACGGCCGCACCTTTGAATTCCTCGGAGAAGACCCCATTCTCGCGGGCACCATAGCCGGCCAGGAAGTGGCAGGGACGCAGGCCCAGCATGTCATCGGAGACATAAAGCACTTTGCAATGAACGACCGCGAAACCGACCGGCACAAGCTCAATATCAATATCGATAAGCGCGCCATGCGCGAGACTGATCTGCTGGCATTCGAAATTGGGCTGCGCATTTCGCATGCCGGGGCCGTGATGTGCGCCTATAACGGCGTGAATGGCGAGCCTTCCTGCCAGAACAAGTATCTACTTACCGATGTACTCAGAAAAGACTGGAAATTCCCTGGCTTTGTCCTTTCGGATTGGGGTGCTACGCACAGTACGGTCAAGGCCTTCGCGGCCGGCCTGGACCAGGAAGAGCCATCGTCTGTCTTTTATGGAGAAGCGATGAAGCGGGCCGTGCTCGCCGGTAAGGTCTCCATGGCCGAACTGGACGAACACGTTCATCGCATCCTGCGATCGGAGTTTGCCAGCGGCATCGTCGACGATCCTCCACGCGAGGGCCCCATTGATGTCGACCGCGATCTCAATGTCGCCCAGCACCTGGCGGAGGAGAGCATGGTTCTGCTCCGGAACGAGAATGCGCAGCTTCCACTCGACGCCGCCAAACTCCGCACCATCGCTGTGATTGGCGCGCATGCCGATGTTGCCATGATCTCCGGGGGCGGCTCAGGACATGTCGACGCGCCGGCTGGGAGCGCCCCGCATTTCGACTGGCGTGGACTGCGTCGGAGTGCAGCATGGTTTCCAACCTCGCCGCTGAAAGCTTTGTGCGCAAGAGCGCCGCATGCAAGGATTGAATACGATTCCGGCGCAAATCCCGCCGCGGCTGCCGCTCTGGCTCGGGCTGCAGATGTTGCTATCGTTTTTGCCTACCAATGGGAGAGCGAGGGCATGGATCTGGCTACGCTTTCTCTGCCCGGCAACCAGAATGCCCTGGTCGAACAAGTTGCGCACGCGAATCCGCATACGATTGTGGTTCTGGAAACGGGCAGTCCCGCTCTGATGCCATGGGCTAACAACGTCAGCGCCATTTTGGAGGCGTGGTATGCGGGCAGCCGTGGAGCGGACGCGGTTGCCAACGTGCTGTTCGGATACGTGAACCCGAGCGCCAAATTGCCGATCACATTTCCTCTGCGCGATGCCGATATGCCCCAACCGACTGTAGTAGAGCCGCCTGCGGCCCAGCGGGAAAACAGCGCATTTGCGAATCTGGCCGCACTGTTTGGCCCGCCCAGCAAGCAACCGCCCCCTGTGCAGCTTTACTACAACGATGGATTGCTCGTTGGCTACAAATGGTATGCGGCGAAGCAGAAATCCGTGCTGTTTCCATTTGGTTTTGGGCTCTCCTACACACAATTCCGCTACTCCGGCCTGCGCGTGAAGGATGATGGAGGAGTCAGCGTCAACTTCACAATTCAAAATACAGGCAACCGCGCTGGAGCGGAGGTTGCCGAAGTCTACGCATCACTACCCCCGAGCGCGGGAGAACCTCCCATGCGGCTGATCGGCTGGCAAAGAACGCAGTTGAATCCGGGCGAAAGCAAGCGGGTCTCCCTGAATATTCAGCCGCAGTATCTCTCGGTTCTTGATGTTGGCCAGGACGAGTGGCGCCTGGTCCCGGGCGAATACACGATCTTCGTGGGTGGATCGTCAGAGAACCTGCCACTGCGGCAGCAAGTGCGCCTGGGGCAATAGAAAGAGCCGCCGTATGAGAAGGCGAGACCGGCCGCTAATCAAACGTTGATTCCCGCCGCTTGCAGGTGCAGTCGATGCACTTGTGCGTTGCGCAGGTGCCGCACACCTCAATTAGCTTCTTCGCCACAGCCTTTCTGGCGCGATGCACGCGCACGTAAGCATTGTTGGCGGTTGTACCCTCTGCCTCGGCAAACGACTCCATCGATTCGCCGCCCAGGTCCACCCGCTCAATGGCCGCGCGATAGCCGGGCTTCAGCTCGCGTACGGCCTCGCGCATGCACGCGCAGGTCGCAGCCTCCAGTTCGAGTTCGTAGCCCTCTTTCCATTCAGCCGCGATCTGCGCAGCGGCTTTGGAACGGACCGCGGTCTGCCGGAAGTGATCCACCACAGCGTTTCGCAGAATTCGATAGAACCACGCAACGGAACTCTCCGACTCGCGCAACTCCGCCTCATGCTCCAGCACCTTGATGTAGGCTGCCTGCAGAATGTCCTCTGCGGTTGCGGCGTCGCCCACACGCGCGCGCAGAAACTGGAGGAACCTGCCGTGCATCTCCGCAAGGCTGGTCGTCGTGGCTCCGTGCGTGTAGGTCTCTGTCCGCATCGTTGCAGTTTGTCGAGCATGCCCTGCGGCGTAGCCCATCGCCACACCGCAGGTTATGCAGTTCACTTCCTCTTGGTGGCGCAGGTGCAGTCTGAGCAAGAGCAGATGGGGCACGTGCAAGCCCCGTCTCCGCATTTACACTCGCCCGCCACGCAGGTGCACCCCTGTTCATTGCATTTGATGTTCTTCGGATCCATATTGTTTCTCCTTCTGAAGAGAGAGATTGAGCAGCTCTTCACCAGTGCTGACGATCCACGCGCCCCAATCTTACAGTTCACAGGATCCGGGAAACGGAGTGCGCCCGGAGTATGGATGCTCTTGCTGAGTCAAGGCGGCTGGAATTCTCATACCGGCAGTCGCGAAAGTTCATCCCCGCTACCGTTCGGTACATTAGAAACAGACATGCTTCTCTCAGCAATATTCTCCCGAGTCGCCCACCGTTTCCGATTTCTCCTCTGGGCATGCATTACCACCACCGTCTTTGCCCAGCAGGTTGATACTTACCGCATCGTCCACGCCTACCCCCACGACTCCAATGCCTTCACGCAGGGCCTGATCTACCTTAACGGCCAACTGTATGAGAGCACTGGCCTGCGCGGCCGCTCCTCGCTCCGCGAGGAAGACCTCGAAACGGGCCGAATCATCAAATATCAGGATCTTTCCAACCGCTACTTTGGCGAGGGACTTACCAACTGGGGCAACGAGCTGATCCAGCTCACCTGGACGTCGCACACGGCCCTGGTCTACGACCTCAATACCTTCCGCTTTCTGCACGCCTTCCCGTACCCATGGGAGGGTTGGGGCCTGACCCAGAACGGCAAAGACCTTATCCTCAGCGACGGCTCCGCTACGCTGCATTTCCTCGATCCCAACTCATTCAGACAGGTGCGCAGCATCAAAGTCACCGACCATGGCGCCCCCGTAGACCAGCTCAACGAGCTCGAATATATCCATGGCCAAATCTATGCCAACGTCTGGCAGACCAACCGGATCGCCATCATTTCGCCAGCCACGGGAGACGTGCTCAAATGGATCGATCTCACCGGCCTTTTGCCTCTCGGCTCGGTCACCGACCCGGGCGCGGTGCTAAACGGCATTGCCTACGACCCCGTTCATGACCACCTGTTTGTCACCGGCAAGCTCTGGCCGAAAATCTTCGAGATCAAGCTGATCCCTGAAGGCGCCTCGACCCGCCCGCGCGCCTCGCACACATCGACACAGCACGGCCCGGCTGGAATGCCAGAATGACTCCGTTGTGAAAGGCACCAATATATCCATTGCACCCAATCGGTTACGGGTTCGCGTTGCGTCGATAGTGGAGTTATGCTTGCAGGCTTGCAGGATAAATGGGGTGGTTTAGGTGTGCTTGTTTAGGTGATTTTTGCTCCCGGAAGCAAGTATTTTTATCGTGTTTCCTGTACAGTAAGCGCGTTGGAGGCTTGGAGAGCGATGGCGGCAGGGAGCATTCCTGGGTGGTTGAAAGAGCAGCATGAGATTGCGAGGGCGCAGGAAGAGATGCGCCGCGATGAAGCGCTGGCAGGGGCATTGATTGAAGCGAGGGCTTTGAACTACTGGCATGAAGTCTTAAACGGGCTCCAATTCGTAGCGAATCATTCCCCAATCGGCTTGAGAGTAATCTTCAGCCATTCCGATTATCCGATCTCGCCGTCTGAAGATCATTGCCGGATTAGCGTGACTTCTGCGTCGATCAGTCCACGAATGAGCCATGCGGATTTGTGGTATTCCTGCACAGGGCGCGTTATTCGTTGCTTCAAGTCCTTGACTGGTTCAGAGAGTGTTTACCAATTTTGCGTTGTAAATTCACAGATTCATGTTATGTCCGTTGATCGGTGTGAGGCATTGACCGCTGAAGAATTTGTCCGGTTGATCGTGGAGCCGATGAATGAATACGCACTGTCCATGCAGCCAAAAAGAGGGTTCTAATGGGCACCGCTCCAGAACAATTCGATTGGGTAAAGGCTCGCGCTGCATGTTCTGCGCTGCATGTATTTAACGAACTCCGGCTCGGCGTCGAAGAAGATGTGAGGCGGATGAATATCACTTCTGTTTCTTTCGCAGTCCGCGCAAATACCATAGGCGATTACTTCGTTGTATTCCGTACGGACAATGCCGGTCTTAGAGTCGAATTCAACTGCGAAATGAAACACTTTACGGTTGCTAGAGGGGACAAGAATTTTGTAGTCACCCTCACTCTCAACAATGAAGGCCGATGCAAAATCCGCGTTGATGATGGTGACGAGATGGAGCTGTGGCAGTTGCGCCGCATGATGCTAGAAGACTTGTTCTTCGGGCCAAGTCCAGCCCAAACACTCGCCTAGTTGATCCGCGGTTTTACCGCTTTGATGCTCTTGATTGATCCCGCCGGAAACTCCAGCAGCTCTTCCAATGTCACAGCCCGCACCTGCTCTTTCGGCTTGGGGGCCGGTTTCGGATGCTTTGCCGTTCTACTCGCTGCGGCTTTCTTCTTCATGCCACCCAGTCTAGTACGGGACTGCAAGCATTATTTTGTACTTGACACACCTCATATATTTATTTACTATCGTTTGGCTATGAAACAGCCATTTCCAAAGACATTGATTCAGGCAACCCGGTACTTTTCTGATCTGGACGTGTGCCGGGAGTTCGTCGCGTTTCTTCGCTGGCCGCATGGTGTGCATTGCGTTCACTGCGGGCATGGGAAAGCGTCATTCCTGACTACTCGCCGGATATGGAAGTGCGCCAAGTGCCGCAAACAGTTCAGCGTGAAGACTGGCACGATCTTCGAGGATTCGCCCATCGGTCTGGACAAATGGCTGCTTGCTCTCTGGCTCGTCGTCAATTGCAAGAACGGCATCAGCTCATGGGAGATTCATCGCAGCATCGGCGTCACCCAGAAAACCGCATGGTTCATCCTGCACCGCATCCGGCTGGCACTAAAGCACGGCGACTGGAGCAAGATGGGCGGCGAAGACGGCGGCCCGGTCGAAGTAGACGAGACATTCATCGGCCCAGACCCGCGCAAGATGCACGCCGACAGGCGGCAGGCAAAATACGGCGCCATGTACGCCAGACCCAAGATTCCGGTGATGGGGATGCTTGAACGGGAAAGCCGCAAGGTGCGCGCCGCGGTCGTGCCCAACGTCAAGCGGGATACGCTGCAGGCCGCTATCCTTGACGGTATCGAGCAGGGCTCCACCGTCTACACCGATGCCGGCGTGGGATACGACAACCTGGCCGCGCAGCAATACGTCCACGAAACCGTTAACCACACAGAAGAGTACGTGCGTGGACAGGTCCACACTCAGGGAATCGACAATTTCTGGAGTCTGCTCAAGCGGGGATTGAAGGGCACATACGTTGCCGTTGAACCGTTCCACCTTGATCGCTATGTGGATGAGCAGGTGTTTCGGTACAACAACCGGGCCACAAAAGACAACCCGCTCACCGATCTGGACAGGTTTCTGCTGGCCGTCTCACAGGTTTCAGGCAAGCGCCTTACCTATGCCGAACTGACCGGCAAGGACAATACGACGCAACTCCCGTTCTAAACTGCCCGTTTGGGCGGCACGACAGGGACGCGGGAAGCGGAAGGCTTAGACAGCCGCTTCCCGCTTTTCTTTTGCGCTGCAATCCTCGCGTCCAGTTCCGGCTTCGATACCTTCAGGATCTGGCGCAGTACGCCCGTAAACTCGCGGAACTCCGGCGTGTCCGGCGGCGTCTTCATGGGGATATGATAGCGGACATGAAGCGCAAAGAAGAAGAAATGTTCAGCAAGACGCTTGAAGAACTGCGTTATTGCTATGACCATATGAACTTCCCGCTGTTTACGGTCTGCTCTCCTGCGGGCGTCGAGCACGAAAGCCTACGCCGAGCACAGCTCATAAAATTGTGCGTGAAAATCGCCGCAGAATATGGGCGCGAACTCGAAAGTTGGGGTATCCTCACTGACCGAACGGAAAGGAACGAGTCCACATGACAACTAGAGAACACATGCTTGTCCTGCAGATGTTCACGGAACAGGCGAAAATGCTTTCTACCCTGGTGGCGATATTGGAGAGCCGGGGCATTCTCCAGAAGAGCGACCTTGATGCTTACGACGCTCTTCAATCTGCCGACGAATCTCGGGTAGACGAGATAGAGCGTCAGGTGGCACTGATGTATCAAAAATTCGCCACATTTCTTGACGTGACAACCGGCCTGCTTCACGTAGACGAACACGAATAGAAGAGGAATCGCCTTCCATTGCATCGCACTCCATGTGATGATTTGTGTGAACATCCTTCAAGAGAATCACCAAATGCACAAAGCGGGAATTGATACAGAAACTTCAAAAAAGCCCTCACCAGCTTTAAAGCTGGCGTTGGCGAAGTGGTATCTCAAGACCTATTCGCGCGCCGCGTCCATGCTGGCAATCGTCGTCTTAGCGATTCTTGCTTTCTTTGCACTTTGCGTCGTCATACTCGACCATTTGCCTAAGTGGATGCCTTGATGACTTCTATTAAACAACTACTCAAACGCCCAAGACTTCGCTACTCTTTCCGCGATCGCCAATTTCACATGAATCTCCAGAAAGGCATCTTTCGCATTCAATTCTCTGCCATGTGGAGGAAGTAAAAGGTTATCGGTTGTGACGCGAATATCGGAAATCAGGTTGTCGTCTTGGAGCAGCACATAGAACGGTTCTTCGTCTGGTTCGGGTGCGCTCATGCCAACATTCATCGACGGAACCCGCAATGCATCAAAAAGCGTTTTCAGCCGGTTGTCGATGTCGCCGCTCTTCTGAATCAGCGGCAGACTGTCGGGGCGCAAAAACAGAATATCTAGGGCCACGCGAAGACATAAATCTTCCGTAACAAGCGGAATGAAATGATGGTAGCCCCGGTGATAAATCTCGCCCATGCGACGGAAAAATGCTTTGCGCCTCGCTGCATTTTGGTCGCTCATTTGCTCTGCATCTACTGAAGTCACCCACGCATGACCATAGGCTTCTGCCAGCTTGATTAATTTTGGATTCGACTCCCAGAGCCTTTTAAGCTGCGGGTGAAATTGCTTGCGGATCGCGTGTTGATCCATCGCATTCTTGCCACTCGATGAAAGCTGGTTCCCCCAATAAAACAAACGAAACTCCACAATGTCGCCCTCCATTGGATAATCGTCTTCTAAAACGATTTCAGTGTAGGGCACGCATGGAGAAATTCGGCTTACAGCAGACGCACAACTGCTCATTCCTCAAGCATTTGCACGAAGTGCCGAAAACAGCAAATTTTCGCGGAGTTATTGGGTGCGGCAGGTATATTTATGCCTTGTGAAAGCACTGAAAGTGTTTCACGCATCTCGGAGTCCCATCTCCGCGGATCGTCAAGCCGGTAATGAATCCCTCCGGTTGAACGATCATCGCAGCGCGGCAACGACTGCCACAGTAATAAAGAGCACCATGCATTGGTGGAACGCCACAATCATCCCCGGATTCTTCGGCTTGAGATTGACTGCGTGGAAGAGCAGAAATCCCACGGCAACCTGCGCAACCGCCAGGAAAAAAGCCAGCGGAAACGACGGCATGAGCCAACCTAAAGTTGCCAGCAACGACAGCGCAGAGAGGACATGTGCGGCCACCATCCAATGGGCAAGGCGCTGAGGTTTAAAAAATGCCCCGATCGGCTCCCCGAAGCCGCGTTGGCCGGTGGTCGCTCCCCCCAGGAATACCGTAAACAGGAGCGGATGAAGGGCCCACATGGCCCCAAGAAAAGACCAGAATTGCACCCCGCGGAAGAAGAAGCCGGTGAGATAACTGAGAAAAACTCCATAAGCGAGCAGCCCGTGGGTGCCATGCACAAAGGATGGGACCCGGCCGGACAATACCTGGAGGGTTCCTATCCCGAATAGAGCAGTGATGACGACCAATGCCAGGCCATTCACGGTCGCTGACCCCGGCGCAAGAATAACGAGAGCCACCGCGATGAGCCCCACCAGCGTGGCTACCACCCGATGCGCCGCTTCGGGATCTCCCTGGATCATCAATACCACGATGTTGCGGGTGTAAGGCCAGCGGGTTCCCAGGGAAAGCCCAAAGCCCAATCCCTCGACAATACTGCCCAGGAGAATCAGGACACCGGCCAGTGAGATCTGGGTCAGAAGCAGTCCATTTACGAGCGCCGCTCTGCCCTGCGGCTGGCCCGTAGCCGTCTCCCACGCGCCGACAAGGATAGATCCCACCACGAGAGCGGCCATCACGAACCGAATACCACGTACTGCCGGCGTCAATTCTCCTTCGACGACTGACGAAACAGATGCTTCCAGCGCCATTCGGGCAGCGCTTCCCTCTTCAGGAAGATTGCGGTTTGCCATTCTTTTGATGCCTCCACTCACAGAAGGAAGATTTCAAAGGCCCTTGCGTAGCAAGTTCACAGGCTCCGGATGGGACGATGACTTCCACCACCGACTCCTGGAGCTATTTCGAAATGCAATTCTCGAGGAAGCCAAGCCGTCTCTTTCCCCACCGTCCCGATCCTGATAAACTACAGCATATTGATTGTGAAGCAGGCGCGTAGCTCAGTTGGTTAGAGCGCTTCCTTGACACGGAAGAGGTCGTTGGTTCGAATCCAATCGTGCCTACCATTTTCCTTTCAACAACTTAGCAGGCATTTCAGAATCCCCAAAAATCCTCTCCCAACCCAAGGTTCAACCCAAGGCCCTCTAAGCCACCGCGGAAACTCGCGCCGGCTTTAGGTTGATGGCCTCGAGGTACTTGCCCTGTGCGGCCAACTGTGACGCATTGACGCGGTGGATGTAGATTGCGGACGTCGCCGGTTTGGCGTGCCGCAACATGCTCTGGATGACCGGCAAACTCACTTCGTTGTCGGCAAAAAAGGTTGCCAGCGAGTGGCGCAGGTTGTGCCACCCAAATCGACCGCGGTAGCCGGATGGAATGACGCCCGCCTTCACCGCAGCCGGCCGAAGATAATCCTGCCCGGCGACTCCGGCTGACCGGGGAGTCTTCCCTTTCGCCCTGTTCGAGGCGAAGACCCAATCCGAGTCACGGTGGTAGAGCGACTCCCGCCGCCAGGCTTCCAGCGCCTGGCTGAGAGCCGGGTGCATTGCGACCTGGGTCATGCTGCCTTCGTTCTTGCCGGCAGTCTCTTTACCTTTCGACCACCCCCTGCGAATGTTGATCTGGCCCCTCTTCCAGTCGATGTCCTCCCATTTCAACCCGAACGCTTCTTCGGGTCTCATGGCCGTCGCGGCGTGAAGAAGAGCAAGCGTCCATTCCAGGAGCGTCTCCGGCTTGTCGAGTTCTTTCAGAATCACGATCATCTGTTCTGGGGTGACCACGGCTGCCTCGTAGTCCGAGCCCGCTTCACAGCGGGCCAGGAGCACGGGGTTAGTTGGCCTGCCGTCCTTGTCGATCGCGGCAGGGATGAGTTCGTGACGCTGAGCGTGCTTGAATATCTGTGCCATGACCGACTTGATCTTGGTCACGGTGGCCCAGCTCAGGGGCTTACACGATTTGGTTTGTGGAGTCGAGGTCAGGTTCTCAAACCATGACTCGATCTCCACTGACTTCATTTCCGAAGCGAGCGCGCCTCCCCATCGGGGCAGAATCCACCGATCGAGAAGAAGCTCGTGGGTGTCGACGGTTTCCGGCGCCCTGAGACCAACGCCGGATGTTTTCCGCAGTTCGCGTTCGCGAAAATGTTCGGCCAATTCCCCGAAAGTTGGTTTTCTTCCGAACTGGCCTTGCAGGTTGATGTCGAGACCAAGACGTCCAACTTCCCTCCACGCGGCCGCTGCGGAGTCACCGATCTCCTTCACCAGACCGATTATTCTGGTGTTCTCGACTCGTTCTCCATCCGAGGGTCGTGTCGTCTGAAAGCGGTAAATCCAGGTCATGCCGTTCGCACGCATCTTTTTTGATACCGTTCCTTTAGCCAAGTCGATTCCTCTCCCTGGTTCCGGGAACTGCCGCAGGAATGTTAGCACGCGCCGGCTTCTTAAGCCTGTCGAAATCGGCGGCAACCTCCGAGACGCGGAAGCGCCAGGTCTTACGGGTAACACCGATGGGGTGCGAGGTGATCTGGCTGTCACGCGCCAATTCCAAAACGCGGCGCGGCGTTAGTCCAAGGAATCTGGCAATGACCTCTTCATCGACGAATGGCTCGAACGTGCCAAATTCGTCGGACAACAAAGGAGGTTTTGGAGCCGAAGGCTGCATTCCCATGACCGACTGCGCCTCATCCGGCGCGTCGATCACGAACGCTGCATCCGTGCAATCGAATCGCGGCTGGTCAGTTAGTGGCTTCGAGCGAGAAACCAGGTGAAGGCGTTGCTTCTTGCTTGCATGTGTCGTTATGGGTGCAAATTGAGTCCCCACTCTCTTTCCTCTGGGGCCGGATGGTCCGGCCGCGTCTCGTGGTGGCTCCCCCGTGTGGAGACCGGCACTGCAATTGAGGTCGCCAGTGGCCGCCGGGAGAGTCGTGTAGGTTAACACTTGGACTTACCGTGGCTTCGGGGATCAGGGCGGAACAAATCTCGCCTCTGGCTGCCGGAGCCTTTCAGGCCAGTTTCTCCTTAATCTCTCTATCCGGTCCGTCATACATTCCTTCTCAAGCTCTTCCGGCCCCAAGGCGCAGGCGGCAAGAACAGGTTTTTCGATCCCGTATTCAGACTCCCACGACGGAATCTTGCAGCCAAAATCGTGCCCGGCGAAGCCGCGCCGGCACTGTCGCCACGGACCGGTTTGCGTTCGCCCCGCCAGCGCCATGAACCAAGGCGGTGGCGGGCGTATCCGGTTGAGGCACTCTGCGTGCTCCGGCGAGAAGCCTCCCATGCACGGCCGCTGCAGCCAAAGTCCTGCCAACTGAAATGCCGGTACACTTCTGGCCGCCCTGGTAAAGCGTCCCATGGAGAGTCGATTAAGCCAAAGGCATCATTTGCCAGCTTTTCCGCAAAATTCAATGGCGTCCGGCGGGCGCAGTCGCGCCGCATGCTTGTGGCAAAGAAAGGCTTATATGATTCACATGGCGCTGTAAAATACTTGCATATTTGCAGGTGTTTGATGACTCGACAAGAACGGATCGCAAGTGCCCTGGTTGGTCCCGGCAGCCTTTTTCTGGTGATGACGACGCCGGAGCTGCGTCGCCAGGGCATGACCCATCTGTCTCTCTATGCGTTGCAGCGAGCCGTGGAGGAAGCGGAGGCGCGCCCCGGTCAAAGATATTCGGAGCAGTGGTTGCGCCGCGAAACCGGACTCAAGGACTATGAGACGAGCAGGGCCTGTACTCTGCTCGTGAAGAGTGATCTGGTCACCGTCGCGAAGCATCCCGGTGACGGCCGGGTGCGGGAGTTTGTTCCGACCGACCGTGGCCGGCGGGTTCTCCAAAGAGTAATCGAAGAAGCCGGCCGCCGACTCTGGGAAGGAATCCAGCCCCGCGGGCGGATCCGGCGTGTCAAACAGGTCACCGATCACCTGCGCCGGGCCAATCGCATCCTCCGCGAGGATATTCAGCTCTCCTTCTTCGACAAGGACCTCTTTCCGAAGGAGCCGGTGCCTCGCCGCCGAAAGCGGCGCGCGCGCAGACGCTCAACCACTGCGAGCTAATGGGCCAATCGCTGGCGACTGGAGGGCGATCGGAAAGGCGCGGCCAGCTTTCCGCTGCGACTGATCTGGGCTGAACGAACCGATGACTTTGGCTAAGGATCGGTGCGGATGTATTGGTGAGAATGGACCCGTCTTTCTCTCGCAAGTCGTGAATCTGATCGGACTGGCCATTGATTGTGATGTCGCCGTGCATTTGGGCATCGCAATGACGACTGCGACATCTGCTGAGGTGTTCGATCGTGCCTTGGCACACGGATGGTATCGGAGAAATCGTGGCCGGGCTTTGGCTCGCGAGCTAACAGCGGGACAATGAATGCGGCGATGGAACCGGATCTTCGATTCCGGCGCCGGAAAAGTGGAGGTAAGGAAAGTGGAAGTAGTTGACTCTGACGCATTTGCCAAATTGGCAAATCTTCGCCATCAGCTGAAGGCCGCCGAGAAGGCGGACTCCGTGGAGGGGGGAATTCTGGCCCTCAAGCAAACAAGAGAAACCGTAATTGCCGCGATCCAAGCGTTTCAACACTCCCGTTACGCACTGGGCCGTGCCCTGTGCGCCTATCGGAGCTACTTCAAGGCTGAGGGTAGCTGGACGCAGGCAGTGAAGATCATTGCCGAGAATATTGGCGTAGGCGAGCGCACGGTGTATCGGCTTATGGAGGGCTACGAATCGGCGTCGCGATTGCCGCAGACCATGCTTGAGGTCCTGGAGGAGCAGAAGATCGATCCCGCTGCGGGAAAGAACTCTGATCTCGTCGATAACCTGCTCGAGATGCCGGCGCCGAAGACGCGCGAGGAGGCAGCCTCGGCGGTAAAGGCGGCTTCGCAATCGCATCTGGAGAAAAAGAGGGCAGCCAAGAAAGCCATAGCTAAGTTGTCGCAGAGGGACGGCCTTGATCAGTTTGCACATCGCATTCTGAAGCAGTTCGGGGAACGCTACCGGAGCGTGAAAGCGGAACGTCGGGACGAGGAGGTCCGGTACATTCTCGAACTGGTGGTTAACACGCTGCGTTCCGATATCCGTGAGTTGCGGCAGTACGGCCGGCCGGCTCTGGTACCGAAACCGACAATGAAGGAGGCGGCATAAGCTTCGCATGTCCGGGGATCAGATTTCCCAATGGCATGCTGATCGGCCTCTGCAGATGTTTGGCGCGCCCACCAGATGCCGCCTGCCGCCGCAGTTGCCGGTGCGATGCAGATCCGCTCGCTGGTTGGCCGCCGCCTGCGAGCGTGACCTGCGGTAGCTCCGAAACGACAAATACCCTTTCCAGGCTTTTTGGAACACCGCGGCGGCCTGGTCTATCGATCGGTCTTGGCTTGGGATTGTTTCGTTTTTGCGGCTGTTTGTCGGGGCAAAGCCTTCGCCATGGCAAGCGCGGCTGCGGATTCTCCCTTGACCAACGCGGCCGCCGAGGCTGAATGGAGTCGCCGATACGCGAGCGCGAGAGGAGGAATAGAGGACAGCTCACCCATGTCTTCGGTCCGGTCGACTGAGTTGATTCGTTGGGCTGCCGACTGGCGCAGGAAGCCTGCGGCCAGCTGGCGATCACCTCCGATCCATAGCGCCAGCAGGGCGACACGCAGATCGGCAGCGAGGTCACCACTGGGGCCCAGGTCGATCAACTCCCGCCAACCCTCCTTCAGGCGCCGGCGGCCTTCGGATGTAATCTTGTGAGCCGTGCGACCGCGGGAGCCGGGCTTTCCCTGGACTACGAAGCCATCGGTTACGAGTCGCCGCAGCGCCGGAATAGTTGCACCCGGGGAGAGATCCGCGGCGATCTTCAACTCGTACGGAGTTGAGAGTCCACTCTCGATCAGCGCCAGTACGAACAGATCGAGGTCGCTGCGGCGTCGCTTGTCACGGGTCTCAGGCACGTACCAAAGTATACGGGGGCCGGCATCCAAGGTTGCAAAAGGCCGGGCGCCGTTCCTACTGCGGCGCCCTGGTTTGAGGCGAAGATGATCATTTGCGTTTACGGCGTGGACGTCTTCCTGCCGCCAGTCTCGGAACCCAGAAGTGGGGATCTTTTACGACAAAATGAAGCAGATAAGGCTCCAGGCGATCAGCATCATGAAAGAAGTCGACCGCATCTGCAGGCGTGAACTTGTACTCGTCCCAAACGCGGCTGACGCTGACGTCACCATCCACCTGCATCGCTTCGAGATAGGGAGCGAGGTGCAAAGTCGCCGATTTCACGGCCAGTAAATAGAAGAACCGTTCCTCAGGCGCAAGCTGAGCGAACGGCACGTGCGCGTTGTTCATAGCATTCATGTCATGATTGTGAAGTCCACCGGACCGCCAGCCAAAGCTGCGCGGGATGGAAGACTGTGGGAGGGCCTGAATCCCGGATGACGGGACTCAATTCTCGGACGGCACCTTTGCTTTGATCTGCGTTCATCAACGACAGGTTTTCCAGATTGCCGGAGAGATTCGTTTCCCGACTCCGCTTCGTGTGATAGATGTGCTCGATCCAAAAGGCAAGTTCAGCGGATCCTGATCACCGCAGACAAGAAAGATCCAAACCTTCTATGTGCGGGAGAGGAGCCAGGCGGTTTGTCGGGTGAGCAGTACCGCCGACTTCCTTCTCACCTTCGTTCTGAGCGGCTCGCCACCTTTTCGGCATACTTTCTGCGCGCCGGACGGCTCACGAATTCCGGAAATGCGCAGACAAACGTGACGGGGCAGCTGATGCCGGATCAGCGCACCCAGGCTATAACTAACGCTGACGTCATTTCGGATGCGTGCTCGTGGAGCGATCTCAAAGCGGCTTTTGAATGGCAGGCCACCGCGTTGGCATTCCGTATGCAGCGGCCCCGGAGACCTAGCCGGCGCGCGCATTGGAGCTGTGGCTCGCCGAGGCAGAGATCACAGAATGCCCGGTCTTTCGCGCGGTTCGCCAGAATGGCAGAGTTCGAGCGGAGGCTCTTGATCCCGATTCCATGGCCTAGCCTATTAAACAGGCTATGCGGCGTGCGGGGTTCAAGGCCTTCGCCGGTTACAGCCTGAGGTGCGGCCATGTCACGCAAGCCTCGCTCAATAAGTGTGTCCCCAGGCGATCATGTGCCAGACAAGGCACCGGAGCTCGAGTCCGCTTGGCCGATACGTAGGCGTGCCAGGGATATTTGATGAGAACGCGGCCGCCGGACTGGGTTCTAACGGAAAAGTACTTCTGAGTACTTCTTTCTCCGAAGTACTTTGTTCACGGCTGCCGCTTGGCATTTCCACCAATTAAGCGGATAGTCTTCAGCACTTCTCTTGCAACATCCTCACGACCATGCTTGAAGCAATGGCTGCCTAACCCCGGGAACCGGTTTTTCCGCTTAAGTAATGATAAGAATTGTTCGGGACAGCGGGACCAGTTCATGCCTCCCTTTCTTTTATGCCCATTTACGTTTATCGTGATTCGACGGGAGAAAAGAGCATGAATGGCGTCTGGAATGCTGAGGTCTATATCCTCTATCTTGCTTATCTGGGCGAGGCAGGAAGCGAATTTCTATCCGAACATTGAAGTGAAGTAGAAGTGACCGCTCGAAACTACTGCTGTACCAGGTAAACATCATGTCTTTCGATCCTCTTTACGCCCATTCTTTGAGCAATCTTCCACCTGAAGAATGGGAGTTGCTTGAAAAGCATCTTGTCGAGGTGGCTGAAAGATGCCTGCAATATGCTGCCGCATTCCATGCGGGAGAGTGGGGATGGATCGCCGGGCGCTGCCACGACCTGGGCAAGGCATCGGCAGAGTTTCAGAGATATATCCGCCAAAGCACTGACCGCGAAAACGCAGGTGAAGAGACCTCCTCGCCTCAGAGAGTCAACCACTCTACCTTTGGCGCTCGTTATGTGGCACAGAACCTGCCTGGCCCAACGGGAAGGATATTGGCTTTCTGCATCGCCGGTCACCACGCCGGTCTGGCTGATGCCTGGCCTGAAAGCGATTCGGCAAGTCGCTCCTCGCTTGATTATCGTCTAAGGAAGGAATCCATCCCCTCGGTTCCAGTTCACCCCATCGCACTTCGCGCGCCGTCTCTGTCTCTGAAGGCCAACAGCACACAAAGAGCCTTTTCACTGGCTTTCTTCGCGCGAATGCTCTTCTCCTGCCTGGTCGATGCAGACCGCACCTGCACAGAATCATTTTGTGAGCCACAACAAGCGATGGAACGCAGCATCCTTCGTCCGTCACTGACACAATTGCGAGACCAGTTAAATGCACACCTTCGCAATAAATCGCAAGATGCGCCAAACACTCCGGTAAACGCACAGCGGCAGATTATTCTTCAGTATTGTCTCGATGCCGCAAATGGCGATCCTGGTTTTTACTCGCTTCAGGTACCTACCGGCGGCGGCAAGACGCTCTCTTCCCTTGCCTTTGCGCTTCATCATGCGAAGGCGAGAATGGAGCGCATCATCATGGCGATTCCGTTTACCAGCATCATTGAACAAACAGCCGACGTGTATCGCGATGCCCTCGGCCCGCTAGCCCCTCTTGGTATCGTCGAGCATCACTCGAATCTGAAGCCTGAACGGGAGACGCGCGCAAATCAGTTTGCCACGGAAAATTGGGATGCCCCGCTGATTGTAACGACGAATGTTCAGTTGTTCGAAAGTATGTTCGCCGCATCCACCACGCCTTGTCGAAAACTTCACAGGCTGGCCAATAGCATCATCATCCTCGATGAGGCCCAGACGCTCCCGGTCGAGCTTTTGGAGCCTACGCTTCATGCACTGCGCGAGTTGGTGAGCAACTACGGCTGTAGTGTTGTTCTTTGCACCGCGACGCAGCCTGCTCTTGAAAAGCGCGACGATTTCTCCATAGGCTTTGAAGGGGTGCGCCCCATCATCCCAGACGCTCCGAGCCTGTTTGAAATCATGCGGCGCGTGAGCGTCCAACATATCGGCACGCTCCAAGACGATGACCTGACGAATCGGATCGCAGTCGAAAATCAGGTACTTTGCATCGTTAACACGCGCCGTCATGCTGCCGAATTGTTCGATCGCGTTCATGCCGCAGCGTCCGATGTCTTTCATCTCAGCACGCTGATGTGCGGCGCGCATCGCCGGCAGGTGCTCGAAGAAATCCGTCAGCGACTCTCCAAGCAGCTCCCATGCCGCGTCATCAGCACTCAGCTCATCGAGGCAGGCGTCGACATCGACTTGCCGGTGGTCTATCGTGCTGCTGCCGGTTTCGATTCCATCGCCCAGGCTGCGGGCCGCTGTAATCGGGAGGGCAAGGCACCGCTCGGTACTACCTATGTTTTCGACACCGAGCAGCTTCCTCCACCTGGAATGCTGCGAGCAGCCGCTTGCAGCGCGAAAGAGATATGGAAGGATGGGATAGATCCGCTCTCTCCGTCAGCGGTCGAACAATACTTCCGCTTGATGTATTGGAAACATTCCGCGGACTGGGACAAGCACGCAGTCATGCCATGCATGGCTCTCGACAATAATCGACCGGCAGAGCTGAGGTTTCAATTTCGCGAAATCGCCAGGCGCTACGTCATGATCCGAAACGAACAGTTGCCTATTCTGATTCCGTACGATGAAAACGCGCGGCAGATCCTTGCGGATTTGACAAATCCCTCGATAAACTTTGTTCCGCACCGCAGATTGCAGCCCTACCTTGTCTCTGTTCCAAGGAACGTACTGCGCTCGCTCGAAGAGAATCGTGTGGTACAAGCGCATTCCTCCGGTGCCTGGCTGCTTCTTCGCCAGGATGCGTATTCATGCGGGAAGGGGCTATCTCTCGGCCCGCTTTGCCTAGATTCCGCACTTTGGGGCATCTAGCGCCCGGCTTTGAGCGGGCAATTCAATGGGGAGCATCTCCATGAGCTACGGCATATGCCTGCACGCCTGGGGCGAGTGGGCCTGTTTCACGCGCCCAGAGATGAAGGTGGAGCGTGTCAGCTACGACGTAATGACGCCGTCCGCCGCACGAGGAATACTTGAAGCCATCTATTGGAAGCCGGAGATCCGCTGGGTAATTGACCGCATCACCGTGCTCAATCCCATCCGCTTCGCTTCTATCCGCCGCAATGAGGTCAGCGAAAAGATTGCACAGCGAACCGCCGCAGGTGTCATGAAGTCTGGCGCCGGCGATCTCAGCATCGATAGCACAGATGCAAATGTCCGTGAGCAGCGATCCTCGCTCCTGCTGCGTAAAGTCGCCTACCTTATCGACGCGCATTTCGAGATCGTCAGCGGTACGGAAAACGCGGCCAAGCACCTAGACCAGTTCAAGCGCCGTGCCCGGCGCGGCGCCTGCTTCACCCGGCCTTACCTCGGTTGCCGGGAGTTTGCTGCCGACTTCGCGCTGCTTGAAGACAAAGACCCCATTCCCGGGCCAGATGAAAGCCTGCTCGGCGAGCGTGATCTTGGCTGGATGCTGCATGACATCGATTTCAGCGGCGCAAGGGACGCCCGGTTCTTCCGCGCACAGATGCGCGATGGGGTCATTACAGTTCCTGCGCTCGCAGGGGGTGTGGCATGATACTGCAACGCCTGGCAGAGCACTACGACCGCATGGAGGCCGAAGGTGTAACGGGCTTAGCATCAGAGGGGCTTTCCGAGCAAAAGATCAGCTTTGTGATCGTACTGAACCCGAATGGCACGCTCAACCAGTTCGAGTCGTTGTTGCAACCGGAGGGTAAGTCTCTTCAGCCTCGGCGAATGATCGTTCCGGGCCAGAGCAAGCCCTCAGGCAAAGGATTGAATCCGTGCTTTCTCTGGGATAATGCCGAGTACCTGCTTGGTTATACGCAAGAGCCTGAGCGAGTTGAACGAGCAAGTAAGGAATTTGAGGCCTCGCGAGATCTACATCTTGGTGCCGAACGAGCCATCAATCATCAGGCATTCACGGCAGTATGCACTTTTCTCCGCAACTGGTCGCCTCAGCAGGGAGCTTACCATCCTGAGCTCGAAAAGATTACCAGCCACTTCGGCGTCTTCAGAATTGCCGGCGCGATGCAGTATGTACACGAGCAGGTATCGCGTCTCGATACGCCTGAAACAGAATTCGTCGGCCAAGACACGTCTCTTGTATGCCTTGTCTCCGGCACGGAACAGCCCGTTGCCCGTCTGCACCAGCCTGCAATTAAGGGCGTTGCCGGAGCGCAAAGCTCCGGTGCCCTGCTGGTGTCATTCAATAAAGGTGCATTCACCTCCTACGGCAAGGAGCAGAGCTTCAATGCACCGGTCGGCAAGACGACCACCTTCAAGTATGCGACTGCGCTGAATTTCCTGCTCTCCTCGCGTGAGCGCCGCAGCCGTATTGGCGACGCCACTGTCGTTTACTGGGCCGATCACCATACGCCGGTCGAGGATGTCTTCGCGCATATCTTCCAGGACAATCCTGCAGAAAGCGATTCTACCGATAAGGTCCAAGAAGACGTCACGCGCTTGGAACAGGCAAAGCAACTGCTGCTTCAGATGCGTTCCGGCACGGAGCCCATCAAGTGGAAGACGGACGATATTCCAACCCGCTTCTTTATCTTGGGCCTCTCGCCCAATGCCTCTCGTCTCTCCGTGCGGTTCTGGATCGAGGCCGACGCTAGCGAAATTCTCCATCGCCTGGAGACACACATACGCGATCTATCACTCAATGGCGTGGAAGAACTGCCCTCCATCTGGCGCATCGCTCAGGCCACAGGCCGCGCGGTTTTTGAGAAGGATCGCTTCAAGCACTATGACGGCGACTCCATCTCACCCAAGCTCGCCGGCGACCTGACGCGCGCCATTCTGACCGGCACAGCCTATCCGCAATCCCTCATGGCCACCCTGATCCGCCGCATATCCATGGATGGCCATATCCGCGGTGATCGTGTCTGCGCCATCAAAGCCTGCCTCCTCCGCAACACACGCCTCACAGCCAATCCACTGGAGATACCCATGGAACTGATTGAAACATCCACTGACATCGCATACCGCTGCGGCTGTCTCTTCGCGGTTCTGGAGAAGGCGCAGAAGGACAGCACGGACGGCGAGTTAAACGCCACCATCAAGGACCGCTACTTCTCTTCTGCCAGTGCAACTCCCGGCATTGTCTTTCCGCGTCTCTTCCGCCTCAACGGACACCACCTGGCAAAGCTTGAAACCGGCGCCCGCATCTACTACGAAAAGATGATCGCGCCCATTATGGCCGAACCTTTTGAGTTCCCCCGCCGCCTATCGCTGCTTGAACAAGGCCGCTTCATCATCGGCTACTTTCAGCAGAACCAGCGCCTTTACACCCGCAAGCAGGAATCCAACACCGAGGAGAATTCATGAACACCCCAGTCACCCATCGCTACGACTTCGTATATCTTTTCGACGTAACCGACGGTAACCCGAATGGGGACCCGGATGCCGGGAACCTGCCACGCATCGATCCCGAAACCAACCAGGGTCTGGTCACCGATGTCTGCCTCAAGCGCAAGGTGCGGAACTACGTGGCAGAGATCAAGCAGGAGTCCACCCGCTACAGGATCTACGTCCGGGACAAAGCCGTGCTCAACAGCGAGAACGCGGAGGCATACGCCGCGCTCAGCTTGAAGCCGGAATCGAAGAGGCTGCCCAAGGACGAGCAAAAGGCGCGCGAGATTACCCGCTGGATGTGCGACAACTTCTTCGACATCCGCGCCTTCGGCGCCGTCATGACAACTGAGGTCAACAGCGGCCAGGTACGTGGCCCAATCCAACTCACCTTCTCACGCAGCCTCGACCCGGTCATCTCCGCGGAGTTCGCCATCACACGCTGCGCTGTCACCAACGAAAAGGACGCCGAGAAAGAGCGCACCATAGGACGCAAGTTCAATGTTCCCTATGGCCTTTACCGCTGCCATGGATTTCTCAACGCATCCCTTGCCGAGCAGACTGGCTTCTCCGAAGCTGACCTCGATCTCTTTAAGGAAGCTCTCAACCAGATGTTCGAGTTGGATCGCTCCGCCGCGCGCGGCCTCATGTCGCCAGTCAGGTGCTTTGCCTTTCGCCACGAAAAGAAGACCGGCAATGCACGCGCAGACCAGCTTTTTTCGATGGTGAAAGCACAACTCCGCCCAGAGGTCATTGCCGAGAATCGGCCGCCGCGAGCGAAAACAGACTACGCGATTGAATTCGAAGGCACGCTACCCGATGGCGTTGCGATTGAAGAATGGGTCTAAACGGTTCCACATGGCATGACGATCCCATCCATTTCCGATGTTGAAGCGCCAGACGATGCCCTGCAGCTGAGCGGGTTACAGCATCTGGCCTTCTGTCCGCGGCAATGGGCGCTGATCCACCTTGAGCAGACATGGACGGAGAATCGTCTCACCGCGGAAGGCCGGCTTCTCCACGAAAAGGCCGACCTTCCCGGGCAGTCGCGCCGCCATGACTTGCGAACTGTCCGCGGCCTGCCGCTCTCATCCCGTCGCCTCGGCCTCACCGGACGTGCCGATGTGGTCGAGTTCCGCCCGGAGCCTTTTCCAGTCGAGTACAAACGCGGCCGGCGCAAGCCGGATGACTGCGATCTCGTCCAGCTTTGCGCGCAGGCGCTCTGTCTTGAAGAAATGCTCTGCCAACCGGTCCCGCGCGGTACCATCTTTTATGGCGAGCCGCGCCGCCGGCTCGAAGTAGAATTCTCGCTCCAACTACGCGCCCGGACGGAAACGCTCGCAGCCGAGATGCACCGCCTCTACCAGTCCCGTGAAACTCCGCCTGCTAAACCAGGGAACTACTGCCAAAACTGTTCGCTCCTCAACATTTGCTTGCCCCGTGCCACCGCTGAATCCACCATTCAAGCCCGGTGGAACCGGCTCCAGCGCCAAGCCCTTCAACTTTCCGCGTGACTTACCATGCGAAAGCTGCTCAACACGTTGCACGTCACCACGCAGGGAGCTTATCTCCACCGCGACGGGGAAACAATTGCGGTTAAAATTGAGGACGAAATCCGCTTGCGTCTCCCCGTTCACACCATCGAGGGGTTGGTCTGCTGGGGGCGTGTCTCCTGCTCGCCGCCCGTACTTGCTCTCTGCTGCGAACACGGCGTCGGCATCTCGTACCTCACCGAGCAGGGCCGATTTCTGGCGCGCGTCCAGGGGCCAGTCTCCGGCAATGTCCTTCTCCGCCGGGAACAATACCGCGCCGCGGATAAAGAAGAGATCGCACTGCCCATCGTTCGTTCCATCGTGACGGCCAAGATTGCCAACAGTCGCATCGTGCTGCTTCGCGCCGCGCGTGAATCCTCTATTCCCGACGATCAGGAGGCACTCAGAGCCGTGGCGGACAAGTTGACATGGGAAGGAGCAGAATCCATGAAGGCCCCTTCGATCGACGAAGCTCGTGGCCACGAAGGTATAGCCGGGCAACTCTACTTCTCCGTCTTCGACCGAATGATCGTCAGCGACAAGGAAGCCTTCCGTTTCTCAGGCCGCACCAGACGCCCGCCTCGCGACCGCGTGAATGCTCTTCTGTCATTCATCTATGCGCTCCTGCGCCACGATGTAGAGTCCGCGCTTGAGAGCGTCGGTCTCGATCCCGCGGTTGGATTTCTCCATACCGACCGGCCTGGCCGTCCCAGTCTCGCGCTCGACCTGATGGAAGAATTGCGGGCACCGATTGCCGACCGCCTCGCCCTCACGCTCATCAACCGGCGACAGGTGCAGCGCGAGGACTTTGTCGAGCAGGAGGGAGGCGGAATCCTTCTCGAAGATAAGGCACGCAAGACCATCATATCTGCGTGGCAGACCCGGAAACAGGAGGAGATCGAGCATCCCTTCATTGAGGAACGCATCCCGCTTGGCCTCATCCCATACGTGCAATCACTAATCCTTGCGCGCCATCTGCGCGGAGGGCTCGATGCTTACCCCGCCTTTCTCTGGAAATAAATTGTCAGAGGTGATAAAAGATGCTTGTCCTGGTCAGTTACGATGTCAGCACTCGGACAGAAGCTGGAAAACGGCGTCTGCGCCGAGTTGCACGCCTCTGTCAGGATCGCGGACAGCGCGTCCAGAACTCAGTCTTTGAGTGTCTCATCGATGCCGCCGAGTGGGTGGCGTTCCGCGCAGCGCTCGTTGCCGTGACGGATGCGGAAGAAGACAGTCTGCGCTTTTATTTCCTCGGCAACAACTGGAAGGGCCGCGTCGAACATGTGGGCGCAAAGCCAGCCTACGACCCCGAAGGTCCACTAATCCTCTGACGATTCTCCCGACTGAAACTTCCTCCGACGCGCGAAAATTCGTCGCGCGGACCTCAAGCGATCATGCAATCTCGGGCAGATCCGCGCAGAAGCTAAGTTGATGGTTCGTTGGCACTTCGCGCCGGCCCAGTTGTTTATATCTCAACGTGTTATGGCTCTTGTCACGGGTTCGCGTATATGCCAGACTAACTGCTAGCGCGACAGAGATTTAGACTGTCCACCGTCGCGCCCCACGCGGGGCGCGTGGATTGAAACATGATGAAAAAGACG
>JAJZVZ010000201.1 GCA_021846945.1 Acidobacteriota bacterium | reverse complement strand
TATCTGCTGGAAGCCTCGCAGGCCAACGCCAAAACCGGCTCGCTGATGCGCGAGGCCGTCGATCTCGACTATATTCTCGTCGCCAACGAGCACGAAGCCCTGGCGCTCGAAAACAACCTCATCAAGCAGCGCAAGCCGCGCTTCAACATCCTGCTGCGCGACGACAAGACCTATCCCTACGTCAAACTCACGCTCGCCGACCGCTTCCCCAAGGTCTTTGTCACCCGCCGCCTGCGCAAGGATGGCGCAGCCTACTATGGCCCCTATTTCCCCGGCAATCTGGCCTACCGCGTTGTCGAGCTGATTCACCGCAGCTTTCTGCTGCCCAGTTGCAAGGTCGATCTCTCCCGGTACCATCCCCGCGCCTGCCTGCAGTACTACATCCATCGCTGCCTGGGCCCCTGCGTCGAGGGATTCACCACTCCTGAAGCGTATGCGGATGCCGTGCGCGACGCGCGGCTTTTTCTGGAGGGCCGCCACGCCGAACTGGAGCGCAGGCTCGCTACGCGCATGATGGCCGCCGCGGAAGCCGAACAGTTTGAAGCAGCAGCGCGCCTGCGTGATCAGCTATCCACCGTGCATCAGCTCCAGGAAAAGCAGCGCATCGCCACTGCCGAACAGGAAGACGAGGCTGACGTCTTTGGCTATCACTTTGAAGCCGGCAGCCTGGCCATCAATCTCTTTCATATCCGCAACGGCAAAATCGTCGATCGCCGCGAGTTCTTCTGGGAAGATCTGCCGGAGCTGATCGAGGACGGCGAAGCGAATCAGACCCAGCCGACGATGCTGAGCGCCGACAAAGCGGTCTCCACCTCGCCATCTTCGGGAGAGCCCGCGGAAGACACGAGCGGGAGCTCTCTCTCTTTCGATGGTGGCCAGGTCTTCTCTGCCCTGCTCAAACAACTTTACATTGACCAGCACTATGTTCCGCGCTCCGTCCTTGTCCCAGTCGATTTCGACGACCGCGAGGCGCTGGGGGCCATGCTCAGCGAGCGCACCGGCCACAAAATCGAGATCGCCGTGCCGCAGCGGGGCGAAAAGCGGTCGCTCGTGGATCTTGCCGGCCAAAATGCCAGGCAATCCCATACGCAGCGCTTCCGCGTGCTGGAGCCCTCGCGAAAAGCCATCCAGGAGGCCCTGGCCGACGCGCTCATGCTGCCCGAGTTGCCGCGCCGCATCGAGTGCTTCGACATCTCTCACATCCAGGGAGCCGAAACCGTTGCCTCTCTCGTGGTCTGGGAAGACGGCAAGATGAACAAGCAGGCCTATCGCAAGTTCAAGATCAACACCGTGGCAGGCGTGGACGATTTTGCCTCGATGCGCGAAGTGGTGGAGCGGCGTTACCGGCGATTGAAGGATGAGAACCAGCCCATGCCTTCGCTCGTGCTTATTGACGGCGGCATCGGGCAGCTTCACGCCGCCGCGGAGGCCTTGGAATCGCTGGGCTTCACCTCGCAGCCGCTGGCCTCCATCGCCAAGCGTGAAGAGGTGATCTATCTCTACGGCAATGAAGATGAGCCAGTCGTCCTTGACCGGCGCTCAGCCGTGCTGCATCTCGTGCAGCTCATCCGCGACGAAAGCCACCGCTTCGCCATCGGCTACCACCGCCAGCGCCGCGCCATGCGCGACCGCAGCTCAGAACTGCTGAATATCCCGGGGGTCGGCCCGCAGACGCGCCAGCGCCTGCTCACTCACTTCGGCAGCCTGCGCGACGTGCAGCAAGCCACGGCCGAGTCACTGGCCGCCGTCGTCTCGCGCAGGACGGCGGAGACGATCTGGAGGCACTTTCACGAAGCCCAATCGGCAAATTAGTCCTCAGGCCGCCTTCTCGAGGCCACGATCCTTGACGGCAATTCGCTGGCCGCACGCATAGCAGGCGAAGCCCTTGGAGTGAAAGATATTGCTCACCGCGGTTCCGCACCAGGGGCATTTCCCCTGAACCTCGCTCACCCCAAGCAAAGCGCCGATCAGCGGCGCAAAGATGCCTGCAATGATGAGGGGAATCCCGGCAATTGCCCCAAGCCCGGTCAGGCAGAGCATGATCCCAACGATGATGCAAACCGGAGCAGCCAGAACTCCGATCATCAGCCCGCCAATGCCGGTCTTCAGCGCCGCCGTTTCGGCCGGTACTGGTTTGGTTTGGTCTTCGGGTTCGGGAATGTGCACGCTTCCGCATTCAGGGCAGAAGCCCCAGCGCGACTCAAGGCGCGCACCGCATTTCGCGCATTGAAGGTTCATAGAGTGGCCGCTCCCAGTCGGTCGAACACATACGGTTCAGAGCCGGCGCAACCGATGCCGTTTGGTTCTACTTCTTCTCGTCGGCTTTCATCTGCCCTGCGAGCATCCTGGAACCTTGCGCCCGTCGTCTGCCTTTGCCAGACCCCGGATCGTCTGCAAAAAGGAGCTTAGCCCTACCCGATTTCCAAGCCTGTGACTGGCATCACCGTTTACCCACAGCCACTTCATGAAGGTTGTGAGCCCTGAGGCCGCGATCTATGAGAAGCATAGCTTTGATAAGCAGCGCCTGTCCGTCGTGTGTGGAACGCCACTCGCTGCGGCGGGTTCAGCCGCGCCGCTACCAGACCCTCATGCTTGGCGGACCGGCACGAAGTAAACGCAGGAGCGAGCTGAAGACCGGTTCGACGGCTCGCGTGCCACAATGATGACCATAGGAGCGAAGAATGGATTCCATGCGCATCGACAAATGGCTCTGGGCCGCGCGCTTCTTCAAAACGCGGGCGCTGGCGTCGAAAGCCTGCGACCTGGGCCGGATTCATTCGAACGGAATCCAGGCCAAGTCTGCGCGAGAAATCCACGCCGGCGACATGCTGCAAATCCGGAACGAGGGCGGCGAGTTTCAGGTTGAGGTGATCGATCTGAGCCAGATGCGCGGCCCCGCTGCGGTTGCGCAAACGCTCTACCGCGAAACCGAGGCCAGCCGCGCGGCGCGCATCAAGCTCGCCGAAGAGCGGAAAGCGATGCAGCAATACGCTCCGCTGCCCGAAAGGCGTCCCAGCAAACGCGACAGGAGGCGCATTATCCAATTTCGCGGCGGCAGGTGACCGGCGTTGAGCATGCCGCGGGAGGGCTGCACTGACCGGAGGCTTCTGCCCGAAATATAGGCTCCAGAGCCCAACTCTAGTAGACTCAACGTCAGGATGTTTCTGCCTTCGCGCTTTTTTCATCGCATCTCTTCTGCGTCAGGACTGTTGCTGATAGCGGTGCCCCTGGTGGTTGCCACCCTAGCCGCCTCGCGGCCCGCCGCGGCCCAGACCACCCGTTTATGGACCCAATCGCAGTTTGAAGAATTTGAGAAGGGGACGCCCCAGGGAGTGGCCATCACGAGCGATGGCCATCTGAGCGAGGCGCCGGGGTTGACCGATCTGCTCACTACGCCTTCGACCTTCGTGTGGTCTGTGGCCGTGGACAAGAGCGGCGTGGCCTACCTTGGAACCGGTTCGCCAGCCGCCGTGCTGCGCCTGGGACGGGAGCCGGGCGCCAAGCCTTTTGCCCTCTTCGAGACGCGGGACATCAGCGTACAAGTGGTGCGCCTCGGTCCCGACGGGACGCTCTATGCGGCGACCCTTCCCAGCGGCAAGGTCTACAAGCTCAAGACCGATTCCACCACCCGGCAGGACGACGCCACAGCCACGGTCGTCTTTGATGCCTCCACGCTGGGCTCTGCCAGCGCGAACGGTAAGGCAGTATCCGCGAAGCCCAGCACAAAGTCCCACTACATCTGGGATATGACCTTCGACTCAGCCGGGCGGCTCTATATCGCAACCGGCGATCCCGGGGCAGTCTACCGCGTCGATCCGTCCAAGCCCGGCGCCAAACCGGAGGAATTTTTCAAGAGCGATGAAGCGCACATCCGCTCACTGGCCTGGGATGCCAAAGGCGACCTGATCGCCGGATCCGATGGCTCGGGCCTGGTGTACCGCATCAATCCTCAGGGCAAGGGATACGTCCTCTTTGACTCACCCAAGCACGAGGTTACTTCGGTGGTTGTAGGGGCCGACGGCACCATCTATGCGGCCTGCGTGGGCGATAAGGGCCGTAATCAGTTGCCCCCGCTGCCCGTGCAGGGAGCGGGCGCGGTCACCATTACGGTGGTGCAGCCAGGATCACTGCAGGCGGCAAACGCCAGCACCTCCATACCGGAGGGTACCGAGATTTATGCGCTCTCCGACGGACAGGCGCCGCGCAAGCTCTGGTCGGGCAAGGAAGAGATTGTCTATGCGATGGCCAGCCGGCCCGACGGCCTGCTGGCATTGACGGGGAACCGCGGCCGCGTCCTTCGCATTCAGGAGGACGGCAGTTTCGCCGATGTCGCTCACCTGCAAGCCCAGCAGGGCCTGAACATGGCCGTTGCTCCAGGATCTCAGGGCATTCTGATCGGCACCGGCAACACCGGGAAGCTTTACCGCTTCGGCATGGCCACAGCAAAGCACGAGTACGCCAGCGACGTGCTGGACACGGGTTCGTTGTCCCGCTTCGGGCGCGTTGAAATTGGGCCAGCCTCTTCGGCATATGAAATCTGGACCCGTACTGGCAATGTGGAGCAGCCTCTGCGCGGCTGGAGCGACTGGCAGCCCTTGCAAGACGGCGCCGTGGCTTCGCCTCCCGGCCGCTTCCTGCAATGGAAAGCGGAGTTGCAGCCCGGCGGAGTGCTGGGCGGCGTGGGCGTCAACTACCTGCCGGTGAACGCGGCGCCCGTGGTGGATGCCATCGTGGTTGTGCCCGGCGCCCGCATCCCTACACAGATGCAATCGAGCGGTTCACAAACCGTCAATATCTCGTTCGACTCGTCCGGCCAGAGCGTATCGGCCGACGATAGCTCCAGTTCGCCTTTGACCGCAGCCAAGGACCGAACCGCTGTCGCCGTCCGCTGGGCGGCTCACGATGACAATGGCGACAACCTGATCTACTCCCTCTACCTGCGTGGCGATGGCGAATCTGTGTGGCGTCTCTTGAAGGACAAGATCAAGGACAAAGCGTATAGCTTTGATGCAACCATGGTTCCCGACGGCGGCTACCAGATCAAGGTCGTGGCCTCGGATGCGCTCTCGCATACTCCCGGCGACGCGCTTACCGGTTCTAAGGTAAGCACCCGTTTTGTGGTCGATACCACGCCGCCTGTCATCACCGGCCTGAAGGCCACTCTGGAGGCGGCGTCATGCGCCCACGCTCCGTGTCCTCAGCAGGTGCGGCTGACCTTCGATGCCCAGGACACCGTTTCACCGATTTCGCGCGCCGAGTACTCGCTGAATCTGGGAACGTGGCAGTTCATCGCTCCGGTAGGCGGCCTCTCCGATTCAAAGACGGAACACTATAGCGTACTCGTGCCCGCGACGGGAATCAGTTCCCAGCCGGGCGAGCAACTCATCACAATCCGCGTCTACGACCGGTATGATAATGTGGGCCTGGCCAAGACGATCTTCACGACGACGGCGAAGTAGGCTCTATGCGATTCGAGCTCTATGTAGCGGCGCGGTACCTGAAGGCCAAACGGCGCCAGGCGGTCGTGGGCGTCGTAACCGCCATCTCCGTCACCGGAGTTACAGCGGGCGTGGCCGCGTTGATCATCGCTCTGGCCATCACCAACGGCATGGAACGCGACCTGCAGGGCAAGCTCGTTGATTCCAGTGCTCACATTCAACTGATGCGCGTAAAGGGAGACGGCATTCGCGATTGGCGGCCACTGCTCGAACGCCTGCGCCACCTGCCCCATGTCGTCGCGGCTTCACCCGGGCTTTACGAACAGGTGCTGGTTGCGCGCGGGGCCCGTTCCGGCGGCGCCCTGATCGAGGGCATTTTGCCCAACTATGAGAAGACCGTAAGCAAGTTGCTGGCAGCGGCCACCAAAGGTTCCATACGCGCACTGGAGCCACAGGCAGGGCCATCGCCTGCCGCGGACTCAGAGCTGCCGCCAATCGTTCTGGGACAGGGCCTGGCCGAAACCATCGGGGCAAGCATCGGCGACAGCATCATGGTGATCAGTCCTCAAGGCGAGTTGACTCCATATGGCGTGATCCCCAAATGGGTGCCCTTTCGCCTGGCCGGGACCTACCACTCCGGCTTTTACCAGTACGACGCCGAGTGGGGCTTTCTGCGCCTCGCCGACGCACAGCGCCTCTTCGATGAGCCGGATCTTTTGTCGGTCATCAGCTTCAAGGTCGATGACCCGAATCGCGCGCCCGAGATCGCCAGGACCATCGAAGAAGCCGCCGGTCCCGGATTCATGACCACTAACTGGACAGAAGAAAACCGCGAACTCTTTCGCGCGCTCAAACTGGAACAGGTGGTCACGTTCATCGTGATTGCGCTCATCGTGATCGTGGCGGCGCTCAATATCCTCATCGCGCTCACCATGATGGTGATGGAGAAGACCCGCGACATCGCCGTAATGATGAGCTTCGGGGTCCAGCCCGGCCAGGTGCGGCGCATCTTTCTGCTGCAAGGATTCCTCATCAGTGTGGTCGGCACCGCGCTCGGCCTGATCCTGGGCTACCTCACGTCTTGGGCGGGCGGGCACTACCACTTTATTCATCTCTCCGCCGAGGTCTACTCCATCGACACCCTGCCGTTTGCCCCGCGTGCGCTCGACGGAGTCATCGTATCGGCCGTCTCCATCGGCATCTCTTTACTGGCAACCCTCTACCCATCGCACGCAGCCGCACGCATCCTGCCCGCGGAAGCGCTGCGGTATGAGTGAAATCACCAAATCGGCATTGAAAATGTGACAGACTACTGATTCGCCAGGACGGCGAGGCTCGTTCTATCTTCCTGCTCGCGCCGATCGGAAGAAAATCTCACTGCGGCGTAATGATCCCGCCAACAGCATGACGGCGCGGCAGCACAATGCCGCGATGATCGACTGCGGCGGCAGGCTCGCCCCGCTTTTCCGATTCAGCGAGACTCGGCCGCTCCACCAGCGCTCCACCGCAGGCCGGGCACCAATCGGCTTTGGTTTCCGGCGCGAGCACCGCATGGCAAAGACTGCAAATTCGCTCCATATCCAAAGCTTACCGGATCAAGCCGGGATTGCGCTTGTGGTGCAAGTTTGCTGTCGCGCTGCACAATGAAAGACTGGATCTGATCTCGCACAGCCTATTCGTTCCGCCGGCTGTGCGCGGTTGGCGCCGGGATTTACATCATGAATTCTGAACACAAGCCCATCGTCGTCGTTGGCAGCATCAACATGGATCTCGTTGCCCGCACGCAACACATTCCTGTCTCCGGCCAAACCATCACTGCAACCGGCTTTGAAACCACGCCGGGTGGCAAAGGCGCCAACCAGGCGGTCGCCGCTGCTCGCCTTGGCTATCCGGTCGAGATGATCGGCATGGTCGGCGACGATGTCTTCGGCCAGGCGCTGCTCGACAATCTTGCCGGCGCGGGCGTAGGGATCGCCGCCGTCACGCGTGTCGCCGGGCCATCCGGCATCGCGCTCATTACAGTTGCGGAGAATGGCGAAAACAGCATCGTCGTGGTTCCCGGAGCCAACGGCAAGGCCGATTGCGCGGCCATCAACTTGCAGAAAGACCTGATTCGCTCCGCCGGCATGGTCTTGTGCCAGTTGGAACTGCCCCTTGATACCGTCTGCCATCTTCTCAGCTTTTGTTCGGATCTGGGTGTTCCCGTGTGCCTCGATCCCGCTCCCGCCGCGCCGCTGCCCAATGAGATGTGGAAGCAAATCGCATGGTTCACACCCAACCAGAGTGAAGCGGAGTTTTACCTCGGCAACGCCTCAAAGCCGGAAGACCTTACACGCCACCTCCTGGCCAGAGGGACACAGGGCGTAGTCCTCAAGCGCGGCGCGGATGGAGCTTTTCTTGCAAGTGCGAGCTGCGAAAGCGCGTGGATCAGGCCTTTCCGTGTTGAAACGGTGGACACCGTGGCAGCCGGCGATTGCTTCAACGCAGCCTTCGCCGTCGCGCTCATGGAAGGCAACGATCCCGCGATGGCGGCTCGCTTCGCCAATGCCGCCGCGGCCATCGCCGTCACCCGCAAAGGCGCTCAAGCCTCCATGCCGTCCCGGGCGGAAGTGGAAGCCTTTCTCGCGCGACAAAAGGAAACCACCAAAGGATCTACGAAG
>JAJZVZ010000200.1 GCA_021846945.1 Acidobacteriota bacterium | reverse complement strand
GATCTTGGAGCAGTAGAGCGCCCTGCGCACGTCCTCAATGAACCGGGCGCGGTCGCTTACCTTCGTCTTCGCCGCCGGTCCACGCAGAATCTTGGCGGCCTCGACCCGCTCTTCCTTGAGCGCCGACAGGCAGCGCGCAAAGACCGACTCGCCGATCAGCGTTACTGGCTGACCCAGGTCGAGCGAGCTGATGACGGTCCACTTGCCCGTACCCTTCTGTCCCGCCGTGTCCAGAATTTTGTCCACAAGCGGCGCGCCATCTTCGTCTTTCTTGGCGAAGATGTGGCTGGAGATCTCGATCAGGTAGCTGTCCAGTTCGCCCTTGTTCCAGTCGGCAAAGACCTCGTGCAACTCATCGGGAGTCAGGCCCAGCCCGCGCTGCAGCAGGTCGTAGGCTTCGCAGATCAACTGCATGTCGCCGTACTCAATGCCGTTGTGCACCATCTTGACGTAGTGGCCGGCGCCGTCCTCGCCCACCCAGTCACAGCACGGCGTTCCATCTTCCACCTTGGCAGCGATCGCCTGGAAGACCGGCTTCACGTGCGGCCACGCGGCAGGATTGCCGCCGGGCATGATTGACGGACCGCGGCGCGCGCCTTCCTCACCACCCGAAACGCCTGTGCCGATAAACAGAATGCCTTTCTCGGCTAGCGCCCTGGTACGGCGGTTGGAGTCGGTAAAGAGCGAGTTGCCGCCGTCGATAATAATATCGCCCGCCTCAAGGTGCGGCGCAACGTGATCAATCATCTGGTCGACGGTATCGCCCGCCTTCACCATCAGCATCACGCGGCGCGGCCGCTTGAGCAGGCTGGTCAGCTCCTCAATCGAGTGCGCGCCGACCACTTGCGTCCCCTTCGCCTCGTTGGCGAGGAAGTCGTCGACCTTTGAAACAGTGCGGTTAAAGACGGCCACTTTGAATCCGTGGTCATTCATGTTGAGGACGAGGTTCTGTCCCATCACAGCAAGGCCAATCAGGCCGATATCACAAGATGCATCCGCCATTTGTCTCCCCAAAAAAATCATCTTATCACCGGGGGAGATGATCGAACGGTGAGCGGATACCCACCGGGCTGGTTGTATTCGGGCGCTCTTCGAGCCTACTATCGGGCTCATGGATTCCCTGATGCTTGATGGCCAGCCTCTTGCGCTGGCCGAGATTGAAGCGGTTTCGCTTGCCGGCCGGAACGTCGCGATCGCGCCCGCCGCGCTAACCCGCGTCGTTGCGAGCCGCGCATCTATTGAGCGCATTCTTGCCGCCGATCAGACCGTCTATGGCGTCAACACCGGCTTTGGCCGGTTGTCAGATGTTCGCGTGCCGCACGAAAGCCTGGAGCGCTTGCAGACCAACCTCGTGCGCAGCCACGCCGGCGGCGTGGGCCAGCCGCTCTCTGAAGCGGAAGCGCGAGCCATGCTGCTCCTGCGCGCCAATGTGCTGGCCAAGGGCTACAGTGGCTGCCGCCCGGCTCTGGTCGAGTTGCTGGTTGCGCTGCTCAACGCTGATGTGCATCCGGTCATTCCCGAGAAGGGCTCGGTAGGGGCTAGCGGCGATCTGGCTCCCCTGGCGCATCTGGCTCTGGTCGTCATCGGCGAAGGCGAGGCATTCTACAAAGGCGAGCGCCTTCCTGGCGGCGAGGCGCTGCGGCGCGCGGGATTGCGGCCTCTGGCTTTGGCCGCCAAAGAGGGCCTTGCTCTGCTCAACGGCACGCAGGCCATGACCGCTGTAGGCGCGCTGGCGGTGGCTCGCGCCCGCCGCGCGGCAAGGCTGGCCGATCTTGCCGGGGCCATGTCGCTGGAGGCGCTGATGGGTACGCCCGCCGCCTTTGATTCGCGCATCCACGCCGCCCGGCCACACGCCGGCCAGATCGCCGCCGCCGCGCATCTGATGCGGCTTATGGAAGACTCGGAGATTCGCGAAGCGCACCGCAAGCGCGACTCACGCGTGCAGGACGCCTATTGCCTGCGCTGCATGCCGCAGGTGCACGGAGCCGTGCGGGATGCGCTGGATCACGTGACCGCTGTACTGCAGGTCGAGTCCGGCTCGGCGACAGATAATCCGCTTGTCTTCGCAGAGCAATCGTCCGAAACGCCGGACCGCGGAGCGGTGCTCTCAGGCGGGAATTTTCATGGAGCACCGCTATCTTACGCCTTCGATTACGCAGCCATCGCAATGACCGATCTCGCCGGTATCGCCGAGCGGCGTATCGACCGGCTGCTCAATCCCGACATCAACGAAGGCCTGCCGGCATTTCTCTCCACCGATGCCGGCTTGTCTTCTGGTTTCATGATGGCGCAGATTGTGGCTGCGGCCCTCATTAACGAGTGCCAGGTGCTCGCGCATCCTTCTTCCACCGGCAGCATCCCCACCAGCGGGGGCAAAGAGGATCACGTTTCCATGGGCATGACCGGGGCGCTCAAGCTCCGCCAGATCGTCGAAAATATCGAGCGCATCATCGGCATCGAGCTGATGTGCGCGGCGCAGGGCGTCGAGTTCCGCCGGCCGCTCCGTCCCAGCCGCGAGATTACCCGCGCCTGCGCCGCCGTGCGCGCGGTGGTTCCGCGCCTGGAGCAGGACCGCACACTGGCGCCGGAGATCCATGCCATGGCGGCCGCCGTGCGCTCCGGCGCATTCAACGCATGGTGCCGGGAATAAGGCGGATTCATAGGTGCGTCCTCCGCCGCATCGCGTTTTTTCAGCCTTACCCCGCCGCCTGCCGTGACGGCGCCTCGTCAAATGCATCGCGCTCCGCAAAAAACGCCTGCGTCGGCCTGTAATCGGCATCGAAAGGCAGCGGACGCACCTGTCGATCCGGGCGCTTCTTTCTGTGGCTTTTGGTTCCGTTGAGCCATGTATGCCTGTCCGTAAAGCCCCACGTCAGCACGGCCTTCACGGCCTGATGCTGCAGAACCGTGTCCAGATAATCGCGGTACACGCCCGCCACGATGCGGTCGCGCTCGGCCGCGTCGTCCTCCGGGATGCCGTCGTCATTCACGTCCAGTTCCGTCACGTAGACCTCCAGCCCCATCTGGTGCGCCGACTCGATCAGCTCACGCAGGCCCTTGCCAAACGTGGACGACGAGACAGCCTGGATGTGCGACTGGATTCCCAGCGCGTCCACCGGCGCGCCGGCAGCCTTCAGCCGCTTCAGCAGCGCGAGCGTCGCGGCGCGCTTCTTGTCGGAGGCCTCATTGTCGTACTCGATCCCGTATTCGTTGTAGGTCAGCTTGGCATAGGGATCAGCCTGCCGGGCTGTATGGTATGCCAGTTCGAGATATTCCGGTCCGATCAACTCAAACCAGGGACTCTTGCGCAGCCCGTCGGGCCGCCCATCGGACACGTTGATCGCCTCATTGACGACGTCCCAGCTCTGAAT
Organism: Acidobacteriota bacterium; assembly: GCA_021846945.1. Classification (GTDB taxonomy): domain Bacteria; phylum Acidobacteriota; class Terriglobia; order Terriglobales; family Acidobacteriaceae; genus Telmatobacter. The sequence continues at coordinate 4,784 of JAJZVZ010000200.1, read as the reverse complement.
CTTTCCCTTGTACCGGCCGCCCACGGTCAGGATGTGCTCGGTCATGATCTTCCGTGCGTTCTCTTTGGTTACCGTGCTTGCGAACCACCCCGGCAACGCCTCATGCCACACAAAGTTGTGGCCGCGGACCTTCATTCCGTGCTGCTCGGCAAAGGCCACCAGTTCGTCCGCATCGGTAAACATGAACGTATCGGGGGTCGGCCGCAGCGGACCGAACTTCATGCAGACCTCTCCCACCACCAGGTCGTACTGCTGAGCCAGCGCCGTTTTGTAGGCGCCTTCGCTCCGCAAGGGACCAAGCCCCACGGCCGACCCGGCCAGCAGCCCACGCCGCTGCGCATGCGCCTTCAGCGATCCCGGTCCCTGAATGCCGCCGTCCGCGCTTCCCCCTTTTTTCGGTTCAGCCATCACTTGCAGAGGATGCGATCCCATCAGCGCGACTCCGCAGCTTGTCAGCGCGCCCCTCTTGATCCATTCCCGTCTCGTCATCATGGTTTGCTCCAATCCAACTGATCTTTGCCGCTTGCTTTCGCTCGGATCAGTCACCCCGCCGACAGACGCCCCGATCAGGCATCTATCCGAGCACAACTGGCGCCTCGATCCCCGTTACGGCTTTGCCGGTTCCGACCGTATCTATTCGGTTCGAAGCGCAATCTGTTGTCTCGGTGAAGACGGCGTTACTCTACGCCGGTATGCCCTCGTCTGTCTACGACGGTGGGACGAGTTGATCGGCAAATTTTTCCATCACCGATCGTGCGCGAGGGAATCGTGAGCTACCCCCTGGCGGCCTCGCGCACGCGGCCGCGGGCAGGTTCTCTTTTCCTGAGGTATCCGGAAAATTTTTCGTGCATGCATCGGGAAGAGCCAAAACCAAAAGCGTAGAGCACCGTCAAATGGGGTATCGAAAAGCAGCAATCGGAAGCCGGTTCCCGCAAAAACAGACCGGTTTTGCACAGGTGGAAGTGTATTTTTAAGGCCTCAATATAGCCGTCCGATCGAAAGAGTTCGGATAAAGATAAGTAAATAAATAAGTTAAATGACGCTTCCCGGTTTTGGTCAGGGCCTCAAGGAAGCAGATCGAGCGCGCTTTTGTGTTGATTTTCAATAAAAACAAACTTAAAATAGGAAAGTAATATTTCCTTTGGACTTTTAGGATCCCCCCGCCCACGTCCAAGGATGCACGCTCAATTCACCCTTTTTAAGGAAACATATTCGATGGCAAAGCGTCGTGGTAATCCAAATTGGGGCAAGCCTGAGCCCATCGGCCCAGTTGTGCCCACTGTGACCTCCTTCGAACAAATCGTGAAGGAGTTCAAGCTGCCGCCTGACCAGTACATCCGGTCAACTCGTCTCAGGGAATGGGCTCGTCGAAACAAGAATTCCAAATACATCCCTGAGGCGCTTCTCGAGGCATGGGGCTTCGAAATCGAATCGACGTTGTAAGGTTCTTTCTATTTGCCAGTTGAACAAAGACGCCGCCGGAGGGGCGGCGTTTTTGCTGTTTATGCCCCCTTAGGTGAAAATAGGGTTGCAGCCATGCCGCACAGCCCACGCACCATTGAGCCTCCCTTCACCGACGTCCCCGGCGCGCTGGCCGAGATTCGCGCGGGCCGGATGGTGGTGGTCGTCGACGACGAAGACCGCGAAAACGAGGGAGACCTCACGCTGGCCGCCGAGCACGTTACCCCTGAGGCCATCAACTTTATGGCCCGCTATGGCCGCGGCCTGATCTGTCTGACGCTGACCGAAGAGCGCGCCGATTATCTACGGCTCTTCCCCATGACGCAGCAGAATTCTTCGCGCTTCGGCACCGCGTTTACTGAGACGATCGAAGCGCGGGAGGGCGTGACCACGGGAATTTCCGCAGCGGACCGGTCGCACACGATTCGCACCGCCATCGATCCGCGCACCACCTACAGCGATCTGGCCCGCCCCGGCCATGTCTTTCCGCTGCGTGCCCGCAAGGGCGGCGTGCTGGTGCGCGCCGGGCAGACTGAGGCGTCAGTGGACCTGGCTCGGATGGCCGGCCTTTATCCCGCCGGTGTTATCTGCGAGATCATGCGCGACGACGGCGAGATGGCCCGCATTCCCGACCTCATCCCCTTCTGCCAGCAGCATGGGCTGCGGATCCTCACCGTGGCCGAGTTGATTCGCTACCGGCTGCGCCATGAGCGCTATATTGTCCGTGCCGGCGAGAGCCTCATCCAGACGCGCTACGGCGAATTCCGCATGATCGCCTATGAGAGCGAGGTGAACGGCGGCGAGAGCCACATTGCGCTGGTGCGCGGCGATCTGTGTGCCGAGTGCCCCGCCTTCCACGACGGACCCGCGGTGGCCAGCCCTGCCGGCGATACGGAGCCGGATGCCTTTGGGCAGGTCGAGCTGCGGCCGCCATGCACGCAGCCCGTCCTCGTCCGCGTGCATACGCGCTGCACCGCCGGCGATGTGTTTGCCGCCGACTGCCGCTGCCGCGACATTCTCGACCAGTCCATGCGCATGATTGCCGAGGCAGGCTGTGGCGTCGTGCTTTACCTGCACAACACCTCGCGCGGCTTCGAGATCGACCACAATCCGGTGGAAGCCTTCACTCCCGGCGGAACGGCCATCCCGGCGAGCGAGCGCGAGGCACACGGCAGCCGCCTGGTTCTGCACCGCGAACTGCGCGCGAGGGAAGGCTCCCAGGCCCGCAGCGGACGCATCGTGCGCGCCATCGGTCTCGGCGGCCAGATCCTCTCGGACCTCGGCATCCGCCGTATCCGCCTGCTTTCGAATACGCCCATGCACATCCCGGCGCTCGAAGGCTTCGGCCTCGAGATCGTCGAGCAGGTGGCCATCTCCATTGAAGAGTGTAGTCGCGTCACCTCGGCCTGACCCGCGCTGGTCGCAGCGACCGGACCCGAAAGATCCGCAGTACGTTTTACGCAGCAGACCTGGTGGCAGGTTTTCCCGGTGGAAATTGGGTGGCCCAGGCCCCGACGGTGGGACCTGGGAGAGTGCCTCACCACCCCAGGATGTACGCGAAGATCAGCGGCGCCACAATCGATGCGTCCGACTCGACGATGAACTTGGGTGTCTTTTCGCCGAGCTTGCCCCAGGTGATCTTTTCGTTCGGCACGGCGCCCGAGTATGAACCATAGCTGGTCGTCGAGTCCGAGATCTGGCAGAAATACGCCCACAGCGGCACATTGTCGCGCTGCAGATCCTGGTGCAGCATGGGAACCACGCAGATTGGAAAATCGCCCGCGATGCCGCCGGCGATCTGGAAGAAGCCCAGCGGAGTCTTTGCCGTGGTGGATGTGTACCACTCGGCCAGTTCCATCATGTACTCGATCCCGGTGCGGACGGTGTGAACGTTCTTGACGTCGCCGGTGATGCAGTGTCCCGCGTACATATTGCCCAGGGTCGAGTCCTCCCAGCCGGGGACGAAGATGGGCAGGTTCTTCTTCGCCGCAGCCAGCAGCCAGCTGTCTTTGGGATCGATCTGGTATGACTTTTCGAGCGCGCCCGAGCAAAGAATCTTGTACATGAACTCGTGCGGAAAGAGGCGCTCGCCAGCCTGATCGGCGCGGACCCACTCCTTGAGCACTTCGTTTTCGATGCGGCGCATTGCCTCCATCTCGGGGATGCAGGTATCGGTGACGCGGTTCATGTGGCGGCTGAGGAGGCCGGCCTCTTCAGCGGGAGTAAGGTCCCGGTAGTGCGGCACGCGCTCATAAAAGTCGTGCGCGACGAGATTGAAGACGTCTTCCTCAAGGTTGGCGCCGGTGCAGGAGATGCCGTGAATCTTGTCCTGGCGGATCATCTCGGCCAGCGACAGGCCCAACTCGGCGGTGCTCATGGCGCCGCCGATGGTGACGAACATCTTGCCGCCTTCGTCGATCAAATTCTTGTAGCCCTCAGCGGCATCGATCAGGGCAGCGGCGTTGAAATGGCGAAAATGGTGCTTGATAAACGATTTGATGGAAGACATGGCGTACTCGATTACTCCACTCCCTAAGCTACCACAGCGAAATCGGCCTTCCGCCCGAAGGGTGCGGAGCACCAGGTCAATTGCGCGAAGGAGGGTTGGCTGTCGTGTGCAGCCCGCTGGATTGCTTCCGTCATTCTTCAGGCAATCCAACGTGTTGCAGCAACCCTTTGAAGCGCGGGTCGGAACGCAGGGGATCCCAATCCCGAGCTACGGCAAGATGGATGAGGGGGGATGCTCGCTGCTCGCAGGCTTTTTCCAGCCACTCGATGGCCTTTCGATTCTCTCCGGCGTGCGCATAGAGGCGAGCAATCCGCACGCTGGAAACGAATGAGTGACGCGCACGCCCAGCCAATACGGCAGCGCCGGTGTGCATTGCCTTTCGGTAATCGCCGCTGGAGTAGCCGTGGCCCAACGCCTCTGCCACCTCGTCGTCCTCCAGGACAGCAAAAAACTTCTGCGCTTCATCCATAGCTTCCGGGTACATGCCTTTGCAAGCATAGGCGCCCCAGAGTCCCATGTGCGCCGAAGAAAAATTGGGATCGGCCAAAAGGGATTGATGGAGCTGCGCAATTCCTTCGTCACAATGATGCAGGTAGATCAAATGCCATCCGTAGAAGCATTGAAAGCAAGGATTGAGGGGGTCCAGTTCCAGAGCCCGCTTGATCTCCGACTGCCATTCTTGTGTGCGCTTCATGGAGATCAAAAAGTCGGCGTATATAAAATGAGCAACGGCGCTGTTGGGGCCGAGTTCGATGGCGCGCCGGAATTCACGATCTCCGGCTGCCATGTCCCAGTCATATGTACTCAGGAAGCG
>JAJZVZ010000026.1 GCA_021846945.1 Acidobacteriota bacterium | reverse complement strand
GATTCCGGGCATTTTCGCTGTTGGCGGTGAACTTGTTATACTCAAACTGGCCGCAGCGTTCAGCCGCGTTCCCCACGGGTTTCAGTACGACAATACACCGAGTGGTTTCTCCGCCAGACCGCGTAGAGTTGCGGCTTGGCAGAAATTCCGCCCAGCCGCAACTCAGCTGGCAGCTTGGCGCCAAATGTCGGGCTTGATGAACGCTGCACATCTTTTCAACCCGTCAACCCAACACCCGGCGTGGCAAGTCCACTGTTAGAACCCACAGGAGAGCCTGATGAGCCTTGGCGACGTCCTGAGCATGCAAATAGCAACCACACGCGATCCATGGCCCATGCGTCTTTTCCACCGCATTCCTTTTCTGAGCAGCGGGCCGACCAGCATCTTTTCCCCGGAGGCGACGCCGGCGCACTCGATCTACGGCCTCTCGGTCTTCGTGATTTCCATAACGTTTGCCATCTTTCTAATTGTTGCCGGGCTCCTCGCGTATGCATTGATCCATTTCCGTCATCGCAAGGGCGACTCCGAGATGGAACCGGCACAGCTCTACGGCAGCCAGCAGATCGAGCTTTCGTGGACCGTGATTCCCTTTCTGATCGTGGTTATCCTCTTTCTGACCACCGCGCGCATCATTGCGGTCACGGAGCGCGCGCGCAAGCCCGCAGACGCGATGGACGTAGTCGTCATCGGGCATCAATTCTGGTGGGAGTACCGGTATCCGAAACTGGGAATTGTGACGGCCAACGAGTTGCATATTCCGGTCAGCGATCCGGCTAAGCCGCTGCCCACCTATCTGACTATGTCTTCGGCCGATGTGGATCACAGCTTCTGGGTGCCGAAGCTGGCCGGGAAGATGGACTTGATTCCCAACAAGGTAAACGTGATGTGGATGGACCCGCACAAGCCGGGCCTCTACCTGGGCCAGTGCGCGCAATATTGCGGCGTGGAGCACGCGATGATGCTGATCCGCGTCTACGTGGATACGCCGGAGCAGTTCAAGAAATGGATTGCAGACCAGCAGCGGCCAGCGGTGAATGATCCCGCAGTGGCCAAAGGCAGGCAGATCTTCGAGCATACGGCCTGCATCAGCTGCCACACGGTCAGGGGAACCGACGCGCATGGAACGTTCGGCCCCGATCTGACGCACCTGGCCAGCCGGGATACGATCGGTTCCGGCATGATCAGGAACACGCCGGAGAACCTGAGGAAATGGATCGACGATCCCAACGCAATTAAACCGGGCTGCATGATGCCCAAGATGAATCTGGACGCCCACGACCTGGATGCGGTCACGGCCTACATGGCCTCGCTGCGCTAAGTCTTTGACCGCGTGATTCTGTGCCCACCCGGAGTCAAGAAAGCATCACTCAGAACTCCGGCACGGAAAGGAGAGACGGATGACACCCACGGCAATAGCCCACGCTGAGCAACCGGCGCCACCTGCCACAAAGAAGTTGTGGCTCGAGATAGCGCACGATTGGATCACGACCGTGGATCACAAGCGCATCGGGATCATGTATATCGTCTATGCGCTGATATTCCTGGTGATTGCCGGCTGCGAGGCGCTGCTGATGCGCATCCAGCTTGCCGTGCCCAATAATCACTTCCTGTCGCCGGAAGTCTTCAACCGCATGTTCACCATGCACGGCACCACGATGGTGTTCTTTGTGGGCATGCCGATTCTGTTCGGCTTTGGCAACTACCTTGTGCCGCTGATGATCGGCGCGCGGGACATGGCGTTTCCGCGGCTGAACGCATTCAGCTTCTGGATTTCGGCATTCGGCGGGCTGCTGCTTTACTACAGCTTTATCGGCGGCGACGGATTGTATGGAATGGGCACGGCGCCCGATGTGGGCTGGTTCGCCTACGCTCCGCTGACGGCCAAACTGTTTTCGCCCGGGCACAACACGGACTACTGGATTCTGGGCATCTTTCTGAGCGGCATCGGCAGCGTGGGCACGGCTCTGAACCTGGTGGTGACAACCATCTCGATGCGCTGCAAGGGAATGACGATGAGCCGGCTGCCGCTGCTGGCGTGGCTTTACCTGGTCACGTCGGGCATGGTCTTCATCGCGCTGGGGCCGCTGACGGCGGCGCAGCTCATGCTGCTGCTGGACCGTTTCCTGGGATCGCACTTCTTCGATGTGCAGGCGGGCGGGTCGGCGGTTCTTTGGATGCACTTCTTCTGGATCTTCGGCCATCCGGAGGTCTACATCCTCGTGTTGCCCGCGTTTGGCTTTGCCAATGAGATCATTCCGGTCTTCTCGCGCAAGGCGATCTTCGGCTACCCGGCGATGGTGGCGGCGACGGTGGGGATCGGATTCATCAGCCTGGGCGTGTGGGCACACCACATGTTCACGGTGGGAATGGGCCCGGCAGGCAACACCTTCTTCGCGCTCTCGACGATGCTGGTTGCCGTACCGACGGGCATTAAGATCTTCAACTGGCTGGCCACGATCTGGGGCGGCAAGATTCACTTTGCGACGCCGATGATGTTCTCGGCCGCATTTCTCTTCCAGTTCCTGATCGCAGGCCTGACCGGAGTCATGCTGGCGGTGGCGCCCTTCGATTGGCAACTTGGCAACTCCTACTTTGTAGTGGCTCACTTCCACTATGTGCTGGTAGGCGCCATCCTGGTGATGATCTTCGCTGCGTTCTATTACTGGTATCCAAAGATGACGGGGCGCATGCTCAGCGAGACGCTGGGCAAGTGGCACTTCTGGCTGTTCTTCATCGGCTTTCATCTCACCTTCGACTTCATGCACGTTCCGGGGTTGCTGGGGATGCCGCGGCGCATCTACACCTACGAGGCCGACCGCGGCTGGGGCGGGTGGAACATGATTGTGAGCATCGGAGCGATCTTCCAGGTGGCAGGCATCCTCTGCTTTGTGTGGAACATGATCCGCTCCTACCGCAAGGGCGAGATCGCCGGGCCTGATCCGTGGGATGCCTGGACGCTGGAATGGACAACTTCCTCGCCGCCGCCCGCATACAACTACGCCGAAGAACCGGTGGTGCACAGCCGCCGGCCGCTGTGGGACATCAAGCATCCAAACGATCCGGATTCGGATTACGAGTAGACGAAAACCATGAGCACAGAGACAGCAATTCCGATTGATGCGATCGAAGAATGGCGGTTGCCCGACAAAGGCAAGCTGGGGATGATCTGCCTCATCATTGCCGAATCGGCAATCTTCAGCATCTTCGTCGTCGCCTACGTCTTTTATATGGGCAAGAGCCTGAGCGGTCCGACGCCGGCGCAAGTACTGAGGCTGCCGATCTTCGCAACGGTGTGCCTGCTGTCGAGCAGCCTCACTGTGCACTTCGCCGTCACCACTCTCGAAAAAGGAAAGACGGGGTTGAGCACGCTGTGGCTGGCGGCTACGGTGCTGCTGGGCGGCATCTTTCTTACCAATACCGGCCTGGAGTGGCACGAGCTGATCTACCACGACGGCTTGACGATTCGAACCAACCTGTTCGGCACGACGTTCTATTCGCTGGTGGGACTGCACGCGTCGCACGTTCTGGTGGGACTTGTGATGCTTTGCGTGGCGCTGGCCTTCGGCATCACGGGCAAGCTGGAGAGCCATCACGCGCACCGGCTGGACGCGTTGTCGTACTACTGGCATTTTGTGGACGCAGTTTGGGTCATAGTCTTCACCGTGGTGTACGTGCTGGGAAGATAGGGAGGGCACAGTGCAGGAGACGCAAACGAGATCGAGTTCAACGGAGCGCACAAAGATTGTGCATCTGCCCGAGCCGACAGCCTGGCCGATGGTGCTGGCCTTCGGGATCACGCTGTGTCTGGCGGGCATGGTGACGACCTTTGCGCTCACGGTTCTTGGCCTGGTGCTGGCGGTAGCGGCAACTGTGGGATGGTTTCGCTGTGTGCTGCCCCATGAGAAGCATGAGGCAGTGGTTGCAAAGTATGCCGTGACCGCGACTGGGCTGACCACGCATCCGCCGCCGCGGCAATACGACACTCTGCACCGCCGCGTTGAGCCCTACCAAGCCTTCAGCTTTGTGGCGGGCATCGAAGGCGGACTGGCCGGCGGCGCCGCCATGACGGTTCCGGCGACGATCTTCAGCCTGGCGGCGTATCACAGCCTCTGGTATTCGGTGAACCTGCTGGCCGCGGGCGGATTCGTGAGCTGGACACACGCCAGCGATGCTTTTCTGAGCCGGTTCCACCTGGAGGGATTGCTGGCCGGGGCGGTCATTCACCTGACCATCTCGCTGCTGGTCGGCCTGCTCTACGCAGCCATGTTGCCGATGTTTCCGCGCTTCCCGATTCTGACCGCGGGAATCATGGCGCCGCTGCTATGGACGGGCCTGGCCTATAGCGTGATGAATATCGTGAGCCCAATCTTGAATGATCGTATCGACTGGCTCTGGTTTATCCCCTCGCAGGTAGCCTTCGGCCTGGTCTGCGGGTTCGTGATCAACTTGCGGGAACGGGTGCGCACTGAAGGGTTCCGCGCACTCCCCTTTGCAACGCGCGCGGGGCTGCACATGAGCCGGACCCGAACCAGGCGCAAAGGCGGGGACAAAAAATGATGGATCGACTTCGCGCTGGATTCGCTTTTGCTGGTCTGGGTTGTGTGACGCTGGCGCTGATGGCCTGCCAGGCTCCGGGAAAGCCGGGGCCCGGGCCGGAGGTGCCACGGCCGAGCCATGTGTTGGATTTCGCAACGCTCTACCAACAGAACTGCGCCGCGTGTCACGGAGTCGACGGGCATCGCGGCATCGCCGTCTCGCTGGCCAATCCCGTGTATCTCGCACTGGCGGGGAAAGATGTGCTGATCAACTACACCGCCAAGGGTGGTCCGGGAAATCTGATGCCGCCTTTTGCAAGAAGCTATGGCGGAACGCTGACGGATCAGCAGATCGACGTGCTGGTGGACGGAATGATAAGCCGCTGGGGCCATCCGGGCATTCTTGCGGGATCGACACCGCCGCCATACGCGGCCGCCGGCAAAGGCGATCCTGCCGCGGGACACACGGACTTTGAGCAATACTGCGCGCGCTGCCACGGCGGAGATGCGGCGCACGCTGCAGCACCGGCTTTAAACAAAACCGTACAAGCCGGCCCGGTCACCAACCCGGATTACCTGGCGCTGATCAGCGACCAGAGCCTGCGATCCACGATCATCGCAGGGATGCCGGACGAAGGAATGCCGGATTGGCGCGGATTTGGGCCGAAGCCTCTGACCGACCACGAGGTGACGGACATCGTTACATGGCTGGCGACGCTGCGGCAAACCACACCGGGGCAAACGAATGCAAAGTAACCATAGCGGCCGCGGGCGTGGGCCCGAAGGAGAAGAGCGATGAGTGAACCGACCGAAGAACAGAAGACGCCTGTGCATGATTCCGCGCTGCCGGCCGATTCAGTGCCCGAGGTGTGGCGCCCAACTGCCAGGGAAAGAGACGCGGCGCGTGCGAGCGCGTCCTCGCGGCGCACCTTTCTCTTCAAACTCGCGCTCGGATTGAACGGACTGGTGGGCGCGGTGTTTGCGGTACCCATCCTGGGATACCTGCTCGGCCCCGTGCTCAAGAAAAAAGACGGCTACAACTCCTGGGTGAAGCTGGGCACGGTGGATACATTCCCCAAGGGTGAGACACGGCTGGCCGAGTACATCAATCCTGTCACCAGCCCATCCGACGGCGCGACGGCCAAGACCGCGTGCTGGGTGCGCCGCACGGAAGACGGGCAATTTCAGGTCTTCGCCATCAACTGCGCGCATCTTGGCTGCCCGGTGCGCTGGTTCGCGCAATCGCAGTTGTTTCTCTGCCCGTGCCACGGCGGCGCGTATTATGCCGATGGTTCGCGCGCATCGGGTCCGCCGCCGCGCGGGCTGTTTGAATACGAACACCGCGTCGAGGACGACGCGCTGATGATCTTTGCCGGCCAGTTGCCGACGCTCTCTACTGAAGCCTGTCGCGGGAAGGGGCCGCTGGAGCAGAACAATCCGGCTTCGACGGCGCAAGCCAAGGATGGCGGCTCGCCCGCCGCAAGCGAGACGCGGAGGTCCACATGGCAGGCGTGAAGCAGCGGGGAACGCGCCTCTTCGAATGGTTTGATCGCCGTACCGGATTAACCGAGCCGGTGACGGAGATGGCCGCGCATCCAACGCCGGCCTCGGCCGCGAGTTGGTGGTACGTCTTCGGCAGCGCCGCCACGGTGCTGCTGGCTCTGCAGGTCATCACCGGCATTCTGCTGGCGCTGGTCTACTCGCCGAGCGCCAGCAACGCATGGCCGAGCCTCCAGTACATCAACCACAATCTGACCCTGGGGTGGTACCTGCGCGCCATCCACGGATGGGGTTCCGACTTCATGATCGCCATTGTATTGATCCACATGGCGCAGGTATTTCTCTTCGGGGCCTATAAGTTTCCGCGCGAGCTCACCTGGATCGTCGGCGTCTTCCTGCTGCTGTTTACGCTGGGCATGGCGTTCACCGGACAGGTGATGCGCTTCGACCAGGATGCCTATTGGGGGCTGGGCATCGGCGCCTCGATTCTCAGCCGGGTGCCGTTCATCGGCGGCCCGCTGGTGCATCTGCTGCTGGGCGGGCCGATTATCGCCGGAGCCACGCTGTCGCGATTCTTCGCACTGCACGTCTTCATCATTCCGGGAATGCTGCTGGGCTTTGTGGGACTGCACATCTGGATGGTGTTACATCTCGGCATCAACGAGTGGCCCATGCCGGGGCGCCTTGTCCGCAAGGCCGACTACGAGCGCAATTATCATGCGCTGACCAGGGAAACCGGTGTCCCCTTTGTACCGGATGCGGCATGGAAAGACGCCGTCTTTGCCGCGGTAATCATTCTTGCGGTGATGGCCTGCGCGTATTTCTTCGGCCCGTTCGGCCCCACCGGAACGCCCGATCCGACCATCATCCAGACGGCTCCCAAACCAGACCTGCCCTTCCTCTGGATCTTCGCGGTACTGGCTTATCTGCCTCCTGAAATGGAGACGGGGGTGTTGCTGATTGCGCCGATCGTGATCATCGGCGGGCTGCTGCTGCTGCCGCTGATTGCGGGCGAGGGCGAGAAGCACTGGTCGCGCCGGCCGGTGGCTGTACTCATGGTCACATTGATCGCCGTGACACTGGCCATCTTTACCCGGCTGGGCACGCAGACGCCATGGAGCCCGATTATGGATGCGTGGTCGGCCGATCCGGTGCCGGCCGAGTACCTGGCGCATCGCACGCCGCTCGAACGGCGCGGCGCTCTGGTGTTCCAGGAGAAGCAGTGCCGCGACTGCCACTCGCTCGACGGCGTAGGCGGCAGGCGCGGGCCGGCGCTCGATGCCATTGCGGCGCGGATGACGGAAGACCAGATCATCCGCCAGGTGTTGCAGGGTGGCGGCAATATGCCGGCTTACGGCAAAGCTTTGAGCCCATCGGAGACTGAGGCGCTCACGCGCTTCCTGATGACGCTGCGCGGGCACGGACTGCCTTCGGCGGTTGACACCTCGCAGGGCCTGCAGCCGCAAAGCGGCACGCACCCGGTGGTTCCGGCCACCAGGGCGCCGAAGACGCCATGAACACTTCCGCAGCCATGCAGGCGATTCTGGACGATTGGTCACTGCCGCTGCCCTTGACGATCAGCATTGCGGCCTTCGCACTGGTGTATCTGGTGGGTTGGCTGCGCATCCGCCGCACACGGCCGGAGCGGTTTCCGTTGTGGCGCCTTTACAGCTTTGAATCCGGCATGTTCGTGTTGTGGTTTGCGATCGGCTCGCCGATGGACGGACTGGCCGACGCCCTGCTGAGCGCGCACATGGTGGAACACATGCTGCTGATGTCCGCCGTGCCGCCGCTGGTGATGCTGGGAGCACCGGCGGTTCCGCTGCTACGCGGGCTGCCCTTGTGGATGAGGAAAGCGGTGGTCGGGCCGCTGATGCGCCTGAGGTGGCTACGGCGCTTCTTCAGCTTTCTGCTGCGTCCCGTCCCGGCATGGCTGGCGATGAACGTCACGTTTCTCGCCTGGCACGTGCCCGCCGCGTACGACTTTGCATTGGAAAACGAGACGTGGCACGACATTGAACATCTCTGCTTCCTGATGACCTCGCTGGTGTTCTGGTGGTGCCTGCTGCGTCCATGGCCGGCAAAGAAGCTCACATCGCGATGGTTCATCCTGCCCTATCTGATCACTGCGGACTTCGTCAATACGGCGCTCTCGGCCTTCCTCGCCTTTTGCGGGCGGCCAGTCTACAGCTATTACCTCACGCATCCCAATCCCTTCGGCGTCTCGGAGGTCAGCGATCAGATGCTGGGCGCCGTGGTGATGTGGGTCTTCGGATCCATGTCCTTCCTCATCCCGGCGGTACTGATCACGATGCAACTGCTGAGCGGCCGGCCGGAAACGCAGCGAAGCGGCCTTGCGCACGCTCCAACTGCACACACCTCAGCGAGCCGCTGACGCCGGACCTGAAGACTGGCCGCAATTGCTTCGCGGAAGTGAAGGCATCATTGCATCCGTGCAGGTTATGGCGCGGGTGCAGCCGCGCCCTCGCCAAGCGAGACTTGCGCGCCAGGCCGCCAAACGCTGCTATCGGTGCGCAAGCCCGGTTGCCACACCGGCGCCATGAGTTGCGATGCCGGCAACCGGAACCAGCCACCAGAGCCTGGCCCCCTGCAACTTGAGCTTGCGGCTGGCATATGCGCCAAAGACAACGAGCGCGGAATCTACGCTGATGCTGCCTGCAAGTGAGGAAGGCATCAGAGGATTTCCTTCGCGGCAACGCTGCCCGGCGATGCAGTGCTGTGTAAATGCTACATCCGCTCCGGCCATTGCCAGGTGCAGTCCATTGAGCAGAAAATACCTGGTCCCCAGCACGCGCGAGCCCCTGACGGGCAGCGCGCGGGTGATGCCCCCAGTAGACTCTGCCATGGCAGCAAACGGCGCTGAGGTAGACACATCCAATGTGGACCGTGGGAATGAGAGGCCGGCAATCTCCTGGCCTGATGAGGCGGGTCTTGTAGAAATTGCCTTACTCTGTTCGAGCTGTTTGAAAGGCGTTTGGCCTTGATTCAAAAACGCATTCCGAAGGCTTGTAGATGAGACCTGGTTTGGCAATCCTGCCACAGGTGAGTAGTCATTCCCGGCCGGGTTTGTCGTGGTGGTGTCTTCTTCCGAATACGTCATTGAATCAGACAGCAGTTCAGACTCATCGCATTCCGGCTGGCTCCACGCTGCTTCAAGAACCAATCCGGCCAGAAGCACGGGCATCATCATCGGACGGAGCGCTTTTCCCATCATAACGATCTACTTTCCCCGGATTTCTGGGCGGGCCAGCAAGGCTGACGCGCCCTGGCATCCGGCATGATGGTTCGCTCGAGAACTCTCCAGGGTGGGGAAGTCATCGCTACCGCACGAGCCGAAGCGACCTATACTTCCCCGAAAAGACCCGGGCACCAGTTGTTGGCAATTCGCTGCGGTCGAGTATGGGAGTAGAGCGCCTATCTGACAATTCCGCTTAGATAACATTGGCGGATATCTTAGGTACCCTCTAAATGCAGGGTATTTAGGTCACTTTGTAGAGTTACCTGAGATTACAAATGCAGGATTGATCGAAATATTTCTTAGACAGGCACTTGCCTGGCATAGCCCTCTGGCTGCCATGTGGAGTCACTTTCCCACAGGGTGGATGGAGCAAAATCGAGACCTGAAACTCCCGGCTACTTTCCAATCACGTCGATCGCAATAGACGCGGTCTTGGGCGGCATGCACTGGGTGTTGTCGCAGGCTTGGTAGCGAAGCTTGCCCTGCACCAGGTGGTCGCCGCGCAAGGCCACGATGTGCGTCTGGATGATGAACTCGCCGGCATAGACGTTGAGTTTGGTCTTGGGGTCGACCGGCAGCGTGACATCCGTTCCGGCGGGATAGCTGGCCCCGCTGAGGCGCACCCCGGAACTGGCGGGAATCGAAAAAGTAGTCGGAATCAGATAGTCTTCCCTGGGCGTATGTGAGTTGATGTGCAGGCCGGGCGCGACCCGGAAGTGCAACGCCACCGGGCTGGACTTGCCGGCCGGAACCGTGACCTGCTCGGGAAAGAGATAAGCAACAGCGTTCACCTTGGCGATGGAGCGATCCTGCGCGGCGTTGCCACCGAAGATCTGCCCCTGTGCCGCCAGGGCGGTCAGCCCCACAACAGCCATCGCGACATAAACCTTGTTGAAGCGTGCAATCATCGATTTCAATGTTGATTCTCCCATCCAGCGCATAACCCCCGGCCCCGCTTCCGGCCCGCTCGTACAAGGAACGTGAAACTCTTCTTTGAAGCGTGTTGCAAAAGCGTCTATCCTTTGCCTGGCTTTCTTCCCTCAGGGGCTGAAGCCCGTTCTTTGTTTTGCCGCACTTGCGGCACGGCTGAAAGCCGTGCCCTGTTACAAGACGCTGCTCGCATCGAGCTTTCCCACAACCTCTGAAGCCGTGCCATGATAGGGGCCCTTCTCTTGAAAAGCACTCTTTCGAAGCCAGCGGTCAGAAGCTGGTTCATTCTTGCAGCGCCTTGCGGATATTAGACTCCATCTCGCTCTCTGAGGTGATGCCCATCTGCGCCGCCACCACAACGCCTTTGCGGTCCACATAGAAGGAAGTGGGCAGGTCGTCCACGCCGCCATAAGGCTGCGCAATGCTGTCGCCGCCCATCAGGATCGGATAGGGCACGCCCTCCTCACGCACGAATTTCTCAACGGCCTGCTTGTCTTTGTCCCACGCGGCCTTGTCGCTCGGCTTTATATCGTCGCCTTCGGTGGAGATGCCGATCACCTCAAAGCCCTGCTGCTCGTATTTTTTACGCAACTCGATCAGCCAGGGCGTCTCAAGTTTGCATGGGGTGCACCATGTGGCCCAGAAGTTGATGAGCACGGCCTTCCCGCGAAAGCTCGCCAGAGAGACCTCTTTCCCACTCAAGTCTTCAAGTGAGAAGTTGGGCGCAGGCTTTCCGTTGAGCGGGGAGATGTACGTAAGCGTTCCGTTGCTGATATTGGGCACCATCCTGCTGTTCGCCGCGGCGATTGCCGCCGCGCGTTCAGCGGCCTGCTTGCGGTACTCCCAGTTGGCCCATCCCGCCCATCCCAGCGCGGCTAAAGTGAATAAAACCACGAAAAGTACGACGATATTCCGCCTCATCGGGATCGACCTCTTCTTATGATTGTACGAGGCGGAAGGTGGGATGCGATAGCGAGGGCCAGAAGGCAGTTGTCCGTTGGGAGTTCTTCTGATCCCTGTTGCCTGCCTTTGCTGTTACTATCAAAAACCGATGAGTGAGCCCAACTCCAATGACGGCAGAACGGAACCGCGGGCGGTGGCCCTCGCGCCAGCCGATCTGGTGCGCACCGAGGCTGCGGCGCTCGTGGCCCTGGCCGCGCGGCTTGAAGGCGCCATGGCCGGGGACTTTGCCCGCGCTGTTGAGCTGATCCTGCGCTGCGGCGAGTCGCATGGCCGCGTTGTTGTTACCGGCATGGGCAAGAGCGGCATCATTGCCCAGAAGATTGCGGCCACGCTCAGCTCCACCGGATCGCCGGCGCTGTTTCTGCACCCGGCGGAGGCCTTGCATGGCGACCTGGGCGTGTTGATGCCAGGCGACGTGGTGATCGCGCTCTCGGCCAGCGGCGAGACTGAGGAGATTCTGCGCCTTCTGGCCACGCTCAAGCGCAAGGGCGACGCACTGATCAGCTTCTGCTGCAATCTGAATTCGACATTGGCGCAGGCCAGCGACGTGGCTCTCGACTGCGGCGTGGAGCGCGAGGCCTGCAGCCTGAATCTGGCGCCTACCGCATCAACGACCGCCATGCTGGCGCTGGGCGACGCGCTGGCCATCGCGGTGAGCCTGCGCAAGGGTTTCCGCGCCGAGGACTTCGCGGAGTTGCACCCCGGCGGCAAGCTGGGCAAACAGCTCGCCAAGGTGCGTGACCTCATGCATACAGGCGACGAGGTGCCCGTAGTAGCTCTGGCGACGCCGATGACGGACGTGATCTACGAAATGTCGTCGAAGAAGCTAGGGATGACGACGGTGCAGGAAGATGGCCGCCTGCGCGGCGTGATCAGCGACGGCGATTTGCGCCGCCTGCTGGAACGCGAGGGCGGCGCGGCATTGAGCAAGACCGCCGGCGAGGCGATGAATCCGCATCCAAAGACAATCGGCGCGGACGATCTGGCCGCGAAGGCGCTGGCGATGCTCGAAGAACGGAAGATTACTTCGCTGATCGTGGTCGATGCGGAGGAGCGCGTTGAAGGCGTGGTGCATCTGCACGATTTGTGGGGCGTGGAGATGATTTGAAGTGCATAGATAGAGAGCAGGAACAATCATAGCTTGAGGGGGATAAATGCCACCTTTGACCTTCAAGGAAATTCGGTACGAAGATCTCAATGGACAACAACAGGAGTCGCACAATTTCCAAAAGCTCTCCGCCGTTTGGCCGATTTCGGTTATATCACTATTCCCTTGAACAACGATTGGAATGGAGCTGACTTCATAGCTCAAGAGCACGACGGGAAATCGTTCATCAAGGTGCAGCTCAAAGGCCGCCTGACCTTTGACAGGAAATACCTCGGAATGAGTCTATACGTTTGTTTCAGAGACGGCGTTGGTGATAAGAGCGCGTGGTACCTGTACGACCATGACGAGGTCCTTGCCAAACTCACGGCTCAAGGAATGATCGAAGGAACAACGACTTGGAAACTGAACAAACCCTACCACTTCTCGACTCTCTCGGAGCATTTGAAAGAATTGCTGAAGCCTTATCAGATTCCATGGAAGACCGGGCTTAACCGGTAAACCGAGCCTTCAATCCCCCGAACATTTAGAATAGAAGCTGCATTCAACTCTTGCTTTCGTTCGTACTGACGGACGGGAAAGTTTGCTCAATCTTTTTATGCATCGTTGGTCGAAGCTGTTTGTTCCCACTCTGCGCGAGGCCCCGGCAGACGCCGAAGTGGCCAGCCACAAGTTCCTGCTCCGCTCCGGCTACATCCGGCAGCTTGGCGCCGGTATCTACAACTACCTCTTCTTCGGCCAGCGGTCGCTGAACAAAATCATCGCCATTGTGCGCGAGGAAATGGACAAGATCGGGCAGGAGTTCTACCTGCCGGGCATCCTGCCGCGCGAGCCGTGGGAGCAGAGCGGGCGCTGGACGGCCATGGGCGACAACATGTTCCGGCTCAAGGACCGCAGGGGCGCGGATCTGTGCCTGGGCATGACCCACGAGGAGATCATGACCTCGATCGCCCGCAACGAGCTGCGCAGCTACAAGCAGTTGCCGCAGATCTGGTACCAGATTCAAACCAAGTTTCGCGACGAGCCGCGGCCCAAGTCGGGCCTGCTGCGCGTGCGCCAGTTCATCATGAAGGATTCGTACTCCTTCGACATCGACAAGGCCGGGCTGGACAGGAGCTTCGACCTGCATGACGAGGTTTATCGCAGGATCTTCACGCGCTGCGGGCTGAAATTCGTCGCCGTCGAAGCCGACTCCGGCGCGATGGGCGGCTCGCAGTCGCAGGAGTTCATGGTCTACACCGACGCCGGCGAAGACCTGATCGCAAGTTGCCCGGTCTGCGGCTACGCGGCCAATCTGGAGAAGGCCGTTTCACGGCTTGACCCTGTGGAGGAGATGGTTGCCACGGGTGACGGCAAGCCGGAGTTGGTGCATACGCCCGGCTGCGCGGCCATTACCGACGTGGCGGCATTCTTCAAGATTGCTCCAGCGTCGGACATCAAGTGCGTGGCGTATATGGCTTTGAAGCGCGGTGCGGCGGGCGAGGCTGACAGTTGGCGCGGAGTTGCCACTTTTCTGCGCGGCGATCACCAGGTGAATGAAACCAAGCTGATGGGGGCCATCGGTGCGGCGGAGTTGCGCACCATGCAGGGCGCGGAACTGGAGCAGTATTTCAATGGGCCGGCTGGTTACCTGGGACCCGTGGGTCTTAGGCATAATGCGAAGCCACTTGATGACGGCCTCACAGTGGTCATCGACAAGGCCCTAGAAGGCCGCAGGAACATGGTCTGCGGCGCCAACAAACTGGACTACCACCTGCGCAATGTTGCGCCGGGCCGTGATTTTACCTGGACCCTCTCGGCCGAGATTCGCAGCGTGAATGAGGGCGAAGGCTGCCCAAGGAGATACGATCCGCTGCCCGGCCATGAAGAACGGGTGATTCATCCCTGCCGGCCGGACGGATTCTGCACCGGCTCGCTGGTCGTGGGCAAGGCGGTCGAGGTCGGCCACATCTTCAAGCTCGGCTACAAGTATTCGGAGTCGATGGGCGCGCGCGTGCTGGATGAAAACGGCAAGGAAGTGACGCCGATCATGGGCAGCTACGGCATTGGCGTCGAGCGCATCCTTACCGCAGCGGTCGAGCAGTCGAACGACAAGAACGGATTCTGGCTGCCAGCGTCGATCGCTCCTTTCACGGTCGTGGTGACTGTGACCAACGTGGCCGATGCGGCCCTGCGTGAGACCGGCGAAAAGCTGGCAGCGGAACTGGAAGCCGCGGGCCTGGATGTGCTGCTGGATGACCGTGACGAGCGCGCCGGCGTCAAATTCAAGGATGCGGACCTGGTGGGGATTCCCTACCGCATCAACGTGGGCAAGAAAGCCGCGACTGGTCAAGTGGAACTGGTGACGCGCGCCACAGGCGCCAGCGTGGATGTGGCGCTCGATGAAGCGGCAGCGCTAGTGAAGGCTCGCGTCGAGGAAGAGAATCTGCTGGCTGCCAGTGCCTAAAACTTGCGCGCATTCCAGCCGGTAAGACCAAGGTAGGCGCGCACGCAAACGCAGCCGTGTTCTGGAGACCGGAGGCTTTAGCAAAGGAGCAGCGATGGCGTTGAGACTCAAGTTGGCAAGGCCTGCGGGGAAGCATTCCGGGGCATCGCCGCTGCTGCTCGCTTTGGCGGGAATCCTTACCGCGACGATGTTGGTGGGATTTGCCATTTTTGGCTACTACTACGTGAAGTGGGGCGCGGAGGTCACGACGCGGTTCCAGCATCCGATCTTCATCGATACGGCAAAGATATACGCAGCTCCGCGCGAGGTTCGCCCCGGGCAAAAGCTGTCTGTCAGCTTTATCGCCAACGCGTTGCGCAACGCGGGCTACTCGGCCGAGGGCGCCACAAAGACGTCGCCGATGGGCTCGTTCAGCGAAGGCGCGCAGACCATCACCGTCCGTCCGGGCCCGCAGTCCTACCACGCGCAGGATCCGGCGACCATCCACATCAGCAGCGGTGTAGTAGACGCGATAACCGACAGCCATGGCCAACCCCTGTCCAGCTACGATCTGGAGCCGCTGCTCATCACCGGACTCAGCGAAAGCTCCGACCGCGTCAAGCGCCGGCTGGTGACGTACAGCGAGCTGCCGCAGAACCTGGTGAATGCCACCGTGGCAATCGAGGACCGGCACTACTTTGAGCACGGCGGTATTGATTACATGCGGATTTTGGGCTCGACATGGAATGACCTGAGCCCCGGCCATCGTTACGTTGAAGGCGCCTCGACGATTACGATGCAACTGGCGAAGATGTTCTTCCTTACACCGGAACGCACGTTCAAGAGGAAATTTCTGCAGGTGGTCATCACCTTCCAGCTGGAACACCGCTTCGACAAACAGCAGATCTTTCAGATGTATGCGAACGAAGTGCCGCTGGGGCGCAGGGGCAGCTTCGATATCGACGGATTTGGCGAGGCGGCCCAAGTCTACTTCGCCAAGGATGTGCGGCAGTTGACGCTGGACGAGTGCGCCCTGCTGGCAGGCCTGATCCAGAGCCCCAACCGGCTGAGTCCGTTCCGGCATCCCAGCCGCGCTATCAAGCGCCGTAACCTGGTATTAGACGCGATGGTGGAGACCGGCGCAATCACCAAGCAGCAGGCGGAAGCCGCCAAAGCCCAGCCGTTGCATCTTTCGCAGATGAGCGTGGATGCCAATGAGGCGCCTTACTTTGTCGATCTGGTGCGCGACCAGTTGGACCGGAAGCTGGAGAACCGCGATTTCAACCGGGAAGGATTGCGCATCTACACCTCGCTCGATCCAGACTTGCAGCGCCTTGCCACCGAGGCGGTGGATTCCACGATTCACCTGGTCGACGAGAGAGTGGACAGGCTGCACGCAGGCGACAGGAAGCGCGGCATAGCGTATAGCTATCCACAAGTAGCGCTGGTGGCTCTCAATCCGCATACGGGCCAGGTGTTGGCGCTGGTGGGCGGCCGCAGCTATGGAAATTCACAGCTGAACCACGCGGTGGCGATGCGGCCCACCGGCTCCATCTTCAAGCCTTTTGTGTATGCTTCGGCATTCAACACGGCCATTGAAGGCACGATGCTGCCGGGGCAGAACAAGCTCTTTTCGCCGCTGACCATGCTCAACAGCCAACAGACCTCTTACGACATCAACGGGCAGGTGTACACGCCGCGCAACTTTGAAGGCGAATACTACGGCGAGATCACGGCCCGCTACGCCCTGATGCGATCGGACAACAACGCCACAATCAGCCTGGCCTCGATGGTGGGCTTTGATCGCGTGGCGGAACTGGCGCGCGAGGCCGGCATCACCACGGCTCAGGGAACGCCCTCCGTGGCGATCGGATCCTACGACGCGTCGCCTCTGCAGATGGCTGGGGCTTATACGATCTTCGCCAACAGCGGCATCCATATCGACCCCTGGATGCTGGCCAGCGCGCGCACGCCCACAGGCGACGTCATCGCCGATTATGCGCCCACGACACGGCCCGTGCTGGACCCGCGTGTGGCGTTTCTTACCACGAGCATGATGGAAGCGGTTCTGCAAGGCGATGGGACCGGCGCAGGCGTGCGGAATTTGGGCTTTCTGGCGCCGGCCGCGGGCAAGACCGGCACCAGCCACGACGCCTGGTTTGCCGGATTTACCAGCAACCTGCTCTGTGTGGTTTGGGTGGGTAACGACGACTACACCGACATCCGGCTTCAAGGCGCGCAGGCAGCCGCGCCGATCTGGGCCACGTTCATGAAGCAGGCCGTGCAGTTGCCGCAGTACTCCGATACAAACGAATTCACGCCGCCCGAAGGGGTGGACATTGTGCAACTCGACAAAGCCACGAATCTATTGAGCGACTCCGCCTGTCCGGACAGTTACAGTGCGGCTTTTCTGAGCGGTACTGCGCCCTCTGAAACCTGCGACCATCCGACCGTGCGCAGCTTCTTCCAGAAGATCTTCCACTTCGGCAAATCGAAATAATTTGAGGGCAGATTATCCGTCCACGTCCGTGCCGTCGGGCATTGGCTGGCAGGCTGGGCACCAGAAGGTCACGCGAGCATCCGGCCCCTGAATGCGCCTGCGGATTGGCGTCGCGCAGCGTCGGCATGGCTCGCCGTGACGCCCGTAGACCCACAGGCTGGCGCCGGGATCCGATGTGTGCGTGGTACGCCGATTTCTGCCGCCGTAGGTCACGATGGTGTCGCCGGAGTCTTCCATCACATTGGCGGCGATGAGCCTGCGCGCGGCGGCGATCAGGGCCTGCACCTGATCCCGGCTGAGCGCCGACACCTTGCAATACGGATGAATACCGGTCACGAAGCAGATCTCCGACTTGAAGACATTGCCGACGCCGGCCAGCACATCCTGTTGCAGCAGCACATCGGCAACGTCCTCGCCTCCGTGCTCCAGCATGCGCCGCGCGGCTTCGGCGGCATTGAATTCACAGCTGAGCACGTCGATCTCCAGGCTGGGAATCCGGTTGTTGCGGGCGAGCGACTGCGCCGTGTGCATCTCTGCTACCGGCACGCGGAATCCAACCGCGACGTAGTCGGCATTCTCGACCACGATGCGCATGTTGGCGCGCGGCTGCTGCCAGCGCTCGCCGTGCCTGTAGATGTGCCAACTGCCGTTCATAAGCATATGAGTAGCCAGCGTGCCGCCTCCGGAAAAATGCATCAGCAGCCACTTGCCGCGCGGCTCGACGCGAACAACCAGTTGCCCGACCAGGGGCGCATCGTCGTTGGCTCGCGTGAGTTTTGGATAGGTGGAGCGGAAGGCCGTGATCTGCCTGCCGGCGAGCGCGCGGCCCAGTGCGCGCGCGGTGCGAAAGATGGTATCGCCCTCAGGCATACGCTGCTATTGCACCTCGCCAGTCTGCTGGCCGTGGGAGTGATGCGCCATCGGCAGCGGAATGCGGCGCAGGTGCATCCCCAGCGGACCGGGATGAAAACCCGCATCCATGAGGAAGCGCGCCATGAAATGTCCGGTGACCGGCTGGCCATTGATGGTAGTGATGAGCACGCCTTCATGGGTGCTCAAGCGCATGCGCTCCTGGCCGCGCGCGCAGAGAAAATGCGCCAATCCTGCCGCCACCTGCGACCGCTCCGGGTCTTCCGGCGGCAAAAAGACCAGGAGATTGGGATTGTTGCGCCGTAGCCATGCGACAAGCTGGCCGTTGCGCAGAATCACTTCAGCGTAAGCGGCACGGGTGAGCACGCGCGGAGCGGATTCGGAATCCTCTTCGGCCACGGGGATCTCAGGCCAGCGCAGGACGGAGCCATAGGGATTGGCCGGATCGGCAGCGGCGAGCTGCACAAACTCCGGCTTCTCCGCCGGAGGCGCGCTTCGCAACTGACGGAGCAGGTCAACAGCAGCAGGCAATGCGAATTGCGTGGCGCCGAGGCCGACGACAAAGTAGCCGCGGCGAATGCGGCCGCTCTCTTCCAGCGCCTTGAGCACGTCGTAGACTGCGCTGAATCCGCCCGGCACATTTTCGGCTGCCGCATGCTCGCGCATCAGCACGCCGTAGCGGTTGAGCATTTGCAGCGCAAGGGCGTGGCTGGCTTCGGTCTCGGTGGGGACGGAAGTTGGCCCTTCAGGTACGAAAGACTCCGGCGTTTTTGAGAGCTCATCGGCACGGCTCAAGTTGTGTCCTGTTACATGACCTAAAGCGAGGCTTCTTTGTGAAGCCTGTGCTCGAAGTGGCAGCAGCGACCAGCGGCCCTGCGCGGTGGGCGGCGTGGTGCGGCGCGAGCGGAAGACCACGCCTGTCTGCAGGCGGCGAGGCATGCGCGCGCTCTCGGGCCGGGCGATGTAGGCGCGCAGCGCGTGCAGCGAATCGTTGGTGATGAACCCGCGCCACACAAGGCTCCAGAGCGCCTCGATCGTCTCGCCCGGATAGCCACCGCCCACCGCCTGATGCAAAGGATCGAAGAAACTGGCGCCTGTGGATTCCAGCAGGGCAAGCAGCTTTTCTTCGCGCTCGCTAAGCGGGTCAACATTCGAAATGGGGAACGGCCGCGACTGCGCCAGCAACGGCAGCTTGTCGGCGAGGAAAAGCGCGATGCGTCCGTCGCGCTCGCCGATGGGCTCAACGCCGGCCCAGGCGACCTCACCGGCGGCGATGAGCGTGTCAAGGCCGGCAGGCGTGTAATCGGCGATGCGCGCGGGCAGGATGGAGCTCTCGATGAGCGATGCGGGCAGCGGCGCTCCTTGCAGGTTCTCAATCGTATCGAGCAGCGCGTCAAGATTGCCGTGGCCCGTGCTGCCATGGCCGGTGCGGCGCGGGGCGAGCAGGCCCTGCCAGTGCGTCAGGAAGCGGGCCAGCGTGTGCTGTTCCACCGGCTCGACCTCGCGGCGCAGTTTGGCCAGCGACTTGCGGCGGATCATGCGCAGGATCTCAACATCGCACCACTCGCGATGGAGGCCGCCGGGACGGAATCCGCCTTCGAGGACGCGCCCCTCGCGAGCAAGCTCGTGCAGCACACTCTCGACTGCCGCAGAATTCAACGCAAACCGCTCCGCAACTTCGCGTAACGTAAATGGCCCGTGGGTGCGCGCATAGCGGCGCACCAGCTCCAGCACCGGATGCGCCACAGGCTCCAGCAATGAGGCAGCCAACCCCGGCGGCAGCGGAATCCCCAGCCCGTCGCGGTACCGCGCGGCGTCTTCCGCAGCCACCAGACGGCGCTCGCCGGCGATGCGCAATTCGAGGAGCCTTCGCGAGCGCACCAGCCGGTCGATGTGTGACAGGAGATCTGGCGAGGCCACGCGCCGCGCCAGTTCCTCGCGCGAGAGATCGCCCAGCCGCAGGCACAGATCGTGGATGCCGTCAGCAGAACGGGCGCGATAGTTCTCCGTAAGGCACTGCGTTGTCTCTTCCACTTCGGCAATGGCATTGGCGTCGAGCAACTCACGCAGGTCGGCCTCGCCGAGCAGCTCGCGTAACTGGTCCTGATCAATGGTCAGCGCCTGGGCGCGGCGCTCGGCCAGCGGCGCATCCCCGTCGTAGACGTAATTGGCCACATAGCTGAAGAGCAGCGACGCGGCAAAGGGCGAGGGCTTGCGCGTCTCCACCACATGCACGCGGAGCTTCCGCTCTTCTACCTCCTTGAGAATTTCAATCAGGGAAGGCATGTCGAAGACGTCGCGCAGACACTCGCGATACGCCTCCAGCAGCAGCGGAAAGGATGGATAGCGCGAGGCCACGCTCAGCAGGTCGTAGGAGCGCTTGCGCAATTGCCACAGCGGCGAGCGCTGGTCGGCGCGGCGGCGTGGCAGCAGCAGCGCCCGGCCGGCAGCTTCGCGGAAGCGGCCCGCAAACAGGGCCGTCGAGCCCAACTGGCGCAGCACGAGCTGCATGGCCTCGGCGGACTCCACCATGAACCAGTCGGAATCCGGCGGCTCATCCGTGTCCGGGAAGCGCACCACAAAGCCGTCGTCGCTCCACAGCGTCTCCACTTCCGGCCCGCCGGCGGCACGGATGCGCGCGCTGACCGCCATGGCCCAGGGGATGTGGATGCGGCTGCCGAAGGGCGTGAGCACGCAGACGCGCCAGTCGCCCAACTCGTCTCGGCAGCGCTCGATGACGATGGCGCGATCGTCGGGAACCTGGCCGGTAGCCGCCTCCTGGTCGGCGAGGAACTGAAGCAGATTCTCGGCTGCGCCGGGGTCGAGGTCGTGCTCCGCGACAAGGCGCGTGAGCGCGGCCGGCCTGGGCAGAGCACGCAGTTCGCGCACCATGGCGCCGATGCGGCGGCCGAATTCAAGCGGGCGGCCCGGGCCGTCGCCTTTCCAGAAGGGCATCTTGCCGGGCTCGCCGGGCGCGGGCGTCACCAGCACGCGGTCATGCGTGATGTCTTCAATGCGCCACGTCGATGCGCCAAGGATGAAGTTCTCGTTAGGGTGGGACTCGAAGACCATCTCCTCGTCCAACTCGCCCACACGCACGGCCTTGCCGTCGGTGTGCGCCAGAAAGACGCCGTAGAGACCGCGATCAGGGATGGTTCCGGCATTCAGAATGGCGAGGCGCGCGGCTCCTTCGCGGGCCGAAACCACATTGCGAATCCGGTCCCAGGTGAGCCGCGGGCGCAGCTCGGCGAATTCGTCGGAGGGATAACGGCCGCTCAGCAGATCGAGGACGCCTTCAAAGGCGGAGCGGCTCAGCCTCGCGAAAGGGGCGGCGCGGCGGACCAGGTGAAAGAGAAAATCCACGGAGACTTCGGTAGGAGCGTCGGTTGCGGGCGTGGCGGAGTTAGAAGAAATAGTGCCTTCCCACCCTTGCGGCAAAAGCCGCTGCAAAGATGGGGCACCCGGCTGCTCTGACTCCACCGATTCCACCTCTTGCAGCGCAGAATCCGCTGTGGCGAACAAGGTTGGGGTACCCGGTGATCTCTGACCCCTGATCCCTGATCTCTGATCTCTTTCCCTTGCCTTTCCCGGCGGATGGGCGACGATGGCCACAAGTTGCTGCGCCAGCACGTCGAGCGGATTGCGCGGGAATCGCGTGGACTCGATGTGGCCCTCGTGCATGGCGCGGGTAACGGCGGCGCAGGCTACTAAATCCGCGCGGAACTTGGGGAAGAGGATGCCCTCACTGACCGCGTCCACATGGTGGCCGGCGCGGCCGATGCGCTGCATGCCGCTGGCGACCGACGGGGGCGACTCGATCTGGATGACGAGGTCCACCGCGCCCATGTCGATGCCCAGTTCCAGAGTGGAAGTGGCGCAAAGGGCACGAATCTGTCCGGCCTTCAACTGCTCCTCGATGACCGCGCGCTGCGCCGCGGCCAGCGAGCCATGGTGCGCGCGGGCGATGGGCTCGCCGGCCAGGTCGTTCAAAGCGCCGGCCAGACGCTCGGCCACCTGGCGGCTGTTTACAAAGAGAATGGTCGAGTTGCGCTCGCGGATCAGCTCCAGCAGGCGGGGATGAATGGCGTTCCAGATTGAGACGCGGCGCGGCGTTTGCGAGGCCGGTCCGCTGGGCAGCTCCTCCTGCTCGCCGAGCCGGGCCATGTCTTCTACCGGAACTTCAATCCGCAGCTTCAATTGCTTGGGAGCGCTGGCGTTCACAATCGTAACGGGGCGATAGGGAAGAGGCTCGGTTGAACAGGGATCAGGGGTGAGTGAACTGAGATCAGCCATCCCATTTTCTGCGGTCTCGTGCTCTGCGATGGCGGATTCTCTTCTTCCCTCGTTCCTTCGTTCCCTCGTTCCCTGTTCCCTATTCCCTGTTTCCTTCCATTCAACTCCGCCCAGGAAGCGGGCGACTTCCTCCAGCGGACGCTGCGTGGCAGAGAGGCCGATGCGCTGAATATGGCGCTTGGCAAGCGCCTGAAGCCGCTCCAGCGAGAGCGCCAGATGCGCGCCGCGCTTGGTGGGCACCAGGGAGTGAATCTCGTCGATGATCACGGTATCGACGCTGCGCAGGGCGTCGGCTGCCCGCGAGGTAAGCAGCAGGTAAAGCGACTCCGGCGTGGTGATAAGAATCTCGGCTGGTCGGCGGGCGAAGCGCGCCCGCTCGCGCTGCGGTGTGTCGCCGGTGCGCACGCTGATCATAGGATCGTGGAAGGCCACGCCCATGCGCTGCGCCATGTTGGCGATGCCAGCCAGAGGTGAGCGCAGATTGCGCTCGACATCGACGGCCAGAGCCTTTAACGGCGAGACATAAACAATGCGGCAACCTGTGCGGCGGTCAGCAGGGCGCGGATGGAGCATGAGACGGTCGAGGCACCAGAGGAAGGCGGCCAGCGTCTTACCTGTGCCAGTGGGGGCAAGGATCAGGGCGTTTTCACCACGGGCGATCACCGGCCAGCCTATACGCTGCGGCGCCGTCGGCGCATCAAAGACGGCCTTGAACCACGCGGCTGTCACCGGGTGAAAGCAGGCGAATGGATCGAGGGGCGCATCCGGGTTGGACCGGTCGTGGGACATGCTGCTCTGAGGATAGCGCATAGCGAACAGGAAGCGAAAAACAAGGGGTGATGGCCGCCCGGAGGCTCAAGTTTCGACGCACTTCCTTCGCCGTTCCAGCACGCAGGCAGGGTCAAGCTGCTAGATTATTGAGTTATATGCGGGCTGCTGCTCTTTCGATCCGCCGCTGGCTGCGCAATCCGGTCGTTCTGGTGGCATTGGCCGCCGGTCTCATCGCCTTTTCGGTCCAACCTGGCGACGTGGGTTCGGCTGACACAACGCATCGCCTGCAGTCTACCCACTCCTTCTGGACCGATCAACCGCCCGTCTTTCCTGACGAATATCCCGAGTTCGGCATCCACGGCCGCGATGGCAGCCTGCAAAGCTGGTACGGCATTGGCCAATCGCTACTGATGCTGCCCTTCGACATGGTTGGAACCTGGGTGGAAAACCATGCTATCTTCGCCAGCTACGATGGTCATGATCCCAGCGTGCGAGAGATTGTAGTCACGTACAACGTCAATATCCTGATCAGCATTCTCACTGCCCTGATCTGTTTCCGGCTCCTACGCCAGTTCCTTTTCAGCGTGCTCCAGGCGGCTGTGGGCGCGCTTGCGCTGCTCGTGCTCACGACGCATCTCCATTACACGCAGAACATGATGGAGAACAACTACATCGGCCTGCTCACGCTGGCCGGCTTCTCCTGGCAATTCGAGTGGCTGCGCACGGGCAGCCGGCGCGCGCTCTGGATTGGCTCATCGGCGTTCGGTTTGAACCTGCTCACACGCCTCACCACCGGCATGGATCTGCTCGCGGGCGCGCTCTTCATCGCGCTGCTGCTCTGGTTTGAGGGCGTGCGCGGCGCCGCGCTCTGGAGCCGTGCCAAGAGTTATATCGCCGGCTGCCTTCCGGCTTATGCCTTCTTCGGGCTGATGGACCGGCTCTACCAGTACCACCGCTTTGGATCGTTCTTCAACACCTACATCAGCGTCGTGGCGCGCGAGGCCCGGCAGCGCGATCCCGCGCTCCCGGCGAACTATCCGTGGGAGACGCCGTTTCACGTGGGCTTCTTTGGCGCGCTCTTTCAGCCGGAGAAATCCATCTTCCTTTTCGATCCGCTGCTGATCCTGATGATTCTGCTGGCCGTGGTGGCATGGCGACGTTTCAGTCCGGCAGTCAGGGCATACACCATCACTTCCGCGCTGATGCTGCTTGGCTATATCTGCTTTTACGCGCGCTATACGGTCTGGAGCGGCGACACGGCCTGGGGCGATCGCTACGTCTCCACCGCGGCTGAACTCGCGACGTTGCTGGCTGTTCCGCTGCTGCTCAAACTGCGCCCGGCGCTGCCGCGCGCCGTGTGGCTGGCCGGCATCGGGATTATCGCGGCCAGCGCGGTGATCCAGGTGGCCTCTGTCGCCTTCTGGTGCCAGTTGGAGCGCGACCAGATGGAAACTCTCGGCCATCCCACCTTTGTCATCCTGCTGCGCCTCAAGAACATGGTCGCCTTCGCCTTGGGCAAAATGCAGGCCTGGGGTCTGGATACTCCCTCGATGCATGAGGACCCCTGGGATTACGTACACTACACTACCTGGAATCTGCTGCCCTTCGAGTTGCGGCGCGCCGGCTTCGCGCCAATGTGGGTTTTCCGTCTGACCCTGGCTATGTGGTGGGCCGGCCTGGCCGCGCTGGCCTGGGTTCTGCTGCAACTGCGAAGCGTGCTGAGACACACGGGCGAAGAGGATTCTTCCGCCGCCACCGCGATACGCCACTGAGGAGGCACATTCCGTCCGGGCCGTTGGCCAGGAGAGGGAAATGAGAGGGGACATAGGTACCGCACGGCCCCGCTTCCCCGACGGCGCTGCTACCATGAACGTGCTGACTCCACCATGCGCAATCATCTGGCGACACTTCTCGACGACTTCCGCCGGTTCGACCGCGCGATTGCGGTGGTGCGTATTCAGGGCAATCGGCGGCGAGTAACCACCTATGGCGAATTGGGAAGGCTGGCCAGGCGTTTTGCCACATTGCTCGCGCAGCGAGGCATCGGACCAGGCGACCGTGTACTGATCTGGGCGGAAAACAGCGCCGAGTGGGTCGCGGCTTTTTATGGCTGCATGCTCCGGGGCGTCCTGGCTGTCCCCCTGGATGCGGGCGGAACAGCTGAGTTTGCGGCGCGCGTAGCTGCCGATGTAAAACCAAAGCTGGCGGTAGGCGACGCGGGACTGCTCAACCACTTGCCTGTCGAATGGCCGCGACTCTCCTTTGAAAACTTTTCCGAGGCACTGCCTGCCGGGGAAACGGGACCGCTGGGGGAACTTTCGCGCGATACGCCTCTTGAGATTCTCTTTACCTCGGGCACCACGGGTGATCCCAAGGGTGTGGTTATCACCCACGGCAATGTGCTGGCCAGCGTGGGACCGGTCGAGAACGGAGCGCAACCATACCTGCGCTATAAACGGCTGGTCCATCCGCTGCGCATTCTGCACACGCTGCCGCTGAGCCACATCTTCGGCCAGACGATGGGATTGTGGGTTCCGCCGATCCTGACCGCCGAAGTTCATTTTGAAAATCATCTGGTTGCGTCGCGAATCGTGGAAACCATCCGGCGGGAACGCATCAGTGTGCTGGCCGCGGTACCCAGAGTCCTGACGCTATTGAAGACTCAACTTGAAACCAGCCGACCGGGGCTGGCGGAACGTGTAGCGGCGGCGGCGGGAATCAATCCGTGGATGCGGTGGTGGCGCTTCCGGGACGTTCACAGGGTCTTGGGACCGAAGTTCTGGGCCTTCGTCTCCGGTGGCGGGGCGCTGGCAGGGCCGCTGGAACAATTCTGGAATGCGCTGGGCTTCGTGCTGATCCAGGGCTATGGCATGACCGAAACCACGGCGCTGATCACGCTCAACCACCCCTTTCACATCGCCAGAGGAACGATCGGCAAACCGCTCGCCGGACGCGAGGTGAAGCTCGGCCCGGATGGCGAGGTACTGGTGCGCGGCCCAATGGTCTCCAACGCTACATGGCAGGGCGGAGCGCTGCGGCTGCGCGAGAGTGAATGGCTGGCCACCGGAGACCTGGCGGCAGCTCAGGAATCGGGCGAGTTGCGCTTCCTGGGCCGCAAGAGCGAAGTCATTGTCACTGCGGCGGGGCTGAACATCCACCCGGAGGATCTGGAGGAAGCCATCGAACAGCAGCCGGGAGTGACGGGCTGCGCGGTAGTGGCGATGGAGACACCCGCGGGACCGGAGCCTTGCGCGGTGCTGGCCATTCGCGGCGCAACGGAGCACGCGGCTGAAGCGATCGAGCGCGCCAATGCGCACTTGGCCGAATTTCAGCGGGTACGGCGCTGGGTGCTCTGGCCGGAGCCGGACCTGCCGCGCACCTCGACCGGCAAGGTGAGACGCAAGACAGTGGCGACGTGGTTGGCTGGCGTCCAGGCCGCGGCCACAACCGGCTCCAATGGCTCGCGAGGCGGCGCGAGGGCCTTCGGATCGTCAACGGATTGGCTGCTCTCACTGATCGCTCAGGTCACGGGCGAAACTCCACCCGGCGCCGGTGATGAACTGCGCCTGACCGAAGACCTGCATCTGGACAGCCTGGGACGCGTGCAATTGGCCGCTGCCATCGAAGAGCGTCTTGGAGAACTCAGCGAAAGCGCATTGCTCGAAAACGTGCCGACGCTGGGCGAACTGCGGCGGCTGATAGCCGGTGGGGACCGAGGGCTCAGAACTCAGACCGGCAGCTGGGAAGAGCTCGCGGCAAGTGCGCAATCCGAAAGCGCAGCAAGCGAATCCGGGAGCGCTCCGCCGCCGCGGACCACGGTGGAGACAGGACCTGCACGATATATCTATCCGCACTGGCCGTGGTGGAAGCCCTTCCAGTGGGCTCGGGCGGCATTCATTGAAGCGGCGCTGCGGCCGCTGACATGGCTGCTTGCATCTCCGCGCATCGTGGCGCCGGCGATGCCGGGCATTGAAGCTGCGGGCGAGCCCATGCTGATCGTCGCCAATCACGTGACAGCTTACGACGCGCCGCTGGTGCAGTACGCGCTGCCCGGCCAGATGCGGCGGCGGCTGGCAGTGGCCATGTCCGGCGAAATGCTCGATAATTTTCGCCATGCGCGCAATCCCGAGAGCGGGCCGAAGTACAGACATTTCTATCCGCTCGGGCCGGCGGCTTATGTTCTGGTTACGGCGCTGTTCAACGTGTTTCCCCTGCCCCAGCTCAGAAATTTCCAGGAAAGCTTTGCTCACGCCGGCAGAGCCATGGATCGAGGCTTCAACGTGCTGGTATTCCCGGAGGGGGCGCGGTCAGCGTTGGGAAAGCTGGCGCGCTTCCGCCCTGGAATCGGCTTACTGGCGAAACAGTGCGGCGCGGTGGTGTTGCCGGTAGCGATCCGCGGCCTGGGTGAGTTGAAGGCAGGGCAGCGGGGATGGCTCCGCTCAGGAAAGATCGAAGTGCGCATTGGAGAGCCGATCCGCTTTGCGCCTGCTGAGAGCGAAGCTGCAATCACCGCACGGCTGCATGACGAAGTAATGAAGCTGCTTGGCGACAACTCGTAGCCTCGCGGTTATCTGCCGGCAACGTCAAGGCGGGCGCCGGAAGCTTGCGTAGGGAAGCCCGATGCCTTCGGCTTGAAGTAGCACGTGCCGCCGGCAATGAACGCGGTCCATTGCGAGGGATCGGCGGGCTGCTCGCTCGAACCAAGAAAGAGGATGCCGCCGGGGATCAGCAGCCGATGCATGTTAGCGAGCAGAGTGAGACGCGTTTCCAGCGAGAAGTACAGCATTACGTTGCGCAAAAAGATCATGTCAAAACGATCGCTTGCGCGACTGAAGGGAAAGTGCGCGGTGCAAAGATTGGCCTGGCGGAAGTTGCAGAGCTTTCTGACCTCGGGTTGGATAATCCAGTCCTCTCCGATGCGGTCAAAGTAGCGCACCCTGTAGCTGGCGGGAAGTCCGCGGTTCATCTCGATGCGGTGATAGCGGCCGGCGCGGGCGCGCTCCACGACTTCGCCACAAATGTCCGTCCCCTCAATGCGAAGCTCCCATCCGGCCAGCAGAGGAAAGTGCTCGCAGATCAGCATCGCCAGAGAGTAAGCCTCCTGACCGGTAGAGCAGGCCGCACTCCAGAAGCGGAGCGTTCGCACCGGGCGGCGGGCATCAATCAGACGAGGCAGCAGTTCCGTACGCAGCAATTCGAATGGACGGCTGTCACGAAAGAAGCTGGTCTCGTTGATGGTCATGGCCTCGGCGACGGCGCGTTCGAGCGCCGGGTTTCTGCAGGCGCGGAGGCACTCGACGAGTTCGCTCACACGGGTCATGCCCTGATTGCGCAGCAGCATGGCGAGGCGCGTGTCAAAGAGATAGTCGCGGGAGGGATCGAGCACATTTTGCGACACATCGAAGACGAGATCGCGAAGGTAGCCGTAATCGGCGCTGGTGGCCCGAGGCATTCTTAGACCATCCGTCCGCGAAGCTCGATTTGTTCATGGCGCACCCCGCCGACGATGCGGAGGATTTCAGTGGCCAATGCGTCGAGCGGAAGCACCCTGTGTGCCAGGCCCGCAGAAGCGACCGCACCGGGCATTCCCCACACTATGCTGGTGGCCTGATCCTGGGCGAACACGATCCCACCCTGCTCCCGGATACTGCGGCAACCCTTGAGGCCGTCGGAGCCCATGCCGGTCAGCACCACCGCCAGCACGCCCGCGCCGCAGACTTTGGCCGCGCTGCGAAACAGAACATCGACGGCGGGGCGGCAGTGATTTTCGAGCGGCCCCTGGTGCAGGTACAGCGTAGGCGGAGCGGCGGAGCGCCCCGGCACAAGCACTTCCATGTGCCAGTCGCCGCGCGCAATCCACGCAGTTCCCGCGCGCACCGGCTCACCTTCGGCTGCCTCGCGCACACGCAAGGCGCAACGCGTACTCAGGCGCTCGGCCAGCAGACCGGTGAAGAGCGCAGGCATGTGCTGCACAATCAGCACCGGCAGCGGAAAACTGGCCGGCAAGGCGGGCAACAGCAACTCAAGAGCAGCCGGACCACCGGTGGAGACGCCGACCACGAGCACCGTTGGAGAGATCCGCGGTGATTCAATTTTGGGCAACGGTAGGGCAAAATTCGCAGGCGAATCCGGCGCGGCTGAGAAAAGCGGCTGCGGCTGCTTATGCGCCTTACTGGTAACAGCATGAATTCTGGGAACCAGTTCGCGTGCCAGCGTCCGGATTGCCGACTCGCGATTCGGTTCGCCGGCAGGCTTGGCGACGTAATCCGAAGCCCCACAGGCCAGGGCCTCGATGGTCACCTTGGCGCCGCGCTGAGTGAGCGAGCTGCACATCACCACCGGCATCGTATGGCCGCGCCGCCGCAACTCGCGCAGAGTGGCCAGGCCGTCCATCACCGGCATCTCCACGTCCAGCAGGATCAGATCCGGACGCAGGAGATCGAGACTGCTCAATGCCGCCTGACCGTCGGCTGCGGTTCCGGCCACCTGAAGATGGGGATCAGACGAGACGGCGCTGCGCAGCAGGCTCCGCATCACCGCGGAGTCGTCAACGATGAGAATCCTGGTCCGGCAATCGGCCGCCATCGCTCAGACCTCCATCCCGCCCAGCATGTTCCATTCCAGCAGGGCAAGGGCGAATGCCGCACCTCTGCGAAGCATCTCGATGTCCGCCGGGTCATCCGCCGCCTCCGCGCACTCGATTCCCTTGCCTTCAAGAAGGCTGCGCAGATCACTTCTCACGAAGCGCGAGTCGTCAACGATGAGTGCGCGCATCTTCGCCTCAAATAAAACGGCTTGTAGCTGCTTTTCTCACGCCGCCAGGCGCACCGGATCGAGCCGCGCCGGATCCAGCATCACCAGCAGCCTGCCCTCGAGCTTGTAGGCGCCGGCGAACAAGGCTCCGCGGCGCTCGTCCAGCGTTGGGGGATTCTGCTCATGGTCAGCCGAAGATACCGTGAGCACTTCGCCCACCGAGTCCACCAGAAGTCCAAAACAGATGCCCGCGTTCTCCAGAACGAGCACATCCTGCACGCCCTCCACCAGCGGCATGCCGAGCAATTTGCGCAGGCTCACCGTAGTCAGCACATCGCCACGATAGTGAACCAGTCCGCCTACGTATCCCGGAGCCAGCGGCACCGGCTGCGGCCGGGCCGAGCCGACAATCTCTACGATGTGGTTGATTGGCACGCCGAACCATGCCTGCCCCAGGCGCACGGAACAGACCTCCACGAGCGCCGCGGCTCTTTCCTTGAGACTGACTGCTGTTACCGCACTCATCGCACCCCCTCTTCGATCCGAATCCATTCCTCCGGTTTGCTTTCCACCAACAACGGAGCCGCGCCGCCGAGATTGACGATGCCGGTTACACGATTCCCGAGCAGAGTGAGGCCAGCCGCAGGTCGGCTACTGCCGGCCTCGCAGAGATCACCGCCCGAGGCCACATCGAGCACTTGCGAGACCGCAATACCGACCTGGCGATTGCCCTCGCGGCAAACAACGACAACGATCCGCGCTGCAGGGGCGTTCTTGTCCGCGGCGCTCCCTTCAGTTGCGGCCAATACTCCGCCTGCATCCTCGACCGGCAGTAGCTGTCCCTGGAAGTTCACCACCGGCCGGCAGCCGACGTACTCGATGCGCGTGAGCGGAAGCTGTTCAATGCGCAAAACACTGGCGAGCGGTACTGCGGCGCTGCGTCCTCCGATCTCGACCAGCAGATACTCGGCTCCATCTTCGGCCTCGCCTTCCGTTTCATCCGCCGCTCGCGCTGCTGCATCTTCCGCACTCACGGTTATGCCGGCCTTCATGGCAATTGCTCCAGGATCAAGAATCAGCGCCAGATGGCCGTTACCCAGCACGGTCGCGCCAGAGTAAAGGCCGATATCCTTGAGCGCCGCGCTGAGCGGCTTGACCACAATCTCTTCGGGATCGGCCAGGCCTTCGACCACAAGGCCAAAGCGGCGGCCATCGGCATTGAGAGTGGCGATGAAGTTGTTGCGCTTCGCGGCGGCTCGATGGTCACCGCCGGGCTGCAGTAGACGATCCAGAAAGACCAGCGGCAGCAGCCTGCCGCGCAGCCGGTAAAGCGGCGTGCCCTCGATCCACTCGATGGCCGTGGTGACCTGCTCGGGCGGAACATGCACCAGTTCGGAGAGCGCGCCCTGCGGCAACGCAAAGCTCTGGCCGAGGCTGCGCACAATGAGCGCCGGAACGATGGCCAGCGTGAGCGGAATGCGCAGCCGCAGTGTCGTTCCCTCGCCCGGGTGCGAATCGATCTCGACTTTGCCGCCGATCTTCTCCACGTTGGTGCGGACCACATCCATGCCCACGCCCCGGCCGCTGACGCTGGTGACCGCAGCGGCGGTGGAGAAGCCGGGCAGAAAGACGAGTTGCAGCAACTCGCGCTCGCTCATCTTTGCCGCGCGCTCCGCCGCCACAAGCCCGCGCTCGACGGCCTTGCCGCGCACTCTGTCGACGGCGATGCCGGCACCGTCGTCGCCGATTTCGATGACGACGTGGCTGCCCTCCTGCGCTGCGCGCAGCGTGAGCAAGCCTTCGGGATACTTGCCCGCCGCACGGCGCTCCTGTGACGGCTCGATGCCGTGATCAAGCGCGTTGCGGACCGCATGGGTGATGGGATCCTTGATGGCCTCCAGAAGGCTCTTGTCCAGCTCTGTCTCCTGGCCTTCCATCCGCACGCGCACGCGGCGGCCTAGCGACTGGCAGAGGTCGCGCACGATGCGCGGAACCTTGGAGAAGATGTGCGAGATGGGCTGCATCCGGGCCTTCATTACCGACTCGCGCAGATCGGCGGTCACCATGTCGAGGCGGCGCGAAAGCTGCGTCATATTGGGATCGGCCGCGGTCGCCTGCAAAATCTGGTTGCGGGTCAGCACCAGTTCGCCCACCAGATTCATCATGCGATTCAGTAGCGCCACATCGACACGCAGCGTGCTTTCCGCTGTTGAGCTGGAGGCGCGCTGCGCGGCCGGATCTGACTCCGCCGCGGCGGGCGCCGGAGCTGGCATTGAAGCGGACTCTGCAGCCGCGGTTTGCTGAAAGTCAGGCTTGCGCGCCGAACGCGTAGCAGCAGCGGCGCAGTCAGCCGGAGCGCTCGCGGCCAGCGCCGGAAGCTGCAACTCCTCCAGCCACCCTATCAGCACGGCATCGTCCTCTGTTCCCTCGGCGCCTTCGGCCTCAATCGTCTTCAGAATGGAACGGAGCGCGTCAAGCAGTTGCAACAGGCCGGTGATGATGGCTCCGTCAGCGGCCAGTTTTCCGTCGCGCAGCAGGCCGAGCAGGTTTTCGCCGGCGTGGGCCAGCTTCTCCAACCGTTTGAACCCTAGAAAGCCGGTGGTGCCTTTGATGGTATGAACGGAACGAAAGATTTCCGCCAGCAGTTCTGCGTCCTGCGGCCGCGTTTCCAGTTCGGTCAGGCACCGCTCCATGCGGTCCAGTCCTTCCTGACTCTCGATTAGAAATTCCCGCGTCAATTCGTCCATTGGGTTTCGTCCCTTGGGTTCACGCATGCGGCAGGAACCACAACTCCGGGGCAACAAGTTCTCAAGTTACTTATCGGTTCAATGAGGATGAACTTGAGGGAACAGGGGTCAGAAATGTCATTACCTTTCGGAGCGGTGTACAGCGGAGGCGGCAATGTTTTACGCTCAAGGATCAGGTAGCCGTGCGATGGAAGACGCGATGAAGGATCACATTCCGCTAGAGCCGGAGCTGGCAGCGATCTTCGAACGGGCGCGCCATGCGGCGCAGAACTCCTACTCGCCTTACTCGAACTTCAAGGTGGGCGCGGCGCTCAGGCTGGCCGGCGGCGAGATCGTAACGGGCACCAACGTGGAGAACGCCAGCTACGGGCTGACCATCTGCGCCGAGCGGGCTGCGCTGGTGCGGGCCGTTGCCCAATTCGGGCCGGAGATGCGCGTGGCGGCTGTGGCCGTAGCCAATCTGAATGGCGCACCCAGTTCGCCCTGCGGAGCCTGTCGCCAGGTGCTGGCTGAGTTCGTCCTGCCAGATGCGCAGGTGGTCTTTCCCGCGGCAGACGGAATACGAGTAATGGCCTTCTCGGGATTGTTGCCAGAGGCATTCGGCTTCAGAAAATAAGGCCGAGGCCGCCTATTTCGCGTAAAAACGATAGCGGATTGTCCAGTGCGCGGTTTGCCCGGGTGGAATGACCAGGTGAACGTAGGCCTCCGGACAAACGGTGGTGCGGATCGACCAGAAGTTAAGCTGCGCAATCGGCTGATCGCCGGACTGCTCCACGCCCGCTCCCGTGTTGTGATTCACCACGACGATCTTGTAGTCGGAGGGGCTATTGGAGTAGCCGGTGAGAAAGCTGGAGGCGCTTTCACCAGTCCGCAGTTCGCGGCTGTACACAATGTCTTTACCCTCGATCCTGGCGCCGTTCCCGAGGGGCCGCTCCGCCTTGGGCTCGAAGGGAAACTTCACCACCACACCGGGGCCTGTGGGAGCGCCATCGAGCACAAAGAAGTCGTGATCGTAGACCTCTGTGTCGATGGTCTTGCTGCCGGTGTTTTTCAACTCATGCTGGAGGATGAGCAGGGGCGCGTGCTTGTCGAGCTTCAACACTTTCGTGTAGACGTAACCAACTCCCAGTGTGGATTTGAGGTTCTGCCGGAAGGTGACACTGCTTCGCCGGGCTTGAACAGTCCAATGACCTCCGTCAACCAGCGGATAGTGTGTGGAAAACTTGAAGGGCGTATCGTCGATGCGACGCAGGACACCGATGCCGGGCTTGACAAACAGGCCGCCCGGCTTGGCTTCGTCATAGAACGGGGCGCTTTCACCGTTGCTTGACCGGAACTCCTCCACGGGGCCGGTGATCGAGTCGTGCAGCAGGGGATCGTAGCGCGGGAACCAGACGCCGAAGTACGTGTGGCCCTTATAAGCGAGGCAGCCGACCATGCCCGACCAGTCGAAACGCGAGCCGCGATTGTAGCCTTTCTCCGCATCGGGCAGGTACACCACGGCGTCGACGAGGCCATTCGAGATAAGAGCCTTCGGGTAGGGCTCCTGCTCCGCCGAAGCGCAATTGCGCGGCGCCGCATCGTCCGAGCCGCGACTCTGCGCTGCGCGTGCCGTATGCGCAGGAGGAATGAAAAGCGCCAGCGCCACAAAGACCAAGATAGATCCACGTATAGGGATTGCTTTGAATTCACTCATTTCCGACTGGCCTGGCTCCCTCCATTGGATATCGATTCGCGAGGATGCGCAATGTATTTCAGCGCCGGCTGCATGGTCGATGTGCCGCGGCTTCGGATTCTTCCACAAAGAACTGCCGCGGTCAATTCAGTTGGATCATCCCATTGGCTGCGTCATTCCCCGTCGAGCCTTCCCACGCAAAAATGCGAAGAAGTTACCACGCGATGCGGTAAGGTAGAAAAACAGCGGTCAGTGGTCTGATTTTTCAGCGATCTGTCGCCGTTCATCGGAGCTGGGGCAAGCGGGTTTGCGGCGGGAGGCATGTCTGGTCGCTGTTCGCGGCTGGCTGACCGCCATCTTGCGAAGGAGGGAGATCATTGGGGCGTTTCACCGGAGTGTTGGGAATTCTGGCCGTCCTTGTGGCCGCATGGCTCTTTTCCACCGACCGCAGACGCATCCGCTGGCGGACTGTCGCCTGGGGACTGAGCCTGCAATTTGTCTTCGCCTTTCTGGTGCTGCGCGTCACCTACGGAGAGCGCGCCATGGCGTGGGCCGGCGATGTGGTGAGAAATGTGCTGGCTTCGACCTACGCCGGCACACAGATCGTCTTTGGCTCTCTCGGACTCCCCAACGGCTCGCTTGGCTCCATCTTTGCCTTCCAGGTTCTTCCCGTCATCATCTTTGTCTCAGCCTTCTTTGCGGTGCTCTACCACGCCGGGGTGATGCAGGTCGTGGTGCGCGGCATGGCCTGGGTGATGCAGAAGACGATGCGCATTTCGGGCGCGGAGAGCATCAACGTGGCCGCCAGCATCTTTGTTGGGCAGACGGAAGCTCCGCTGACGATCCGGCCGTTTCTCGCCAAGGCCACCAATAGCGAGCTGATGACGATCATGACCAGCGGCATGGCGCATGTTTCAGGCGGCATTATGGCGATGTACATTGCGCAGGGCGTCGAACCGCGGCATCTGCTGGCGGCCGTCATCATGACCGCGCCGGGAACGATCCTGGTGGCCAAGATGCTGGTGCCTGAAACGGAGATGCCCGCCACCGAGGGCCGTGTAGTGATCCCGATCGACGAAATGCACAAGGAGGAAAATCTTGTCGGGGCCATCACACGTGGCACCATCGACGGCGGCAAGCTGGCGCTGAATGTGGCCATCATGCTGATCAGCTTCCTGGCCCTGGTGGCGCTGCTCGACGGCGTGCTGGGCTGGGCTCACGGGCTGCCTCACTTGCATTGGTTCCCGAGCACGCTGAGCCAGATTCTAGGGTTTGTCGGCGCGCCGGTGGCGTGGCTCATCGGCGTCCCCTGGCGCGACTGCGCGGCCATCGGCAACCTGCTGGGCACGCGCATGGCGCTGAATGAGGTGATTGCCTATATAGGGCTGGGCGCGCAAAAGGCCATGCTGGAGCCGCGCTCATTCACCATCGCCACCTTTGCGCTGTGCGGCTTTGCCAATCTTGGATCGATTGGCGTGCAGATCGGCGGCATCGGCGCATTGGTTCCCGAGCGGCGCAACGATCTGGCGCGGCTGGGCGTGCGCGCCATGCTGGCTGGCACCATGGCAAATCTGATCTCCGCGGCAATTGCCGGAATGTTTTTGGGTTAGAAGAGGATACAGAAGATCGGACGCATGGAAACGCATTGAGAGGTCGTTGAATATTTTTAAAATCCGGGCGCCCCACCTCATCGCAGAAGAATGGAATGGGACCATACCCGGCATAGATGATGATCCAAACGCAATCAACGAACATCTAAGCGAAGAGCAAGTATTTCGTTCCGGCGGAGGAATGCGCCATATGATGCAAAAGTGGACAACCCATTTCGCGGCCGTCCTGCTGCTGACATTCGCATGCTCCGCGGGAGCACAGCACGCTTACCGCGGCTTTGACCGCAACATCTATCCCGGCGACGCGGCTCTGCCTGCGCTGCGCAAGAGCTTCAGCTATACCGGCTACTGGCTCAATACTCCGCCCGGGGCGCAGAGCAACACCTGGATGGGTAAGCGAGCCCTGCTCAAGCACGATGGCTTCGGCTTTCTGGTTCTTTTCAATGGCCGTACAGATGCCGAGCTGAAAGCCGCGCAAGCGAAGGGCACAAGCGCAACGGCGCTTGGCACGCAGGATGGAAAGGCCGCCGTGGCTGCTGCGGCGCGTGAGGGCTTTGCTCGCAATGTGCTCATCTTTCTGGACCAGGAAGAAGGCGGAAGGCTGCTCCAGGAACAGGCTGATTACGTGTTTGCCTGGGCAGACGCGGCACGCAAGGGCGGCGCGCGGGCCGGCGTCTATTGTTCCGGTATCGAGGTTCCCGATAGCGGCAGCACAATCAGCACGGCCAGGGACATCGTAGAGCGCGAGAACGCGCAAGCACGCCGCCTGCCCAAAGATAAGAGGGCAGCGCCCCCGATCGTGCTCTGGATCGTCAACGACCAATGCCCGCCTTCTCCGGGTTGCACGCTGGCCACTCCGTCGATGGCGGCGGCGTTTCCTCCGGCGCTGCGCTCCCATACAGAGGTGTGGCAATATGCGGTCTCGCCACGGCGGCCACAGTTCAGCGCGGGCTGCCCACGTAACCATGCCCCGGACGGCAACTGCTACGCTCCGGGGCTGGCGCACGGCGACAACTCCTTTGTGGATCTGAATACGGCGAATTCCCCGGATCCCTCCGAGCTTCAGTAACCTCCGCCAAAAACTTTTTTTGCCTGTAGAATGTGCTGAGTACATCGCAGGAACTTGCAATGACCTACTACGAGCAAGTGGTTGAAGCCGCCGCCTTCCTGAAGGCGATCTCGAGTTCTTTCCACGCCCGCATCGGCATCGTTCTCGGTTCCGGGCTGGGCGCGACGGTCGATGCTGTGACCGATCAGGTCATGGTGCCGTATACTGAGACGCCCTACTTTCCACGATCCACCGTCGCGGGCCACAAGGGCCGTATCATCGCGGGACGGCTCAACGGCGTGCCGGTGGTCATGATGCAGGGGCGCGTGCACTTCTATGAAGGCTACACGCCGCAGCAGGTTACCTTTCCGATGCGCGTGCTGGGCGCGCTCGGCCTTCGCGCCGTTGTGCTGACCAACGCGGCGGGAGCAATCACGGAAGATTGCCGTGTGGGCCAGCTCGTGGCTCTGGCAGACCACATCAACCAGATGGGCTGGAATCCGCTGACCGGTGCAAACGAGCCTCGTTTCGGCTTCCGGCCCGGCGGTGGACGGCGCTTCTTCGACATGACTGAAGCGTACTCGAAGGATCTGCGCGCATTGGCGAAGGAAGCCGCGGTCGAGGAAGGCTTCCCGCTGGAAGAGGGCGTGTATGTGGCCACAACGGGACCCAACTTCGAGACGCCCGCCGAGATTCGCGCCTTCCGCGCGCTGGGCGCCACGCTGGTGGGCATGTCTACGGTGCCCGAAACGATTGTGGCGCGGCATATGGGGCTGGAGGTGCTGGGCATCTCCTGCGTCACCAACATGGCCGCCGGCCTGAACCCAACGCCGCTGAGCCATGAGGACGTCGATGCGGTCGGGCAGGTCGTGGAAGTGCGCCTGGCCGCACTGCTCAAGCGCCTGGCGCCCAAGCTGGCTGCGCGCACGGACGCGCAGCCATGAGTAAAGCCGTCAGC
Source organism: Acidobacteriota bacterium (assembly GCA_021846945.1). Classification (GTDB taxonomy): domain Bacteria; phylum Acidobacteriota; class Terriglobia; order Terriglobales; family Acidobacteriaceae; genus Telmatobacter. The sequence continues at coordinate 1,025 of JAJZVZ010000026.1, read as the reverse complement.
GGCAGGGTGCGGGATTCGCATGGCCGGCCCGTGGTTGTGGGGATTTCCGGCTGTTCCGGCTCAGGCAAGACAACTCTGGCGATCGAGTTGGCGCGTGAGCTTGGCGGCACGCATTTCCCGCTGGACCACTACTATCGCGACCTCGCGCACCTGCCTCCGGGCGAGCGCATGCAGCAGAACTTCGACGATCCGGAGATGATCGAGGTCCCGCTGCTGGCGGCGCAGGTCGCGGCGCTTGCCCGCGGTGAAGCCATCGAGCGGCCGCTCTACGATTTTTCGACGCACACGCGCGTGCCGGGCCGCACGGAAACGATGTGTGCCGGCGCCTTCCTGCTTGTGGAGGGGCTCTTTGCTCTCTACTACCCGGCGCTGCTGCCGCTCTATCACCTGCGTATCTACATTGACGCGCCAGATGAAGTCTGCTTCGAGCGCCGCCTCAAGCGCGACATCGAGCAGCGCGGACGCACACCGGAGTCGGTGCGGAGACAGTATGAGGCCACGGTGAGGCCCGCGAGCGAGGCCTACGTGCGGCCCTCGGCCACTCACGCCGATCTGGTTGTGGATGGAACGCGCGCGCTGGACTGGAAGGTGGAGCGGGTGCTCGCGGAGTTGCGGGGGCGGGGATTGCTGGCGGGGGCGAGGTAGAGCGGCGGCCGGGTTCGGCGAGGAAGGCTCCTGCAGAATATGGTATAACTGTTATACCGATGCGCTTTCATTTCGATCCACGCAAAAGCCAGCGGTTGAGGGAGAATCCGCTGCGGGGCATCGGCTTCGAGGAAGCGCAGGAAATTTTCGCGCGGCCTTATTACCAGGACCGGCGATCCGATCTGCCCGAGCAGTACCGCGCCATCGGCTGGGTTGGCCATCGCCTTTACTCACTCATCTTTGAGGTTCGCGAGGACAAAGAGGGTGAATACTACCACCTCGTCACGCTTTGGAAGTCAACGCGGGAGGAGGAGAAACTTTATGCCGAAAACAGTTAGAGCACGGAAGCCGATTTCTGCTGATGCGATAGCGAAGCTGGC
>JAJZVZ010000199.1 GCA_021846945.1 Acidobacteriota bacterium | reverse complement strand
TCAGCGTGCTCTTACCCGCCAAAGGCTCCTCCAGCTTGCGCCGGCCTGCCAGAACCGCCATCAAGGGATCGTGGCGCAACTGCTCATGATCGTTGATGTCCTCGTAGCCCAACGCCAGCCCGTAGATGCGCTGCGAGAGCATCTCTGTCAGCTGATGGGTAACCAGCAGCGGCGACCGCCGGTCGGTGAAGCAGCCAGCCACGCGGCTGAGCAGATTAATCTTGTGATCGGTCTGGCGCAACAACAGAGCCCCACCGTCACTCGATACCTGCCCGGCCGTGAAACTGGACTCTACCCGGCGTGAAAAATGTGCTGCAAAGGAGAAAACTTCTTGAATACACTCTGTCATGGGAAAGGCCGCCTCCACGCGGCCAAAACTACGCTTTGACAACGCAGTTATGCCACAGAAAAGACGGCCTTTCCAGTTATATTCTTGCCCGCTGACTCTCCCCCTCAACAGTCGCCGAGTGAAATATGCAGGCTAGCATTCCGTGCCGAGTCTTGCAAATCACCACACTTGGGTCGCAAGGATCGTGTCAGGACCGGAATCACCGCCGATGACCGGTACTTTCAGAACTATCTCAACATTCTTGTCTTCCCAGCCACTTGGCAGCACGTGCTCGAGTTGCTCGAGCTGGTGAGATGAAGTGACGAATTGCGCGGCGCCGACTGTTCCATTCACTTCCAGCCCGGCAATGATTACTGCAATATTATTGGTGATGGGATCGTGATACCGGGCCACGATTGCGTAATCGTTCGGTCCGTAATTCGGGCGAGTTTGCGCAATCTGCCAGTGCACCGTCGGGTTCGCCGTATCGTAAATCTCCTGCGGGGGACCAAGATTCATTCGAAACCGCAGGTTGGTCATCAGTCGTGTAGTCCAAGGGTTGGTGAAGCCACCAATAAAGATGGTTGGCTGAGTCTTCAAGGCCTCCAGATCTATGGAGGGCGCGGACTGAACAACATACGGAATGTGCAACTGCGTTGACAGACTGGTCAAGCTGGCCACGGCTCGAGCGGTTCCCAATGTGACAAAGGGAGCAAAATAGTGATTTACGGGGTGAATGGGCTTGTTCACCAACTCTCGGGGAATACCTACCGTGCCTACGCAGATTATTACAGGGGTGTTCACAAATCGAAGCGGTTTCCAGAAATGTTGCAGTGCGAGTCCCCGATCAGTCGCGCTTCCCTTCTGTACCGCGCGATTCAGTACGAAATTGCCGACCGCGATGCACACTAGCGTAACACCGCAAGTAATAAGTAGTATGAACAGCCAATGAGCGATGAGCCAGGATCTTAGAGTGTCAGGAGAAGCGATCTCCGAAACATTGGGCAGCGCCGTAGGGGCGGGGATGATCGCCGTATTGCCTTCCGATGTTGCCTGATTCTGGCGGTCCAAGTCTATTTTTGTTGAAATACGCTGCGCTTCCAGATCGGAACTGTCCCGGGCTTGGAAAACGGGCTTGTAGCTGCCAAGAGCAATCGAGATCACAATTGGTTCATTCTTGCCTTCGGCGGAGAAGTAATTCTCCAGCTTTCTGCGAAGATGACCCATCTGGACCCGTACAATATTGTCGTCCAGGGGATTGAAATTGCTCCGTCGTCCCAGTGCACGATAGGCAATTTCAAATTCACTGATGGGCTCTTCCGGCAGAAGGATCGACCTACGCACGATGAAGAGAAGAATGGCGCGAAGCTGCGTGGCACGGGCCAGAGCTGAACTGCGTACTGCCCGCTGTGCAGCCTCCCAGCGCGGATCGCCTTCAAGTGTGGATTCATCGCTTTCGAATTCCACAGCCATGGCACCTTTGTTCCTCACGCAAACAGACCCCTCAGAGCCAACCTCATTATTCATAGCCGAGAAGGGGTTGACAAAAAATCTCCAGGCAGTACTGATTATAAACGCCTTCGGTAAGTTTCTGGCTTCTGGCGCATGCCTCAGCCGCCCCACGGTGCCTGTTGGATCCCCCGTGCAAACTACGGGGGTAAGACACCCTTTGAAGATTTTTTTCGCGTTATCAATCACAAGATGCCGTTGTCCTCCCGGACACATGGGCCCCATGACACATCTGCAATTCACCCCGGTCTTGTCCGTTAAGGGGTGGCTTTTAACTGCCCGCGAGAGGCTGCAAGCCGTGTGTTGAATGCGTAAGTGATTGAAAAAATTACATGTTTACGTAAAAAGGGACATGTTACGCTGGCTTTACTTTTCAAGCAATATAGCTTTTGGGGAATGTGGATGCATTCAGAGAATTCCGCCTGAACGACTCCTCTATGGTCCTGATCCCAGCAACGAACGGCTTAAAGAATCCAATGGGTGGATATTTTTTCCATTGCATAAGGGCCGAGGCTTGGACAAGGAAGGCGAGGTTCCACCCGAGCAAATACGCGAGAACGACGCAATCCCGATTCCAGGAGGAAATATTCGCTATGCAAATCCTAACCCGATTGATGGCGCACACTACGCCCCAGAAATGGGTTGTACGAACAGCACTCATGGCTATGCTCTTGGCCGCAACGCTTCACGCTCCGGTTGTCACCGCCCAAAGCGGAGCTGGCTCGATTCAGGGAACGGTGCAGGATACGACGCACGCCGTAATCCCTGGAGCAACGATCACAGTCGTCAATCAGGCAACCGGCGTGTCGACCACCACAAAATCCAACCGCGTTGGCTTTTACCAAGTGCCAGGCCTGTTTACAGGTACGTACACCGTTACGGCTTCCGCGCCCAACATGAAGGCCTACAAGACCTCGATTGAGCTTTTGGTGACACAAACCGCGGTTGTGAACCCAGTATTAGTTCCGGGAGCTGTAACGCAACAGGTTGTGGTGGTCGGAAATGCCGTCCAACTCACCGATCTCGATAATGGCACTATCAGCTCAACTCTTGAGAATGCACGGATCAACCAACTCCCGGAGAACGGGCGTGTATTGGCGACCCTCATGCAGATGACGACGCCCGGTCTTGAAAATAATGGGCTGAGGGCAAACGGCCTCATGAGGTCAGGACTCGATTATGAGACCGATGGAATGACGACAACCAATCTCAATGCTGGAGGGAATTTCTACGCAAATATACAAGTGCAGGATCCTGACTCTGTGCAGGAAGTGCAAGTGCAAATGAGCGACTCCAGCGCTGAGTACGCGTCGCCATCCACAGCTGTGATCACGACGAAGTCGGGCACCAACAGCCTGCACGGCACGGCGTTTGAGACGGCGCGCAACAACGCCATCGGTATTGCCAAGGCTCGACAGGATCCGGCCAACTTTACCGCGCCTTCTTATATTCGGAATGAGTTTGGCATCAGCGCAGGCGGACCAATCATCCTGCCGCATATATACCACGGGAAAGACAAGTCCTTCTGGTTCCTCGCCTATGAGCGATACTCCTTGGCACAGCACTCCATTGTGGAGGGTAAAGTACCAACAATGGCCATGCGGCAGGGTGACTTCAGCGGATTGTATAACGGACAGGGGATATTACAGACGATTTTCGATCCGGCTACGACGTCGAACGCCTACAACTGCGCCTATACCGGCAAAGCCAATCCCTACTGCCGTACGCCCTTTCAGGGGAACATAATTCCAGTAGGTGAAGAGTCGCCGACGGCGAAGATTCTTTACGAAATGACGCCCCTTCCGACTTCGGCTGACAATCCCCTGGTCTCGAACAATCTCAACATACCAGCCAAGAACCTTAGTGTGATCCCGCAGGTGACCTTCCGCCTCGATCATGTGTTTAACCAGAGCAACCGCGCCTATGTGCGCTTTACCGATATCAACAATCACACTGCCCTCCTAGCTGTAGGCCCGGAAAGCCTGGCGGCCGACGGTTTTCCTGCCGGAGTCGCGAAAGGTGTTCAAAATAAGCCTCTCAACTCCTTCCTCACGTCTCTCGGCTACACGCATGTCTTCTCGCCCACGTTCTACTCTGAAACCATCTTGGGTGAGGAGTGGCTGGGCAGTTGGGTCCTAACGGGGGTTGACCCCAACGTCAATTACGAAGCACCACTGGGCATGCCCAACAATTTCGGAGAGCCAGGCTTCCCGAACATCGGCGGTTTAATCTTTGGTTTCACTACGAGTCAAAACAGTACCCTGGCATCCCAGTTAATCACGAACATCGACGAGAACATGACCAAGGTCGTGGGCCGACATCAGCTGCATTTTGGCGGCCGCTTCCGCCACAATCGCGATGCTAGTTTGCCTGCGGCACCGGTGGATTCAATATCGTTCGCGCCCACGTCCACCAGCATTTACAACACCTCCACTGGTGCGAACTACGGTAATACACCTAATACAGGCTATGGGGACGCCAGCTTTTTCCTCGGCTCCGCCAGCAATTACACCGTTCAGACCCGAATGTCGCACCTTCACTATCACCAGAACGAAATCGACGCGTACCTTCAAGACGATTATCATGTGAGCCGCAACCTTACCCTCAATCTCGGCTTGCGTTACGAAGCTCATCCTGCCACGTGGACGAAATACGGGCTGGTGAACGCCTTCGACTACAAGAACGATGCCATGGTGCTGGCAGTTCCGCCCTCCAAGCTGATCACCGAGGGGTACACCACCCAGGCAATCATCACCAATGACGAGAACATCGGCGTGAAGTTTGAGACTCCGCAGGAGGCCGGAATGCCGGCCACCACGCTGATGAGAAACTATAATCTCAATTTCCTGCCTCGCGTCGGCTTATCTTATCAGTTTGGAAAGCTCGGTACGGTGATCCGCGGGGCATACGGCCGATATATTTACCCGGAGCCCTTGCAGGATTACGTAAATCAACCTGAAAAGAATAACCCGTTCCTTGCCACATACGCACAGAGCTATACCTTGGCGAATCAGGCCGTTGACGGATTGCCCAACGAGTTGTTGCGGTATAACGATCCCGTTAAATTTGGGGTATTGGGAGTCAACACAGCCAATGTGGTGGATAGCGCATCGCCCATCTCCATCCTCCCTGGCATCAATACGTTCAGCGCGTCGCCTATTTCAGCGCCTTCGGTCGTGACTTCGACGAACTTTACCGTCGAGCAGCCGCTCAAGGGCAACTCGGTACTCCGGGTGAGTTGGGTGTGGACGCACGCGACCAACCTGGACATCGATTATTACCCAAATTATCATCCCAGCACATTTCAGTGGGAGATGGCTCACGGCATTGTTCCGCCGACAGGAGGGGCTTCGGTGATCGGCACTCCGCAACAAAACACATACGCCGCCACGGCAACCGGCCCATATGACCAGACGACTTGGGGAGGCGGCAACCAAGTGCGACTCACATCCGGCTGGTCGAACAATAATGCACTGCAAGTGAATTATCAGCGGCTCTTCCATCATGGCTTCGCCTACCAGATTTTCTATGTGTTTTCCAAAGATTTGGCGGCAGGCGGTGACAGCAATCCGAATGCAAATTCTCAGGCAGTTGGCACGGTACCTTATGCCGGTTATCCTGGAGCCATGGGCACGGTGGCCACAATTACCTCGCCCTATGGAATAATCGGACCGCTCAATACCTGGATGCGGCCGCCCACCCCGCCCCCTGGCACACCGATCTGGGCAGATTACCACGCCCTGAATGCCTGGGAGGATTACGGCCCGGATGCCACGCCGTACCACCACATCCAGTTCAACGGCATCGTGGATCTTCCTTTTGGCCGGGGCAAGCGGCTTTTCGGAAATGCGAATCGCTTTGTGAACGAGATAATCGGCGGTTTCCAGGTTGCCGGCGACGGCGGCCTGGTGTCCTCACAGATGCCAGTACCTACATCCTTTGGTCCTGTATTATCCCCGCTCAAGGTCTATAAACACAAGTACCCGATTGTGGATTGCCGCAGCGGCAACTGCTACAAGGCATACATGTGGTTTAACGGTTATCTTCCGCCCACGGTAACGACGGGCGTGGCCGGGGCCACGTGCACAACCAACTGCATCTCGGGACTTCCCGCCGACTATCTGCCGATACAGACCCCGATCGACAATACACCAGGGACAAAGTACTATGGCAAAAACGAGGTGCAGATTACCGCGCCTGGTATCAACAGCGGGAAGCCCACGGATATCGGCTACGACGCCGGTCCGGGAGGAGAGGAGTTCTTTGCTAGGCGGTGGTTAAATGGCCCCTTCAATTGGGACGCCGATGCCTCCATCTTCAAGGTCTTTCCGATCACGGAGCGAGTCAACCTGCGCGTGAACATGGATGCTTTTAACGTATTCAACCACCAAGGTTACACCCTTCCGGGTGCTGCCGGGGTGGAGGAAGTGCAGCCGGGTGTCGGCCAAGCTAGCTCGGTAAACGCGCCGCGACAGATCCAGCTCACCATGAGGTTAACTTTCTAGTAATACGCTTCAAGACTTCGATCTTGTAGAGGGGGAGCGGTGACGTGCTCCCCCGACGCGGGGAGCACGTCGATGCAGGATTCCTTCATCGCTTCGGGCATCAAAATGGACCACGGCGCTGCCGGTCTGATCGTGAAGCGCACGCAGGTCGAGCACACAGAGCGCGCACTCGTCACTGTCGACCCTTCAACCACAGGCTGGGGCTGTCCGAACCCTAGCCAAACATATTTGCAATTTTGCAACCACCGGTCGTCTGTCCGATGATCTTGTTGCTGAGACAGGAACAAGGGAGGGACGACCGATGGGGGTGTTCGCCAGGCTGTTTGGCAGCCTGCTTTTGTTTGTATATCACCGTTTCGACCGGGTTGTGATTCACGGCTATCTGAGCGGGTTGTCGCGGCCGGGGCAAGTGGTGCATTTTTTCCATGACGTGGCCGGCGAGTCGGTGATCGACAAGTCCGTGCTCTCGCGCCGAACCAATGAGTATCGGGACTGGGTCGAGGCGTTCGCACGCAATCACGATGTTCCCATCGAATGGGCAGAGCCGAAGGTGCGCAAGGAGGATTACGTCCGTCCTGCGCAGCGTCGCATGAAGCGGGCCCGCCGCCACGGCGTCTGTTTCATCCTGAAGAGTATGGAGCAGGGGCAAACCTTTCGCTCCACGGCGCCCCGCTTTCCCACCGCCGATCCCCATTACCGCATCCTGGCCCGGCAGCGCAGCCGCTTCACCCACTACCACTTTTACATCGAAGACGAGGTGCTGGGATCGATGGCCATGCGAGTGGCCTCGTTCTTTCCCTTCCAGACCACCTACTATCTCAATGGCCACAACTTTATCGAGCAGGAACTGAACCGGGAGAAGGTGAGCTTCCGCAAGAACGACAACGCGTTTCTGGGCGTCTCCGACCCCCAGGCGCTGCAGGCTGCCGCCGATCGCTTCGCCGCAGAAGTCATCCGCAAGCGGCTCGACTAATGAATTCTCGTGCTGGGACCGAAGTTCTCCAAACGGGAGCGCGCCCAGATGAACCTGCGCCGCTTCTACGCCGTCAATCAGGCCGAGTACTGCCGCAACTTCATCTTCAAGCGCCATTTCCCCATCCACAAAATCTTCGAGCGTTCCTCGGAAATCGGACTCTGGCGCATGACCGCCAGCAAGATCTCCGAGGTCTTCGGGCAACGCATGACACGCAAGTTCAAGGGAAAACTCAACACCACCCTAGAACAGATCGAACACGGCCATCACATTTTCCGCGCCTACTGGAAGAACGCCTTCGTCAAGCAATACGAGAAGTTCTCCACCTTTCTGCGCAATGAGGTCTGCTCCAACAACCTGAGCGATTTCGGCCTCAGGAAGGGTCTGGAGCATCTGGCCGCGGTGCGCCAGAAGTTCCTCGCCGTCACAGATCGTTTCGCCACCTTCCAGGCCGAGTGCCTCAACGTGCACGCCGACTTTCCCTTGTTGCAACGGCTGGCCGTGCCCATCGTTCTGGGAACCACACGCATTATCCCGGCATCAAAATCCACGACACCCGCATGATCCGCCTTATGGAAGTCCTCCTCCACGGTGGCACCACCGTGGGCGGCTGGCGGGCCCGCGACATCCATCGCGCCATCCTCACCACCTTCCGCATCGGCGAGGACCGCTATGGGCTCAATCAACTCCGTTACGACCTGCGCAAGATGAAAGCCCACGGCCTGCTGCAACGCGACGGACGCCGGTATGCCTATCGGCTTAGCGACAAAGGAACCAAAGTCGCTCTACTGTTCGTGCTCTGTATCCATTCGGGCAACCGCACTCTTCCCGTCTAATCTCCCCTGTGCTGAAGTAGAGGGATGGACACAAGCGGAGTGGTTCGAGTGAAGCGCAGGTTGAGCCAGGCGGAGGCAAAGCGTCTGGTTTT
>JAJZVZ010000198.1 GCA_021846945.1 Acidobacteriota bacterium | reverse complement strand
GGCGCAACGCCTCGGCGGATACGTGGTCGCCGGAAGAAGATGAATTGCGCATCTACTTTGAGCGCATCGATGAGGGTGAGCCTGCGCCTCGCGCGTTGCGGGCGCAGCGTCCGGCGCAGGCCCCCGCCTTTGATGAAGAGGGCGAGGTTGAGGACGTGGTGGCTCCGGCGGATATGGACGCCCGTGTCAAGGAACTCAGTGCGGCCCTGGCTGAGGCTGAGCGCGGCGGTCATGCCTTCATCGCCCTCAAATGGTTCCGTGATTCCTTCCTGCCGCGAAAGGCTTTCCGCTGGAATCAGAACCCCGATGCGCGCCAGGCTGTGCTGGCTGAGGCGATTCAGCGCGGCGTGGTTCTGACCAGCAAGATCGCCAACCCCAAAACGCCCGCCTATCCGACTACGACCATCCGGCTCAACCGCGCCGAGGCCGCCATTCCCGAGGAGGCGCAACGCTTTCATCCGGTCGTGGTGCAGGGAGAGCCGTTCATCGAAACCATCGAGGAAGAACGGGGGAACGTGTGACCTTTTATTATCTTGAGGCCACCGCCTTCGCCAAGCTTTTTGTGCGGGGCCCCGGCACTGACGCGCTCATCCGCCTGATGGAATCGGTCGAGGATAACTGCAAGCTGATTTCGGCCTCCACGCCGCTGGAGGTCTATGCGGCGATCCGGCGGCGCGAGCGCAGCGGTGATCTTGCCCCCGAGGACGCCGCCTCTGCGCTCGATGTTTTGCGCCTGGAATCAGCGCGCATGGTGCAGGAGCCGCTCAATCCGGCCATTCTGGAGGCCGCCCGCCAGCTCCTTGATCGGACGGCGCTTAGCTGGCCCGAGGCCCTGCAATTAGGCGCCGCCCTGGCGGCGCGCGCCATGTTTGAAGGCACCGAGATCACCTTTGTTTCAGCCTCAAAGCATCTGCTGGAAGCGGCAGCGGCAGATGGATTTCAGACCCTTGATCCAGCCAATGATCCCATCGAGAAGCATGACGAACCGGTCACTGAGGACGAGTGACGGAGTGAAGAGGAAATAGCGGGATTTTTTCATGGCTGCAAGGCCGCATGCGGGTCACCGCATGCCCTGCGTCACGCGCTCGGCGCCCAGGCCAAATGCATGAGCAGGTTCCACTTCCTCTGCGGCGCACACCCAGAATATGCCCTTCGAGCCGTAAGGCCGTCTAAATCAGTACCGGCGGTCGCATCCCACTGGGGCGTGGCATTGTGCGACATCTCCGGTAAGAGCAGAGCGCTCTCAGGCGCAGGTTATCACCGCTTCAGCGGGAGTGAAGAGGATCTTGCTTAAACGAGCCCATTTCGTCTGCGCCATCCTCCTTCTGACGTCGCTCGGGATGGTCGCTCATGTGCCGGTGCAGACTGCCAGGGCAGACACCGCGGTATCATCCCATGGCTCCCCGGTTGGCCGCTGGAAGACGGTTGATGACATTACCGGTAAGGTCAAGTCAGTCGTGGCCATCCGCGAAATGCGGGGCAAGCTGTATGGCCAGATCGAGAAAGTATACGACCCGCCGGTTCCTGATCCCCGGTGTATCCAGTGCACGGGCGACCTCAAAGACCACCCCGTCATCGGGCTCCAGGTTCTTTGGGGCCTGCACAAAGTTGGCAACCGCTGGACCGACGGCCACATCCTCGACCCGGAGAGCGGCAATGTCTATCGCTGCTCCATCGCTCTCGAAGATGGGGGAACGAAATTGCGCGTGCGCGGCTACGTGGGCGTTTCTCTGCTGGGCCGCACTCAACATTGGCTGCGGGTGCAGTAGTTCAGCCTGCAAGGCCGATTGTTGTGAAGCAAAGCCATGTTGAATTTGTTTGCCGCATCAGATTTTTGGATGCAGAGCTTCGTGAGCGATTCCTTGCGTGCGGCGGCTATTCCCGGCGAAACCGGTTTGCCTGCTCGAACTCCTCGCGCAGCACGGGCGTGCGCAGGTTCTCGCGCAGGTAGGCGAGGCGCTGCTCCAGCGCTTGCAGCGCGCGCGCAACGGGCTCGGTATTGGTATGGGCGATGTCACGCCACATCGAGTAGGGGCTGGCTCCGAGGCGCGTCATCTCGCGCAGAGCGCGCCCGCCCACGTCCTTCAATTCGGGCGCGTTGCCGACTTGCTCCTCCAGCAGCGCGCTGAGCGCCGTCGCCACAAACTGCGGCAGATGGCTGACCCAGGCGACAAGTTCATCGTGGCGCGCGGGGTCCAGATCTATGGCCTTTGAACCCATCGCCGCGACCAGATCCCGCCAGTCCTTTACAAGAACTGCCGCCTGCGGCGAACGCCGCGCCGCGGGATCGTCCGTAAAGAGCCAGACTGCGCCGCGAAACAGGTTCACATCCGCCAGCTCCGCGCCGCCGCGTTCTTTGCCGGCCATGGGATGGCCGGGAAGAAAGGCAGCGCGCTCCGGTGTGTTGTAGAGCCGCGCCCCTGCTTCGGAGATAAGCCGCTTGGTGCTGCCCACGTCGGTCACCAGATGCTCGGGACCGAGTACGGTTGCCAGTTTTTCCATCAGGTCAAGAGTGGCGTAGATGGGTACGGAAAGAACTGTAACCTGGCTTTCGTGCGCGGCTTGCAGCGGATCCGCGGCGATGGAGTCAAGCGCGCCCATCGCCAGCGCTGTCTGCGCCGCTTGCGCGCTGCGATTCCAGCCCACGATCGAGCCGCGATAGCCTGATGCACGCAAAGCGAGTCCCGCCGATGTGCCCAGCAGGCCCGTGCCCAGAATCGCAATACGCTCAATCATGGATGCCTTTCAGAAGCGGCGTTGGCGGAGTTGGCGCAGCTAGGTCTCTGACAGCTTAAAGGTGTATCAATCCTGGATGCCTGGGTGCACCAGGTCTCGATTTTGAGACCTGGGTGACCTCCCTGGCACCGCTAACTCCGCTTCATCTTACAACGTCCGCCCGACCGCCGTGGCAATCAGCCTTAGCTCGCCCATCAGCTTCTCAAACTGATCGAGATAGAGCGTCTGCGCTGCATCGGAGACGGCCTTGTCGGCATTGGGATGAATCTCCATAAGGAGCGCATCGGCGCCTGCGGCCAGAGCAGCCTTGGCCATCGGGGCCACCATGTCGCGGCGGCCGGTGCCGTGCGAGGGATCGCCCACCACCGGCAGGTGCGAGAGCTTCTTCAGCACCGGAATCGCCGAGATGTCCATGGTGTTGCGCGTGGATGTTTCGTAGGTGCGGATGCCCCGCTCGCAGAGAATCACGTCGTAATTGCCGCCGGAAAGGATGTACTCGCTCGATAGCAGCAGTTCCTCCACCGTCGCGGCGATGCCGCGCTTGAGCAGCACGGGCTTGCGTGTCTGGCCCAGCTCGCGCAGCAGGTTGAAGTTCTGCATATTGCGCGCGCCCACCTGGAAGCAGTCCACGTAGGGCAGCATCGGCTCAATCTGCGCGATCTCCATTACCTCACTCACGGTGGCCAGTCCGTGAGCCTGGGCGGCTTCGTGCAGCATCTGCAGCCCCGGAATGCCGTGGCCCTGGAAAGAGTACGGCGAACTGCGCGGCTTGAAGGCGCCGCCGCGCAGGAAACGCGCGCCGGCACGCTTGACGCAGGCGGCAATGGCAAAGATCTGCTCGCGGTTTTCCACGGCGCACGGTCCGGCGATGACGGCGACCTGCTCGCCCCCGATCCTGGCTCCGTTGGCAAATTCGACAACCGTGCCCTCCGGACGAAACGCGCGGCCGCTCAGTTTGTAAGGCGCGCTGATGCGGTGGACGTGAAGCACGCCGGGCAGCATTTCGAATTTGGCGAGGTCCAGGCCGGCGGTCTGTCCTACGGCGGCCAATATGGTTTGCATGGTTCCTGTGGTTCGATGCACGTTCACGCCGGCTTCTGTCATGGCCTCAATCACGGCATCGATCTGCTCTTCAGTGGCATTCTCCTGCATGGCTACAATCATTGCTTGTTCCCTGTCCCGGGTGCGTCTGCGCCCGCGCCATGGCCCAGCGAGTCGTCGCGGCGACCCTGGGCGTTTCTTTCGGAAGCCAGTTCGTCTCTCTGGATGGCTCGCATCACGTCGATGATCCGCTCGTAGATATGCATCAGCTCACTGTCCGGCAGCGGCCCCTTGTTGATGGCGCACACATTGCTGTAAATCACCTTCTCGCGGTTCGGCTCATAAACCGGCAATGAGGTGGCGGCCTTCAGATGGCCGATCATCAAGGCGGCGCGAGCCCGCTCGTTGAGCAACTCCACAAGCTGGCGATCCAGTACATCAATGCGGCTTCGCAGTTCTTCGATGGTCATCATCATCCTCGTGTTGCGCCCTGCTCCGCAGCGCTTGAAACGGCTCTGCGCGCAGGCACATCGGAAGCGAACTCAGCTTCAAACTATTTGCTTCCAGCTCTCAGCCCGGCTCTTTCACGATACGAGCCTCAACCATCCAATCTGGAACAGAAGAAGCGGGGGCGAGAAGCTGGAGGCTGCCTTGGGGGATTTTTACCGGGCCAGCGCCGCCTCTGGCAGGCGCAGGCCCTTGATAAATCGAGCTACCGCGCCGGGCGCTTCCTCCGGAGTCGAGCGTTCGATCAGCTCGACAATCGCGCTGCCGACGACCGCGGCATCCGCGAACTCCGCCACCTGGGCGACGTGATTCGCGTTGGAGATGCCGAACCCCACGGCCACCGGCAGCTGAGTCCATCGACGGATACGCGCCACCAGCGCCGCCGCGTCGGTGGTCAAACTCTGCTGCTTGCCCGTGATCCCCACGCGCGAGATGGCGTACACAAAGCCTTTGGAGTGGGAGGCAATCGCTTCAAGCCGATCGTCGGGACTCGTTGGTGCGGCCAGGAAGATCGGCGCAAGCCCCACGCGCGCCAGTTCGGCCAGGTACTCGCCCGCCTCTTCGACAATCAAATCCGTGGCCAGCACGCCGTCCACGCCCGCCGCCGCGGCATCGTCGGCAAAGCGTGTGAGGCCGTGGCGCAAAATGGGATTGAGGTAGCTGAAGATGATCAGCCCCGCCGCCGGCCGCGCGGCGCGAATCTCTTTCGCCAGCGCCAGCACATCCTTGAGCCGCGTGCCATGCGCCAGAGCGCGCTCGCTGGCGCGCTGGATCACTGGCCCGTCGGCCAGCGGATCGCTGAACGGCACCCCCAGCTCGATCACCGCCGCACCCGCATCGATCGCTGCAAGCGCAATAGCCCGCGTGGCGTCGAGGCTCGGGTCGCCCGCCGTCAGGTAAATGACCAAATCCGGTTTGTGATCGAAGCGTAAAGCCATTGAAAACCACTGGGAGCCGGGAGCAAACCAGCCCGCGAAAGTTCTATAACTTCAATTCCTGCGCCAGAATCCCCATGTCCTTGTCGCCGCGGCCGGAGAGGTTCACCACCAGTATGTCACGGGGGCTATAAGTGGTGGCAATGCGCAGCGCTTCAGCCACCGCGTGGGCACTTTCGAGCGCTGGCAGGATTCCCTCCGTCCGTGCCAGCTTCACCACCGCTTCCAGCGCTGCCGCATCGTCCTGCGCCACGTACTCCGCCCGGCCCGAGTCATGCAACGCCGCGTGCTCCGGCCCGATGGAGGCGTAATCCAGCCCCGCCGAAACGGAATGCGTCAGCGCGATCTGTCCGTCCTCGTCCTGGAGCACATAGGAATAGGTGCCCTGCAGCACACCGGGCACACCGCTGCGGAAACGAGCCGCGTGCTCGCCGAGCGCGGTGCCGCGTCCGCCGGCCTCCACGCCGATCAACCGCACCTGGCGGTCGGGAATGAACTCGTAGAAGGCGCCGATTGCATTGGATCCGCCGCCCACGCAGGCGACGACCGCCGTGGGCAGACGGCCTTCCTTCTCCTGTAACTGCTCCTTCATCTCCTTGCTGATCACGCGCTGAAAGTCGCGCACCATCGTCGGGTACGGATGCGCGCCCAGAGCGCTGCCCAGCAGATAGTAGGTGGTGCGGACGTTGGTCACCCAGTCGCGCATGGCCTCGCTGATGGCGTCCTTCAGCGTCTTCGAGCCGGAACTGACGCCGCGCACCTCCGCGCCCAGCAGCCGCATGCGCAGCACATTCAGCTCCTGCCGCGCCATGTCCACATCGCCCATATAGACGACGCACTCCAGGCCCAGCAGCGCGCAGACGGTGGCCGTCGCCACGCCGTGCTGTCCGGCGCCGGTCTCGGCGATGATGCGCTTTTTGCCCATGCGCTTCGCCAGCAGACCCTGGCCGAGCGCGTTGTTGATCTTATGGGCGCCGGTGTGGAGCAGGTCTTCGCGCTTGAGGTAAATCTTCGCTCCGCCCAGCGCTTCCGTCAGCCGCTTGGCAAAGTAGAGCGGTGTGGGCCGTCCGGCGTAGTCATGGAGCAGCGCCGCCAACTCCGCCTGGAAGGCCGCGTCGGCCTTGGCCACCTCGTACTCATGCTCCAACTCGACCAGCGCCGCCACCAGCGTCTCCGGCACATACCTGCCGCCGTAGACGCCGAAGCGCCCGGGACGCGACTCCGAGGGAGTTGCCGGAAGAATTACCGATGCCATTTGGTTCTCCTGCTGTTGCGCCCGGAAAATGGGGAACAGTTTAGTGTACAAGGAGGCGCCGGATCGAGGGATCGCGGCAGCAAAAGCAGAGAGAGATGACAGGTTCCGAGTTACTGCAGCAGACAATTTACCCCTTTAGTGAGGAGCGGAGCCGACTAAACAAAGGTTTGTTGCGAGTCCGATCGCGACTATTACTTGTTTGCAGGGATAGTGTATCCTTGACGCAAGTTTTTCAATGCAAGTTGAACATTTTGCGCTTCATAAGCTCGCGATTGTTCTAGGTGATTCCTAACGCAGGGGGAGGGCAATGACTACAAGGCAGACACTAAAATCGAATTCGCAAAGCCCTATGAATAGAACGGAACTAATAGGAAGGCTCGAGGGAATGCGAGAATCCTTCGTGATTTGCCTTCTCACCTCGCTCCGCCCCGGTGTTCAGGGTTTGATTTCAGATGATCAGGTGAGGGTGATATTTGATCATCTTCTGGCAACTAAACAGCGGCCAATTCCACGGCTTGACCTATTCTTGGTGAGCAACGGAGGCAACGGGGTCGTTCCCTGGAGGCTCGTGTCACTGTTCCGAGAATTCTCGAAGAAGTTTAATGTCCTAATTCCGTATAGGGCATATAGTGCGGCGACGTTGCTGGCGCTTGGTGCCGACGAAATTGTAATGCATCCCTTCGGTGAATTAGGACCGATCGATCCATCCGTGAGCAACGATTTCAACCCCAAGAATCAACAAGGTCAGCCCATAGCGATTAGTGTCGAGGATGTAAAGGCATACGTTACCTTCATCAAAAAAACCGTCGGAATTACGCATGAGGATGAATTGGTTAAGGCCATCGAAGCTCTTTGCAAACAGGTACATCCATTGGCGCTTGGAAATGTCGAGCGGTTCGTTTCACAGTCGCGAATGATCGCTAAGAAAGTGCTCAAGACCCACATGTCAGGGGATGAGGATCACGTCATCGGCGAGCTGGTTGAGAATATGACTTCAAAGCTCTATTTCCACGGTCACCCAATAAACAGGAAAGAGGCACGCCAAGACCTCAAACTCAAGGTTCCTGCCACCCTTCCATTGGAGTTGGAGGAGGCGATTTGGGATCTCTATTGCAGTTTTGAGAAGGACTTCCAAAACACAGAGCCGTTTTTTCCATCTGGCCAATTGTTTACTGCTTTTGCGGGGAATATGGCTCCTAACTCCACCCAAAGCATCGACGTGGAACTGCTTCACGCGGCCATCGAGAGCAAGATGCTCAAGAGCGAATTCCGATCTACGCACAAGGTTACTATGACTCTGACGCCGAATGGTCCTCAGTTGATGGACCAAATCTTGTCACAGGGATGGCGTCATTCAAAACCGTGATTGGAAACAAAGGAAACGCGGCCGTCGTTGATGGTTCAAGTGGGTGTTCGCGCGGACCCGTCAAGGGCACGCCAAAGCTATACGGAGAGGAGCCACGATATTCGACACCGACGGTGGTGAACCCAGCGGTTGAAGCCATTTGTGTCATTTCTTCCTCCTTGATTGAATCGGCCCGTGTGGGTATTGGTTGCTTTTTCGAGTCGAACATTACCTCATTCCGATGCATCGGCAGCATACACGCTTAACTTTACCTTTAGCAATTATGGCGCTAAATTTCCGCAAATTCACTTAAAAGTTGCTAAAGTGCTCGATCGACAGTTTAAACTCCCGAAAATCAGAGGTGAAGGAGCCTTTGACGTTATCTAACCCGCTTCGCAGCTCTAGAATAGCTCTGCCCTCGGCCCTACCT
>JAJZVZ010000025.1 GCA_021846945.1 Acidobacteriota bacterium | reverse complement strand
GACCTGCCAAAGCTTCTCGACTTGCGCGTGCGTGGGATAAACCGGGCTCCCCATGGCGCGGTATGCTCCCAGCGTATCTTCGTGAGACTTGTCGAGCCGGTATACAACCGCTCCGGAATGCCGTGAAATGTGGCGGAAATTCAGGCGAATCTCCTTCACAGCAGGCGTTTCCGACTGCCCAGGCAGATTCCATAACGCAATGACGAGTTTTCCCTGCCCCGATTTGGTCAGGATCGCATCCTTACTTGCCGTAGTGATCCGCTGATCTCCAAGGTGATGCAGGAGTTGAAAGGCGACATAGGAAGGCTTCGGTATCCCATCAGGCGCAATAAGCCCGCGGCCTTCCCGCGCGGAATGCGTGGAAAAGGGCGCATCCGGAACGCCCTGCTCCTCAAAAACATCCGAGAAGGGCCAGAAGGAGATCATCGCAGCCAGTCCGTCCGATTGCCGGATGAGATTTGCGAGCCACGGGCCCATAAAAACGGTATCGCGCTTGCCAGTCCTTACGGCGTCCGCGCTGAACTCACTCACGATCAACGGCAGCTTTGGCCGCGCGGATTGCGCGATGTCATCATGCATCTTTTTTATGCCACGATACACCATCTCGCTCGGAGGAATGGACACTCCCGGGCCAAAAACTTTGCTTGCTTTATCCATTCCGTAGATGTGGCTCGATATGAAATCGACCGGCACATGATTCTTTACCGTGTATGCGATGAACGTCTGGATCCACGCGGCCTGGGCCGTTGCCGGTCCGCCAACCCTCAGATGTGGATCGACTGATTGAATGCTCCGGGCCGTATGGCTGTAGAGCTCGAAGTAGCTTTCCTGGGCGGGCTTTCCACTCCAGAAATTCAGGTTGGGCTCATTCCATACTTCGAAATACCACTTCTCAACCTCAGCCCTACCGTACCGGTCGATTAGATGTTGCGTGAATCGAGTGATCAGATCGTCCCATTGCGCGTAGTCCTTCGGCGGAGAGACGATTGGCTTGTACCAGAATCCCTGGTAATCGAGCCGGGCAGCCAAAGCTTTCGGCATAAAGCTGATTTCCACGAAAGGCCGCACGCCATTTTCGAGCAGGCCATCGTAGATCTGGTCCACGTAAGTAAAGTTGTATCGGGGATTGCCCTGCCTGTCTTTGCTGTAGACTCCAACCTCATCCAGCAAGATTCCGTGAAAGCGCACATACTGAAAATCTGTGACCTTCTTTACCGCGCGCAGATCGCTGCGGTAGCTGCTGCGCAAGGACAGGATCGCCCGGCCCGAGCCAAACATCTCCTCCCAGAAATGTGGGAAGGGCGTAGCCGGCGCGGCAGCATCCACCGTGATGATTTCAGGATGTGGTTGGCCAAGGAGCGGAAGCGCAATGGAACAACAGAGGAAAAGTTGGAGCAGGATCGCAAATTGCTTCATCGGCCCCGTCACCTCGCAGAACCGGGAACTTCGGAATTGTATCTTGCCGCGAAGCGCATACGCCATGCCTCGCGCGCCCGCAATGAGGTTGAACATCCGATGCCAGACTCGTCAGCAAGAATGGCCGTAGTTCGCGAAATTTCATGCGATGAATGGGTAGCATCTCCCAGATGCCAGCCACTGCGGAGGATGGACAAGGATATCAGGCGCTCAGCGCCCGCGCGCCACACGCCGATTGCGCAGCCACTTCGCCACGCCCAGCGTCAGCAGCATCAGGCCGAATGGAACGCACATCAGCGCGACAATCAGCGCAAACCAGCCGGTGTTCGTCGTGGCCCCGGTGGGCGTATAACCACCGAGCACAGTCATCAACAGCACCGCCGACAGAACCCCCGTTCCTACAATGGACCCGCCCCAGCGCAGAAGCTGGCGCGTCCCGTCATCAGGCATGGGCGCACGCTCGCCTCTACCCGCTCGGGAGCTATTCGGTCCGGAGATCGGAGAGCCTGCCGTCATCGGTCTATTCATCCCAGGGCCAGACGCAGCATCACGTAGGTGACCACGCCCGTGACGGAGACGTAAAGCCACAGCGGAAACGTCCAGCGCGCAATCTTGCGATGCTGCGGAATCCGACCGCTCAGCGAGAAGAAGAAGGTCGCCAGAACCATCGGCAGCACCAGCGTTGCCAGGATGATGTGGCTTGCCAGGATCGGCAGATAGACGCTCCGCAGCGGCGCGTGCGCGGGGTAGCGAATGTCGCCATGCAGGGCATGGTGAGCAATGTAGCCCACCAGAAAGAGCGTCGAGAATACAAACGCCGTGATCATTGCCGCACGGTGCTGCCGTATGCGCCTTGCGCGGATAAATGTGTAGCCGATCAAAAGCGCTGTGGCTGCCAGCCCGTTGAATACTGCGTTCATCGCCGGCAGAAACGCGTACTGCGCGCTCGACGCTGAGGCCGGATGCACATAGATCAGCCAGAACAGAAAAATGGTCGCCGCCGCGCTAATCACCAGAATCGTGGCAATCGCCGGCCCCGTGCCGGATCGTGTATTCGCTGAAGGAGCTGCGGTGGTCATGGTTGCCTTAGCCCTTCGCGGTAGCGCACAACATCAGGGTAGTAAACAGCAGCGGCAGGTACAGCACGCTCACCTTGAGCAGATCACGCGCCAGCATCCGGCTCTCCGTATCCGTCCGCGCGCGCAGAATACCGGCGAATCGCACCGTATAGGCCAGGTAAAAGATTCCCAGCGCCGTGGCCAATGCCGCGTACGCGATTCCCACCAGCCCGAGCCACCAAGGAATCAGGCTCACCGGAATCATCACCACCGCGAAAAACAGCGCCTCCGCCACCGTGGACCACCCGTCCGGCTGCACCACCGGCAGCATGCGGATGCCTGCCCGCGCGTAATCATCGCGGTAGAGCCAAGAGATCGACATGAAGTGAGGAAACTGCCAGACGAAGAGAATCGCGAATAGCGCAACGCCCGGCCACTCAATGCGTCCCCGGGCTGCCGTCCAGCCCAGCATTGGCCCCATCGCGCCCGGAAACGCTCCCAAAAATGTGGCCAGCGCGGTTACGCGCTTCAGCGGGGTATAAATGGCCACATAGGTAAACGCCGTCAGCAGCGCCAGCGCCACGGTGAGCAGATTGGTGTGCATCAGGAGCCACAGCGCGCCCAAACCAAGCGCGCCGATCCCCCCGATCACGCCTTGCGCCAATGAGAATCGCCCCGCGGGCAACGGCCGATCGGCGGTGCGGGTCATGCGCGCGTCGGTCTTGCGTTCCAGAGCCTCATTCAGCGCCCCTGCCCCGGCTGAAACCAGCCCGATTCCCAGCAGAGTATCCAGCAGCCCCCGCTGCAGGCTCGAAATCCCCGACTGCATCGATCCCAGGTAGAAGCCGCCCCACCCGGTCACCAGCACCATCCCCACCACTTTCACCTTGAAAAGCTCGCGCAGGTCGTGGATGAGCAGGGCCGTTGCGCCCGCACGGGGGGCATGAATCACACCCGGAGCGTGTGGCGCACCCTGCACCTTGGGCGCGACAAGCTCTGCCGGATTGGCGGCCTGAGAAACGGGAGTCATGGATGTAGTATGAGGACCGCCGGCGTTTACCTGGGAGCAAGCACTCGCCGTTCTTTAGATGATAACAAGCTAGGCCGCAGATGGGGGGAATTTCGCGTCTAGCTGCTTTTGCCTCGGCGCAACCGGTCGCGGGTTTGCCACCGCCCGGGGCGGGCCACGGTTCCCTTTCTCTGCTTCGCCAGCGCCTGCGCCTGCGAGCGCTCCTCCGCATTCGCAGCCGCCACCAGCCGGTCCAGCTCCGTCGCGGGCAGCTCACGCACGGCTACACCCCGCCTCTCGGCCAAAGCCTCGGCCAGCTTGCGGGCCCGCTTGCTTAGCCTTGCCGGACTGCTGAGGCTTCTGCCGTTGTCTGCCACTCTTGCTACTCCCTTACGTCATTCCGCCAGCGGACTATGCACCCGGCTTCGCCTGCTCACTCAATGCGCCGTCTACCTGCTTCAGCCATGGTTCAACGTGCACAAGCACGTCGGCCACCCAGTCGAGCCGCTCGCGAATCGCAAACCGTACCCGCGTCGCCGCTTCATGCGATTCCAGAACGCTCATGGCGGGATCGACTTCGATGTGGAGATCCACATGATATTGCAGCCCCGTGTTGCGGGCGTAGCACTTCTCGACGCGACGCACCGCCGGATGCTCCAACGCCACCCGGCAAATCGCCTCAATCATCTCCGGCCGCGGCATCGTATCCGTCAACCGTTGCGTGGATTCCTTCGCCACGCGAATCCCGGTGAAGATTACGATCACCCCCACAGCGAATCCTCCATAATGATCGGCGGCCAGAAAGCGTGAGGGATTCAGGACAGTAAGTGCCAATGCGGACATTGCAGCCATCGCCGAGATGATGTCGACAAAGTCGTTCCACGCATCCGCAATCAGCGCTGAACTCCCGATCCGGCGGCCGAATCTGAATTTCACGCTCGACAGGATCACCTTCAGGATCAGCGAAGCCAGCAGTGGCCAAATGCCATAAAGTGCCGGTGTGGTATGAACCGCGCCGGCGCGCTCCAGCGACCTGACTGCGATACTGACGCCCGCGAGCACCAGAATCAGCCCAACCATCAGCCCGGTGAGCGTTTCATACCGGCCGTGCCCGTAAGGGTGTTCCCTGTCTGCCGGCTTGGCCGCGAGCATAAATCCGTAGTAGACGAACGCTGCCGCCACTACATCGCCTGCAGACTCAACACCATCGGCCACCACCGAAGTTGACTTCGCCATCCATCCGATAAGGATCTTGGCAACGGACAGGGATCCACTGATCGCGATGCTGACCAGTGCAACCCGCTTCCCGATAGTGGCTCTTGCGGTCATGCTTCCTCACGTCTTTCGACCAGCCACGGCAAGCAACCCCAATAGAGTAGCTCCAAATTGGAAAAGATGATGATTCCGGTCCATGCCGGCCGGCTGCCACATAAATGGCCGCCCCAATCAAGGATCCAGGCGGCGGGTTGCCCCCTGTCCTCAGCCGAGCTTCGCTGCCCGAAGTACCGCCTCCGCCGCTTCCTCCGGCGTAAGCGCGTCCACCTGGATCGTGACATGCGCCGCGCGATAGAGCGGCAAGCGTCTTTCGTACCGGCTTGCCAGGTTGGCCTGATCGGCGAGGATCGGACGTGTGTGCTCCGTGCCGCCGCAACGCGCAAGCGTCGTCGCCAGTGCAACCTCAAGATGCACCATCAGCGTCTCTGGATCGCCGAGCAGCAGTTCCCGCGTCTCGATCGTCTCAATCGCCCCGCCGCCCAGCGCCAGCACAAGCTTGTCCTCCGCAACCAGCCGGGCAATCACGTTGCGCTCCAGCTCCCGGAAGGCCGCTTCGCCGTGCCGCCTGAACAACTCCGTAATCGCCACTCCGGCCTCGGCCTCGATCACGTCGTCCGCATCCACAAAACGCCAACCCAGCCGCTCAGCCACCACCGGCCCCACCGTGCTCTTGCCCGAGCCCATAAAGCCGGTCAGCACGATCCGCCGCGGCAAGCGCTTCAGCACATCTCCGTTTTTGCTTTCGAAACTCACTTGTATCAGTATAGGAAAACGCACGGCACCAGACACCCAGAGAGCGCTTGCGCCTGCGCGTTGACGGATACCCTCGCGTCTACCGGAGCACCATGATCACCGCCCCAGCCGTGATCAGCACACCGCCGGCAATTTCCACCGCTGTCAGTTTTTCACCCAGCAGCAGGCATGCCAGCAGCATCACCAGCGGCACGCTCAGCTTATCCAGCGGCGCCACGCGCGAGGCCGGCCCCAACTGCAGGGCGCGAAAATAGCAGAGCCACGAGAGTCCGGTAGCGATCCCGGAAAGCGTGAGAAAGAACATCGTGCGCCGGTCGACCGAGCGGATCTCGCCGTGTTTCCCCAACGCAAGAGCAATGCCCCAGGTGAAAACCACCACCACGCTGGTGCGCAGCGCCGTCGCCAGGTTTGAGTCCACATGCGCCACACCCACCTTGGCCAGCAAAGCCGTAGCAGCGGCAAAAACGGCGGCCAGCACCGCCCATCCAATCCAGCCCATAGCAACTATGGTACTTGGCCGCGCACACTCGCCCGGCGCGATTTCTGCCTGATTTAGACTGCTATGCATGCAGACAGGCCGGGCCAGCAGGACCGCTCTTCGCGTGGCGATGCGCCGCGCCGCCCATCAGATACTCGACCGTCCGCTCATCCTCGATGACCCCGTGGCGCTGCCGATGCTCGGCCCACTCTTTTCTCTGGACCGTGAGCGCGAAACCCGGCCAATGGGACGCGCCTTTCGCGCTTTTATGGCTGTGCGCAGCCGCTACGCCGAAGATCAATTGGCCGCTGCCGCCGCCGGCGGCGTTACCCAGTACGTCGTACTTGGCGCCGGGCTCGACACCTTCGCCTGGCGCAATCCTTTTCCGCAGTTGCGCATTTTCGAAATGGATTTCCCGGCCACCCAGGAATGGAAGCGCGCGCTGCTTGCAGACGCCGGGCTTGCGCTGCCTGATGCCCTCACTTTCGTCCCGCTCGACTTCGAGCGCCAGACGCTCGCCGAAGGCCTGGCCGCCGCCGGCTTCGCCACCAGCAAGCCTGCGTTCTTTGCCTGGCTCGGGGTGGTCCCCTATCTCACACTGGAAGCATTCCGCGCCACGATTGCGACGATCGCGGCCCTGCCTGCCGGAACCGCCGTCAGCTTCGATTACGCCATCTCGCCAGAGACGCTCAGCCCGGAGCGGCGGCCCGGCTTTCAGGCACTATCCGAGCGCGTAGCCGCTGCCGGTGAGCCTTTCCGGCTCTTTCTCGCTCCCGAAGAGCTCAACGCCGAACTGAGCCGCTCCGGCTTCCAGCGCATCGAGCAACTCAGCTCCACCGACCTGAACCGGAACTATCTCGACGCGCGCGCCGATGGCCTCAGGTTGCCGGAACCGGCGTTGTTCCGGCTCGTCACCGCGTGGACGTGATCCACGTCTGGCCGGATGCGCACGATAAGATGACTTCATGCGCCGGATTCTTATTGCGCTCGTCGCGCTTGGCCTTCTCGGACTGAGCGGATGCGGCTATCATGCGCTGGGCGCAGCCGCCCATCTGCCGCCCTATGTGAAGACCCTTGCTGTGCCGGTCTTCGCCACCAATACTGACATCAATGGCACTGAAACGGCCATGACCAGCGCCGTAATCCGCGAATTTACCGCGCGCACCGACTTCCAAATCGTCCCGGCCAAGGATACGGACGCCGACGCGGTGCTCGACGGCACTATCCTGCAGGAGCAGGTCACCCCGCTCACCTACAACTCGTCTACGCAGCAGTCATCGAGCTACCTCATTACTGTCGTAGCTTCCGTCACCCTCAAGGAGCGCGACGGCAAGGTCCTCTACCAGAACAACAAGTACGTCTACCGCGAGCAGTACCAGGCCAGCTCCGACCTGCCCACCTTCCTGCAGGAGGATCCTGCTGCCGTGGCCCGACTCTCACGCGCTTTCGCCAGCGCTCTGGTGGCCGATGTGCTCGAAAGCTTTTAGGAGGCTGGCCTTAGTGCGCAAGAGAGCGATATTCTGGAGCCGCATGGGCATTGAATTGATTGCCGGGGTATTGGGTCTGTGAGCGGCGCGGCTGGGGGTCCAGGCTTCGCCGCTGCGAACCGCTTTATAGCGGAGGTGGAGTCCGCCGCGGCCGGAAAGGGTAGGCTGCGGCCCGGCTATGTCCTGGCCGGCGACGAAATCTTCCTGCTCGGCCGCTGCCGCAGCGCGATCCTGAAGGCTTTTGTTCCCGTGGAACTCAAGGAGTTTTGCCTCTCCGATCTCGACCTGACGGAGACCTCCATCTTCGACGTGCTGGACCGCGCGCAGACGCCGTCGCTGATGGCGCCGTTCCAGGTGATCTTTGTGCGCAACGTGCGCCAGCTCTACACGCGCGGCGCTAAAAAAGAAGAATTTGCCGCGCTGGACCGCTACTTTCGCACCCCCAATCCCCAAGCGCTGCTCCTCTTTGTTGCCGACTTCCTGCGCATCCCTTCCGATGCGCGGCGCATGGACCTGGACGACAAAAACCGCTTCGAGCGGCTCAGCGAAACGCTCGGCGAGCACTGCGGCATGGTGGAACTGGCGCGCGTCAGCGAGGAAGACGCCATGCGCTGGGCCGTAGCCACCGCTCAGGCGGCAGGCGTCCGCCTGGAACCCGACGCGGCCCGCGAACTGGTGGATGCGCTGGGCGCGGACATGATGATGATCTGCTCGGAGCTGGAAAAACTACTGCTCTATGCCCTGGGCCGCGGACGCATCACCCTGGGCGACGTGGAAACGATGGTGCTGAGCGCCAAGCAGCGCTCGCTCTACGAGCTGACTGACGCCATCAGCGCCCGCGACCGTGCCCGCGCAATCGCCCTGCTGCATGGCCTTTTGAACACCTCCGATGCCGGTGAGGATGCCGCCATCGGCCACCTCTACATGCTCGCCCGCACCTTCCGCCAGATGCTGGTGATCCTGGAGAAGAACGTGCGCGATTCACGCGCCATCTGGCAGGCCCTCTGGCAGGGCTTCAGGATGCCGCCCTTCGCCGCCGACGACCTGATCCGCCAGGCCCGCCGCTACAAGAGCCGCCGCGAGCTGACCCGCGCCCTGAGGCTCATCGCCCGAGCCGACCTGGAACTGCGCTCTTCCCCGCCTGACAAACGGCTGGTGCTGGAACGGCTGATCTACGACCTGGCCTCCGAACCAAAGCCGTCATCCCTGGGATGGAGCAGCGGCCAGCTTTCGTTTGAGGGGTGAAGAAAAAACGGCGCAGCCCGCAGGGCCGGGAAGATTTTTCGGGGCTCTTGCTAACTAATTGTTTAGTTACTCGTCCATCTACCGAAACCAAAACCCGGGCTCCGGGTTGAACTCCAATAGGACGAATCGGATCAAGATGCCACCGAAAAGGTCCAACACGCTGACGGAAGCCGAACTGAGGCTCATGAAAATCCTCTGGCGGCGCGGCGAATCGGCCGTGAGCGATCTGGTGGCCGACTTGCCCGAAGGCGAAGCGCTGGCATATAACTCCGTTCTTACCACCATCCGCATCTTAGAGCAGAAAGGCTACGTGGAACACCGGCAGGAAGGCCGCGCCTTTGTCTACCGGCCCTGCGTGGCCGAAAACGAGGCCAGCCGGTCGGAAGTACGCCATGTTCTGAGCCGATTCTTCGGTAACTCGCGCGAACGCCTGCTGCTCTCACTACTGGACGACGGGGAAATTACCCCGGAAGAATTGCAACGGTTGAAAGACGCCATTCAAGACGCGGCGAAGAACGGTCCGGACGAGGCATAGGCATGCATCTGATTGCATTTCTCGATTCCGTGCTTAAGGCGATGGCGGCGGGTGGAAACCACCTTCCGGTTGCCTGGCACATATTTTGTCAGGCAGCGGCCCCCACAGTCGTCACGGCCCTGTGGCAAGGCGTGGCTGTAGCTTCGGGATTAGCCATTTGCCTGCGGCTTGCGCCCAGAATGTCAGCGGCGCACCGTTTCGCCGTGTGGGCTGCCGGATTCGCCGCACTGGTGCTACTTCCCTTTTTGCCTTTTCTCTCGCATTTCATGGCCGGCACCGCGCATGTGGCTTCCTCCAAAGCGGCAGGAGCGGCCGTGAAGCCGTGGATTGAGCTGAGTTTTTACTCGAGCATCGTTCTCGCCGCCTTATGGCTGGCCGCCTCGGTTTTGCGCGCAGCAGACCTGGCCATCCATTCGCTGCGTTTGCGCAAGCTATGGAAAACCGCCATTCCTGTCCAGGACTGCAACGGAGCGCTGACCCCATCGCTCACCGCCATGTGGGGCCGCGCGCGAGTGCGGCTTTGCACCACGCAGCAACTTGAACGGCCGAGCGTGATTGGCTTTTTTGCGCCGCGCATCCTGATTCCGGACTGGCTTTACGCGCGTTTGACTCCCGGCGAGCTTGACCAGATCGTGCTGCACGAAACCGAGCACTTGCGCCGGCGCGACGACTGGACCAACCTTTTCCAGAAGCTTTGCCTGGTTCTCTTCCCTTTAAACCCAGCACTCTGGTGGATGGAGCGACGTCTTTGCCGCGAGCGCGAGATGGCCTGCGATGAAGGCGTAGTGCGGATTACGCGAGCGCCGCGCGCCTATGCGGCCTGCCTGACCAGCCTTGCCGAGCGCGGCCTGCAGCGCCGTGCCGAGGCTCTTTCACTCGGCGCCTGGCAGCGGCGCCCTGAGTTGGCGCGCCGCGTCCACAGCATCCTGCGGCGTGGAACCAGCCTGAGCCCGTTGACGGCCAACGCCCTGCTCGGCGTCGTCGGTTGCGGCCTGCTCTTCGGCTCCGTGGAGCTGGCGCGCTGCCCTCAGGTCGTGGCATTTGTTCCAGCGCAGACGATCGACAGTTCACTTGCGCCGGCTTCTACCACCCCGCGGACAGAGACCGCGAGCCTCATCCGCCGCGCCTATGCGCCGGCACGTAGATCAGCCACAGTCCATGCTGCCTTGAGACGCCGTGCGGCAACGAACTCGCCGAGGCTTGCTGAGACCCAGGCTACAGAGGTAGCGGATACCTATGCTCCAGTGCCGCGCAGTGCTGAAGCACCGGCCATCGCCGCGGAAGCGAGGTCGGCATCGCCAAAAGTTGGCTCAGCATCGCCGCATCAGGTGATGACAAAAGCCGTGATGCCTGCTGCGCCTTCGAATCCGGCCCAGGAGCCCCAGTGGATTGTGTTCACTGCCTGGGAGCAGGTGGAAACCACCAGCCCGAGCGCCGCTCAGGCTGCGAGCAACAGCCCGGCTCCTGGCTCAGATCTGCATCCGGCCGTGAACCAGTCGAAGGATGGACCTCCCGCGCAACTGGCAAGCCGCGTCACTGTTACGCGGTTGATCCTCAAAGTTTACCCAGTCAATTCAGCTTCCAAGCCATCGTCCCTCGCAACATTGCGTGACGGCTGGCTAGTCATCCAACTTTAAACAACAGACGTAGCCATCGGAGGTATTTCAATGCGAGTATCAACTAAATCTTTAGTAGGAATGGCAAAGAAAATGGCGGTTCCAGTCGGCGCCATTGCCACGCTTCTCTTCACCTTATCGTTGCTGCTTGGCCACAACGTGGCTCATGCGGCCTCCAGCAGCGCAGCGGCTCCGCTGGACAACAGCAGCGTGGCGCCGCTGGTCGCGCTCGATAACGCGGTGGAAGCCGTCGCTGCTCGCGTCACTCCCGCGGTTGTCACCGTATCGGTAACGGCGCGCGCCTCCGCGGACCAGGCATCCCAGGACAATGGCCAGGGCATGGGCGGCATTCCGCCACAGGCTCTCCCGCCCGGATTCCAATTCTTCTTCGGGCCGCAGGGCAATGGCCAGGGCGCGAAGCCGGCTCCCCAGATTGAGCATGGCATTGGCAGCGGCGTCATCATCTCGCCGGACGGCTATATCGTCACCAACAACCACGTAGTGGAGGGCGCAACAGAAATTCGTGTCGCTCTGCACGACCGGCGCGTCTTTCCAGCCAAGCTGATCGGAACCGACAAACTCAATGACCTTGCGGTTATCAAGATCAATGCGACCGGCCTGACCACGGTTCCCTGGGGCGACTCGACCAAGCTGCGTCCCGGCCAGACCGTACTCGCCTTCGGCAGTCCCTTCGGCTATTTCCATTTCTCAGTGACCCGTGGCATTGTCAGCGCCCTCAACCGGCCCAATCCCTATTCTGAGAATCGGCGCGCGCCCGGCGACTATATCCAGACAGATGCGGCGATCAACCCCGGCAACTCGGGCGGTCCGCTGGTGGACGCGCATGGTGAAGTGGTCGGCATTGACACCTTCATCATCTCCGACAGCGGCTCATTCGCGGGCGCGGGCTTTGCCATTCCCTCTGAGATTGCCAAAGCCTCCGCCGACGCGCTTATCAAATATGGCGTTGTGCATCACGGCTACCTGGGCATCAGCATCGAAGATGTGACGCCAGAAAATGCCTCCTTCTTTAATCTCCATGATGCATACGGCACCATCATCAGCCAGGTAACGCCCGACTCGCCCGCCAGCCGCGCCGGACTGAAAAACGGCGACGTGATCCGCGAATTGAATGGCAAGAGGGTTGACGACAGTAACTCGCTGCAGGTCGCGGTCAGTGAAATGGCTCCCGGTACTTCGATTGAACTGGGTGTGCTCCGCAATGGACAGATGGAGAACTTCAAGGCTACGGTTGGTGAGTATCATGGCGGAGGTTCCGTGGCTGATAGCGGTACTGGATCCAATCAGCACGCCCGGCTCGGAGTCTCTGTCAGCGATCTGACTCCGGACGTGCGCCAGCAACTGAATGTGCCGCAGAACGTGCAAGGCGCGGCCATCCAGAACGTGACACCCGGTAGCCCGGCGGATGATGCGGGGCTCGCTCCCGGCGACGTCATTCTTGAAGTGGATCGGCATCCGGTTACCGATGCCCAGAGCTTCGTGAATCAGATCCATGCCGTACCGGCGAACAAGGACATTCTGCTTCTCATCTGGTCAAAGGACGGCACATTCTATCGCGTGGTTCACCCGGCACAAAACCAGTAGAACGGCATGCTGGCAACACCGGCTACGGGCCGCCGCAAACAAGATGCAGCGGCCCGCATTGCCGTCCTTTCGGGCACAGACTTCAGACAACGTATAGGTCTACGTACCCGTCTACAGGCATGGATTCGAGCCGCTGCGGATCCAGTGAAACATCGAGAATCCGCTGCTGCCGTTCCTCGTTGTAACGCCGGTGTAGATTGGTCTTGAATTTTTCCACGAGTAGCGGCAACCCCTCTTCGCGACGGCGGCGATGGCCGATAGGATACTCTACCGTCTCTTCGAAAACCGTCCCGTCATTCATCTCAACGCGCAATGAGTTGGCGATCGATCGCTTCTCCGGGTCGTGATAGTCCGCCGTATAGGCAGGCTCCTCCACGCACTCCACCTTGGCGCGCAATGCGTCGATACGTGAATCGGCTGCGACATCATCTTCATAATCGGCAGCCGTCAGCCGCCCGAAGAGCAGTGGGATCGCGACCATGTATTGCACGCAGTGATCGCGGTCGGCCGGGTTCGCCAGCGGTCCTTTCTTGTCGATAATGCGCAGGCACGCCTCGTGCGTGCGAAGGGTGATCTTGCGGATCTCCTCTACCGGCCTGTGGAGGCAGATAAGCCGCTTGTGCACAGACATGGCCGCTTCGACCGCCGTCTGCGCGTGAAACTCCGCCGGATAGCTGATTTTGAAAAGCACATTCTCCATTACATAGGAGTCGTAGGTGCGCTGAAATTTGAACTCCTGCCCGCGAAAGGAGACATCGTAAAAGCCCCATGTCCTGGCGGTAAGCGCCGAGGGATACCCCATCTCGCCCGCGCGCGCCATCAGCGCCAGCCGCACCGCACGGCTGGTGGCGTCGCCCGCCGCCCAGCTTTTGCGCGAGCCGGTATTGGGCGCATGGCGATAGGTGCGCAGGCTCTGGCCGTCCACCCAAGCCAGTGAAATTGCCGCGATGGCCTGTTCGCGCGTCAGGCCCAGCAACTGGCTCACGACGGCGGTTGAAGCCACCTTCACCAGCACCACATGATCGAGGCCAACCTTGTTAAACGAATTTTCGAGCGCGATACAGCCCTGAATCTCGTGCGCCTTGATCATGGCGGTCAGCACATCGCGCATCGTCAATGGCGGCCTGCCCTCCGCGACAGCCGTGCGTGAAAGCCAGTCCGCTGTTGCCAGAATTCCGCCCAGATTGTCGGAGGGATGGCCCCACTCCGCGGCAAGCCATGTGTCGTTGAAGTCGAGCCAGCGAATCATCGCGCCGATGTTGAAGGCCGCCTGCACCGGATCCAGCTGATAACTTGTGCCCGGCACGCGCGCTCCATTGGGAACCACCGTTCCCGGCACAACAGGCCCCAGCAGCTTGGTGCATGCCGGATATTCGAGCGCCTCCAGCCCGCAGCCCAGCGTATCCATCAGGCAGCAGCGCGCCGTGGTGTACGCCAGGTCGCTCCTGATCTCATAACTCAGCGCATAGTCGGCGATGTCGGTGATGACCTTATCCGGCGCCGGGCGCCCATTGTTCGTGTACGATGACACGCGGATGTCCTTTCGTCTCTTCGTTCCTGGTTCAGTTTCGCCTGGCAATGGGAATGAAATCCAGATTCTCCGGCCCGGTGTAATTCGCCGACGGCCGAATGATCTTCCCATCCTGGCGCTGCTCGATCACGTGCGCGCACCAACCCGCCGTTCGTGAGATCACAAAGAGCGGCGTAAACAGATCAGTGGGTATGCCCATCAGGTGATATGCGACGGCGCTGAACCAGTCCAGGTTCGGAAACATGCGCTTGGTCTCGCTCATCGTGGACTCGATGCGCTCAGCCACCGAATAAAGCCGATTGCCTTCCTCGTCCACAGCCAGCTCCCGCGCCACACCTTTGATGATCTCGTTGCGCGGATCGCTGACGGTGTACACCGGATGCCCGAAGCCAATGATCACCTCCCGATTGGCTACCCGCTGGCGAATGTCGGCCTCCGCTTCGTCGGCGTTTGCATAGCGGTTCTGAATCTCCAACGCCACCTCATTGGCGCCGCCGTGCTTGGGCCCTTTCAGCGCGCCGACGGCGCCAGTGATGCACGAGTGCATATCCGAACCGGTGCCGGCAATCACCCGCGCCGTGAAGGTGGAAGCATTGAACTCGTGCTCCGCATAGAGAATCAGCGAAGTCTGCATGGCTGCCGTCCACTTCGCATCGGGGGCCTTGCCGTGCAGCAGGTGAAGAAAATGCGCGGCGATGGAGTCATCGGCCGTCTCCACGTCGATGCGCTTCCCGTGGCGCGCGAACTGGTGCCAGTAGAGCAGCATCGATGCGAGCGAAGCCAGCAACGCATCGGCAATGGCGCGCGCCGCATTGTCGCTATGACCAGCAGCCTCCGGCCGCACGCAGCCGAGTACCGAGACTCCTGTGCGCAGCACATCCATGGGATGCGCCGAAGCCGGCAAAAGCTCCAGCGCCCGCTTGACTTCAGGCGGCAAACCGCGAAGGCTGCGCAGGCGCGCCTTGTAGGCGGCCAGCTCCGCCGCGGTGGGCAGCTTGCCATGAACCAGCAGATGAGCGACTTCTTCGTACTCGCAATTTGCGGCCAGATCCTTGATGTCATAGCCGCGATAGTGCAGATCGTTGCCGCTGCGCCCCACCGTGCAAAGCGCCGTGTTGCCCGCTGGCGTGCCCGACAAGGCTACGGACTTCTTGGGTTTGAAGGCTGGCGCCGGATTGACGTCCTGTGTGCTCATTCGCATCCTCCGGAGAGAATCAGACAGATGGTTAAGTGGCGAACTTGTTTACTCCGTTGCTTTGCTCCGGGCAAACAGCTCGTCCAGTTTTTGTTCGTAGGCATGATAGTTGAGAAACCTGTAGAGTTCGTCACGCGTCTGCATCAGTGAAAGCACGCTTTGCTGCGTTCCCTCGGCGCGAATGGCCTCGTACACTTTGAGCGCCGCGGCGTTCATGGCGCGGTAAGCAGCGCAACAATACAAGATGATGTCAACGCCCGCGGCGCCGAGCTCCTCGCGCGTAAACAGCGGCGTCTTTCCGAACTCGGTGATATTGGCCAGGATCGGCACCCCCACCGCTTTCCGAAACTCGGTATACATCGCCGTTTCCGTCACCGCTTCGGCAAAGATCATATCGGCTCCCGCGGCCACGTAAGCCTCGGCTCGTTCAATGGCGCGAGCGAGCCCCTCGCTCGCCAGCGCATCGGTCCGCGCCATCACCACAAACTGCGCGTCCCGGCGCGCATCCACGGCAGCCTTTAGGCGGTCCACCATCTCATCGGCAGTCACCAGCTCCTTGCCGGGCCGGTGGCCGCAGCGCTTGGCGCCCACCTGGTCCTCAATGTGCACCGCCGCCGCACCAGCCTTTTCCATCGAGCGGATGGTGCGCGCAATGTTGAAGGCGCCGCCCCAGCCGGTATCAATATCCACCAGCAGTGGCAGTGCGCTGGCGTCCGTGATGCGGCGAACGTCCGTCAGCACATCTTCCATGGTGCTGATCCCGAGATCGGGAAGCCCGAGCGAATTGGCGGCCACGCCACCACCTGAGAGATAAAGCGCCTGGAATCCTGTCGCTTCAGCCATCCGCGCGGTGTAGGCATTGATAGCGCCCGCCACCTGTAGCGGCTTCTCTTGCTGCACCGCGGCCCGGAACCGCGCTCCGGGCGATTGTCGACTCCGATTGCCCGCCATAACCCTTCCTTTGCGCCGCATCATAGCAGGCGCCTTGCCGCGCTGTTTGCGGCCTTGCTGCTATCCGTCGCCCAGTGTCTGCTTTGCAATGGTAGCCAGCTGCATGAACGACGTTCCCTCGTAAATTTTCCCGATCTTGGCGTCGCGATACAGCTTCTCAACCGGGTAGTCCTTGACAAACCCCGATCCGCCGAAGACCTCTACAGCAAGGCTCGCCACGCGCTCGGCCACCTGCGACGCAAAATATTTGCACATGGCCGCTTCCTTGCGGAACGGCAGCCCCGCATCCTTCAACCGGGCAGCATTGTAGACCATCAACCTGGCGGCTTCGATCTCCGTCGCCATTTCGGCAAGCTGGAAGCGCATCGCCTGAAACTCAACAATCGCTTTGCCGAATTGCCTGCGCTCCCTGGCGTACTTTGCCGCATGCTGCCACGCTGCCTCCGCCAACCCCAGCATCTGCGCGCCAATGCCGATGCGCCCTTCATTGAGAGACTCGATGGCAATTTTGTAGCCCATGCCCACGTCGCCCATCACCTGCTCCGCCGGAACAGCGCACTCTTCGAAGATTAGCTCGCAGGTGCTGGAAGCGCGAATGCCGAGCTTGTCTTCCTTCCGGCCGATGGTAAATCCCCGCGCGCCTTGCTCCACGAGGAATGCGGTAATGCCTTTGTAGCCCGCTCCCGGATCCACGGTGGCGAAGACGACAAAGAGTCCCGCTTCCTTCGCATTCGAAATCCACAGCTTGCGCCCGTTCAGCACATAGCTGTCACCGCGTCTTTCGACGCGCGTCTGCAATGCAAAGGCATCAGAACCCGCTCCCGCCTCGCTCAATGCATAGGCGCCTACGGTGTCCGCCGCCAGCCGCGGCAGATATTTCTGCTTCTGCGCCGCATTTCCCCAGCGCGCCAGGGCCTTCACCACCAGCGTATTGTGCACGTCCACCAGCAAGCCCACTGCAGGGTCTACGGCGGAGATCCCCTCGACGGCCAGAACCGCCTCAAAGAATGTGCCACCGCTGCCGCCATGCTCCTCGGGGATCTCGATCCCCATCAGCCCCAACTCAAAGAGCCTCACCACCAGCCCCGCATCCAGGTGCTGGTCTTCATCCATTCTGCGAACCAGCGGCGCAATCTCGTCCTCAGCAAATTGCCGCACAGTGTCGCGGAACATCCGCTCGTCCTCACTCAATTGCGTAAGAGGATGGCCCGAAGAAGAGGTGGTCAATGGATTTTGCCTCCGCGCACTCGTCCAATCCTGAAGTATAATCACAAATCGTTTTAGAATGGTATGCTTCGGCCGGTTGGGGGTGGTGAAGCATCGAGGAAGATTCCAATGCAGATCAAGGATCACGTATTTCTGGTCACCGGAGCGGCTTCAGGGCTGGGCGCGGCGGCCGCAGCGCTGGTCGTGAAAGAAGGCGGTTCAGTCGTCATCGCAGATTTGGACCGAAACGGCGGAGAAGCCACGGCGGCACGGCTGGGTAATGCCGCCCGTTTTGCGGCTACCGATGTAACCAGTGAAAAGGACGGGAAAGCAGCCGTCGATCTCGCACTTGCCACCTTTGGCCACCTGCACGGGCTGGTGAACTGCGCGGGCGTCGCTCCCGCTGAAAAGATCGTCGGCCGCGAGGGACCGCACCGGCTGGAGAGCTTTGCCAGAACCATCAACATTAATCTCGTTGGCACATTCAATATGCTCCGGCTCGCGGCCGAGGCCATAGCGAAGGAACAGCCCGGCGAGGACGGCGAGCGCGGCGTCATCGTCAACACGGCATCCGTCGCCGCTTTCGACGGCCAGATCGGGCAAGCCGCATATGCCGCCTCAAAGGGCGGCGTGGCGTCGCTTACGCTGCCGGCGGCGCGCGAGTTGGCCCGCTTCGGCATCCGGGTGGCGGCCATCGCGCCCGGCATCTTCGATACGCCGATGATGGCGGCTTTCCCAAAAGAGGTGCAGGAGGCGCTTGGCAAAAGCGTTCCCTTCCCGGCTCGCCTGGGGCGCCCGGAGGAATTTGCGGCCCTGGTCAAACACATCTGCGAAAATACCATGCTGAATGGCGAGGTGATTCGGCTGGATGGCGCATTGCGCATGGCTCCGCGCTAAATCCCTCTTCGAGGTGTATATATGGCCACTTACGATTCCATCGTTCTGGTTGGCGCGGCGCGCACGCCGATGGGCGGCTTCCAGGGCGATCTGAAGGAACTGAGCGCACCCGAACTGGGCTCCGCGGTGATCCGTGCCGCCATCGAGCGCGCCGGTCTTGCTCCCGATTCTGTGCAGGAGGTTCTCTTCGGCTGCGTCCTCACGGCCGGTCAGGGGCAGGCTCCGGCCCGGCAGGCAGCCCTCGGAGCCGGTTTGCCTCCATCAATTGGCGCGACGACCATCAACAAGATGTGCGGCTCGGGCATGAAGGCAGTCATGCTGGCGCACGATCTGATCCTTGCCGGCAGCGCCACCGTCATTGTGGCCGGCGGCATGGAGAGCATGACCAACGCCCCTTATCTATTAGATCGCGCCCGCGCCGGATATCGGATGGGCCATCACAAAGTGATCGACCATATGTTTTTTGACGGGCTCGAAGATGCCTACGACAAGGGGCGCCTAATGGGCACCTTCGCCGAGGATTGTGCACAAAGCTACGGCTTTACGCGGGAGGCGCAGGATGAATATGCCATCTCCTCGCTCACTCGCGCCCAGAAAGCCACCGCAGACAGCAGCTTCGCGGCGGAGATCGTCCCGGTCACCGTGAAGTCGGGCAAGACCGAACGCGAGGTTACGCAGGATGAACTGCCGCTCAAAGCCAGACTCGACAAGATTCCCATTCTCAAGCCGGCCTTTCGTGAGGGCGGCACGGTAACGGCGGCAAACTCCAGCTCCATCTCCGATGGTGCGGCCGCGCTGGTGCTGATGCGCCGTTCTGAGGCGGCGCGGCGCGGCGTTCAGCCTCTCGCCGTCATCCACGGCCATGCGGGCTACGCCAGCAAGCCCAGCCTTTTCCCCACCGCGCCCATCGGTGCCGTCCGTGCGCTCGCAGAGCGCACCGGATGGGCAATGCGCGATGTCGACCTGTTCGAAATCAACGAAGCTTTCGCCGTAGTGGCAATGGCGGCAATGCGCGATCTCGACCTCCCGCGCGAAAAGGTAAATGTCCACGGTGGCGCCTGCGCCCTCGGGCATCCCATCGGAGCTTCCGGCGCGCGCATCCTTGTCACGCTGCTCTCGGCACTCAAGAAATACGGGCTCAAGCGCGGCGTGGCTTCGCTGTGCATTGGTGGGGGAGAAGCCACCGCAATGGCGATCGAACGCGTGGATTAGATTGCGGCATCTCTGCGAACGTTGGCGGCCGCACCCTTCTCGCATTTTGATGACCCGGATGGCATTCAGGAGGCAGCCGGGTTATCATTCGGCCAGCAAGCTGTCATGCCGGGCGTGCTTCCTGAGCACCCCTGATTGACTGGAGCTACCGCGTTGCCCGGAGGTCGGAACTTTGCGAGTCGGCATCTTCACGCGAGAATATCCCCCGCATGTCTACGGAGGCGCAGGCGTCCACGTCGATTATCTCAGCCGCGAGCTGGCCAGGGAGATCGACGTCGAGGTGCATTGCTGGGGACCGCAGCACTCGGACAACGGCAAGCTGCACGTTTGCGGCGCGGAGCCGTGGCCCGAGATCAGCAACGGAACCGACGGCAAATTCAAAGGCGCACTTGAAGCTTTCAGTTTGAACCTGACGCAGATCAAGGCTCTCCAGGGCGTGGACGTTGTCCACACGCACACGTGGTATGTGTCGATGGCCGGTTATCTCGCCAAAAAGCTCTACGGCATGCCCTTTGTGATGACCACCCACTCGCTGGAGCCGCTGCGCGCCTGGAAGGCCGAGCAACTCGGCAGCGGCTACGCCATGAGCTCGTGGATGGAGCGCACGGCGATTCTGGATGCGGACGCGATCATCGCCGTCTCCAAGGGCACAAAGGCGGATATTCAGCGCGCCTATCCCGATGTGGATCCTGATCGTATTCACGTCATCTACAACGGCATCGATCTCGCCGAGTACCAGAAGACCTCCGATACAAAGGCGCTGACGGATTACGGCGTCGATCCGGCCGTGCCGTATGTGCTGTTTGTCGGTCGCATCACGCGCCAGAAGGGCGTCACGCATCTTGTCGACGCCATCCGTTACTTGCCACCGGAGACGCAGGTGGTGCTTTGTGCGGGCGCGCCGGACACGCCGGAGATTGCCGCGGAGATGCGTAATAAAGTGGAAGAAGCCCGCAAGCAGCATCCGCGCATCGTATGGATTGAAAAGATGGTGACCAGACAAGAGACCATCCAGCTTTACAGCAACGCCCGCGTCTTCTGCTGCCCGTCGGTTTACGAGCCTTTCGGCATCATCAACCTGGAGGCGATGGCTTGCCGCGCGCCGGTTGTCGCCAGCGCTACCGGAGGCATCAAAGAAGTGGTGGTTGACGGTGAGACGGGCTTCCTGGTGCCGTTCGATCAGGATCCCGTCACCACTTTTCCGCGCGATCCCGAGAGATTTGCACGGGATCTGGCGGCGCGTATCCAACAGCTGCTCGATGACCCTGTGATGTGCCGGCGCTTTGGCGATGCGGGCCGACGACGCGTGGAGGAGACATTCAGTTGGACGGCGATCGCTCACCAGACGATTGCTCTTTACCAGCGTCTCATCGAACAACGGGCGGCGCTGCGGCACTGATCAACTTTGACATTTGCATGATGCCCGGCTCAACGCGGGCGCGTGCGACAAAACCGGAACCATTGACTCACCAGAATGGCGGCACGATGAACGGAACTCAATTCGAAGGACGCAGGCGCGTTGTGATTGAAGGCATCACGCCGCAGGTAGACGGCGGGCGCTTTCCCGCGAAGCGCACGCTCGGCGATCAGGTCCGGGTGGAAGCCGACATCTTTACTGACGGCCACGACGCCATCGGCGCCGTGCTTCTGGCGCGTCGCGAAGGCTCCAGCGACTGGACCGAGATCCCGATGCATCCGCTGGTGAACGACCGCTGGACGGCCGCATTCCGCGTCGGCGAGATGGGCCGTTACGGCTTCAAAGTGCAGGGATGGGTGGATCCTTTCGAGACCTGGCGCCGCGATCTGCTCAAGCGCATCCAGGCGGAGAGCGACGCCCTCGTCGATTACCTGATCGGAGCGGATCTGGTCACGAAGGCCGCAGCCCGCGCCTCCGGCGCCGACGCCACATGGCTTCACGAGCGGGCATCGGTTTTGCGCGCAGGCAAAGATGCCAAGAAGCTGCGGACGCACGCCACTGACCCCATGCTGCACGAGTTGATCCAGCGCTATCCCGACAAAAGCGTAGCCACGGAATCCGATCAGGAACTCAGCGTCGTTGTCGATCCGGTGCGCGCGCGCTTCAGTTCGTGGTACGAATTCTTTCCCCGCTCCACGGCGCAGGAACCGGGCAAGCACGGTACCTTCGCGGACTGCGAAAAGCGCCTGGCTTACATCGCAGAAATGGGCTTCAATGTCGTGTATCTGCCGCCGATTCATCCCATCGGCCACACCTTCCGCAAAGGCCGCAACAACGTGCAGGAGGCGCAGCCCGGCGACTGCGGCAGCCCGTGGGCCATCGGATCAGAAGAAGGCGGACATAAGGAAATTCACCACGAGTTGGGCACCATCAGGGACTTTCAACGTTTTGTTGCGAAGGCCCGACAGCTCGATATGGATGTTGCGCTCGACGTGGCATTTCAGGCGTCCCCCGATCACCCGTACGTCCGCGAACATCCGTCATGGTTCCGCAAGCGGCCCGACGGAACCATCCAATACGCCGAGAATCCCCCCAAGAAATATCAGGACATTTACCCGTTCGATTTTGAGACCGAAGACTGGCGCGGCATGTGGGAAGAGATGAAGGGTGTCTTCCTCTACTGGATCGGCATGGGCGTCACGATCTTCCGCGTCGATAACCCGCACACCAAAGCATTTCCCTTCTGGGAATGGGTGATCGCGGAGATCAAGCGTGACCACCCAGAGGTCTTTTTTCTGGCGGAGGCCTTCACGCGTCCGAAGATCATGTACCGGCTGGCCAAAATCGGCTTCGGCCAATCGTACACTTACTTCCCCTGGCGCAACGGGAAGGAAGAAATTGCGGCTTACCTAACCGAGCTGGCGCAAACTCCGGTGCGGGAGTTCTTCCGTCCAAACCAGTGGACCAACACGCCCGACATCCTCACCGAGTTTCTGCAGATGGGCGGCCGGCCGGCCTTTGTCATTCGCTTGCTGCTGGCGGCTACGCTCGGCGCCAACTACGGCATCTATGGCCCCGCCTTCGAGCTTCTGGAGAATCGCCCCATACGCCACGGCAGCGAAGAATATCTTAACTCGGAAAAATACGAGATCCGCCACTGGGATCTCAATCGTCCCGAGAGCCTGCGGCAACTGATTGCACAGGTCAATGAAATTCGCAACAGCAATCCGGCGCTGCAGAGTGACTGGTCGCTCAAGTTTCACCAGACTGACAACGACCAGCTCCTCAGCTACAGCAAGGAATCGGAAGACCGCTCGAACCTGATCCTGGCAGTGGTCAATCTCGATCCGCATTACACCCAGGCCGGGCACGTGACGCTGCCGCTGGATGACCTGCAAATTCCCCATGATCGCGCTTACGAAGCCGAAGACCTGCTGACGGGCGAGCGCTATCTCTGGCACGGACCGCGCAACTACGTAGAACTGAATCCGGCGCGCATCTCCGGCCACATTCTCAAGATTCATCGCAGGCTGAAGGTGGAGACGGACTTTGAGTATTATTTGTAGCTCGGAAGGCGAGCCTGAATGATCGGCTTGGTGCGGAAGCCAAGGCGGTAGGGTCAAAGGATATCCAGCCTGACCGGATCATCCTTGCGATG
The DNA here is from genome assembly GCA_021846945.1 of Acidobacteriota bacterium. Classification (GTDB taxonomy): domain Bacteria; phylum Acidobacteriota; class Terriglobia; order Terriglobales; family Acidobacteriaceae; genus Telmatobacter. The sequence continues at coordinate 16,115 of JAJZVZ010000025.1, read as the reverse complement.
CAAAGCATTGAGCCGGCTTACCGTCGAAGAATTTTTGAGGATGGTAGAAAATCCGCCGGGCGAGGGCGGAAAGTGCGCCGTGCCCACGTATAGGCCACACTGCCAACAAAGCTGAATAGCAGTAGAGCTTTTCTGCATCTGCCGCAACCGGGAGACCGAAAGCGTGAAAAAGCTGGCAAGCGCAACCGATCCGCTCTGGTACAAGGACGCAATCATCTACGAGCTTCACGTGCGCGCCTTCGCAGATTCAAACAACGACGGCATCGGCGACTTCCCTGGACTGCTCTCGCGGCTCGACTATCTCCAGGATCTCGGCATTACCTGCATCTGGCTACTGCCCTTTTTCCCCTCGCCGCTGCGCGATGACGGCTACGATATTGCCAACTATGTTGACGTCAACCCATCTTACGGAACCTTGAGCGATTTCAAGGCGTTCCTTGACGCCGCGCATCAGCGCAACATGCAGGTGATGATCGAGCTGGTTATCAACCACACCAGCGACCAACATCCATGGTTCAAGGCCGCGCGCCTTGCGCCTCCCGGCTCGCCGCAGCGCGATATGTATGTCTGGTCACAAAGTGACCAGCTTTACAAGGATGCGCGCATCATCTTCACCGACACGGAAAAGTCCAATTGGACATGGGACGAAACGGCCAAAGCCTTCTACTGGCACCGCTTTTTTGCACACCAGCCTGATTTGAACTTCCATAATCCGCTGGTGATTGAGGAAGTGCTGAAGGCCATGCGCTTCTGGCTCGACATGGGCGTGGACGGGATGCGAATGGACGCGATCCCCTATCTCTGCGAGCGCGATGGCACATCCTGCGAAAACCTCCCGGAGACGCATGCCGTCGTTAAGACCATCCGCGCCGCCATCGATGCCGAATACGCCAACCGCCTCATCCTGGCTGAAGCTAACCAGTGGCCTGCTGATGTGCGTCCCTACTTTGGAGATGGCGACGAGTGCCACATGGCCTTCCACTTTCCATTGATGCCACGCATTTACATGGCGCTTCGGCAAGAGGACCGTCTGCCCATCACCGACATCATGGCCCAGACACCGTCGATTCCCGAGAGCTGCCAATGGGGGCTGTTTCTGCGTAATCACGACGAGCTCACGCTGGAGATGCTCACCGATGACGAGCGCGATTATATGTACTTCGCCTACTCGGCCGACCCGCGCATGCGCGTCAATGTGGGTATTCGCCGGCGCCTGGCGCCGCTGATGGACAATAATCGCCGCCGCATCGAACTGCTGAACTCGCTCCTGCTCAGCTTTCCGGGCACGCCGATTCTCTACTACGGCGATGAAATCGGCATGGGCGACAACATCTATCTCGGCGACCGCAACGGCGTGCGCACGCCCATGCAGTGGACTTCGGATCGCAACGCCGGCTTTTCGAAATGCGACCCGGCGCGGCTCTACTTTCCGATCATCATGGACCCCATCTACGGCTATCAGGCCATCAATGTGGAAGCTCAGCTCAGCGATCAGTCCAGTCTGTTGCACTGGACGCGCAACATGATCGCCCTGCGCAAACTCTTCCAGGTCTTCGGCCGCGGCACGTTTACGTTCTTGAATTCGGCAAACCGCAAAATTCTCGCCTATCTCCGCGATCTTGATCGTGGCGATGGTACGCACGAGACAGTTCTTTGCGTGGCTAATCTCAGCCGGTTTGCTCAGCCCGTCTCGCTTGACCTGAGCGCGTACGCTGGAATGGAACCGGTGGAGATGCTCGGCTACGTGTCATTTCCAACAATTACCGAAGCCCCTTATGCTTTGTCCCTGGCGCCGTACTCGTTTCTCTGGCTCGAACTTCAGCCCGCCAGCATGAAGCTCGATATCCCGATTGAAGCGCAGTTGGACGCTGCCCAGGAAGTGGCGATAGACAAGGGCATCACGCCCGAGGTGATCAGCCATGGCTGGTCAGGGCTGCTTGCGACAGCCTGCCAGAAGACATTGGAAAATGCGCTGCCGGCATGGCTTCCGCAGCAACGATGGTTTGGAGCAAAGGCCCGCAGGATCGAGTCGGCGCGGGTACTCGACTGGGTAGAAGTGGCCTCCTCGGACGCAAAAGAGGCTGCAGACTCCGCCTTTTTCGGACTGCCCGGCGCGGCGCCGCTTCCACCCGCGATCTTCTTCGTGGAGGTCAAGTATTCAGAAGGTCCTTCGGATTTTTACCAGCTTTCGATCGCCATCGGCGCTGGTACCGAGGAGATCGCCGACTCTCCCCAGAGCGTGCTCGCAACCCTCGCATTTCCGCTCGGCCCCGCGATTCTCTTCGATGCCACAATATTGGAGGGTTTTCGCCAGGCGCTTCTGCGTCTGATTCAGCAAAACTCAAGCCTGGCGCTTCTAGCCGCGCACGGGGGCGGGGATGCGGAGGCCGATGAATCCGCAGTTGCGGATTCATCCGACGCTACCACGGCCAAACACCACTTACAGCCACGCGAATCTCCCTCGGCCGGAGAAGGCGCTCCACAGCGCGGCAGGCTCGACGCGCGAGCCTCCACGGCGTTCCATCAGGCTACCTCTACTAAACTGGGCCTGTCGCGCGTCGGCTCGGCTGAGCAATCCAATACCTCCATCCTCTACGGAGACCACCTGATCCTGAAGCTGTTCCGGCGTATTCAGCCGGGTGAAAATCCCGAAGTTGAAATCGGCCGTTTTCTCACCGAGGTGGCCCGCTTCCCGCACATTCCGCCCTTCCTGGGCGAGATTGCCATGACACAGCCAGGCTGGAAGAAGACCACAGTGGCGATGCTCCAGGCGATGGTGGCCAACAAGGGCGATGGATGGCAGTGGTTTCTCGACCAGCTTGCGAGTTTCTTCCCGGCGGTAGCCGCACTGCACGACGCGCCCGAGTTTCCCGCTCCAGGTTTCCTGACAGACCACCGTCCACCCAGCGAAATCATGGCACATGCCCGCGCTTCGCTTGAGGCCGCAGCCCTCCTGGGCCGCCGCACCGCCGAGATGCATCTCGCGCTTGCCACACCCACCGACGATCCGGCCTTTGCGGCCGAGCCCTCCACCGCAAAGGACCTGGCGCGGGACGCCGGCCGCATCGAGGCGCAGATCTCCCTCGCCCTCAATGCACTCAAAGCGAAGTTGGCCGACCTCGATGATGCTACCGTCGAAGACGCGGGGCTCTTGCTCTCGCGCCGCCATAATCTTTTCGCGCGGGCCGGCGCCATTGCAACTCTTGAGGCAGCCGGTCTACGCATTCGCATTCACGGCGATTATCACCTGGGACAAACTCTGCGTACGGGCGGAGGTGCAAAAGGCACAGGCAACTTCGTTATCATTGATTTCGAAGGCGAGCCCGCGCGCTCCCTTGCCGAGCGGCGGCAAAAGCAATCGCCGTTGAGAGATGTCGCGGGAATGATCCGATCTTTCTCCTATGCCGCACACACCGGAGTCGATCGCTATCTGACCGCGAATCCGGACGCCGGACCCATTGCGGCCTGGGCGCTTTGCTGGCAGAATACTGTTTCCGCTGAGTTCCTGCGCGCCTACCGTGATACCATCGCCGCCAGGCCGGATCTGCTGCCGCCTCCGCAACCGTCGCAGGAGCTGCTTGATGGTTATTTGCTTGAGAAGGCTCTCTATGAGCTGCATTATGAACTCAACAATCGCCCCTCGTGGCTGCGCATTCCGCTTTCCGGCATCCTAACTCTATAGAGGCAAATGCCTCATGAGAACGTAAAAATGGCAACAACAAACCCGCTTTCCAGCACGACTTCCTCTTCAGCACCGTCGGGCGCTCGCCTTCTGGTCCTGCTGGCAGCTCTGCCACAGGAGCAACTTGAAAACGTCCTCGTCAATCTGGCAGCCTCCTTCGCCCCGGAAGATTTGCTGATCGCCACCTCAGACGCATCCGCAAAGGATGCTTATCCCGCGCTGCGTATCATTGCCGCTCCCGCAACCAGAATTTCCTGGACCATGACCGCGGCCGACTTTGTCAGCGCGTACCAACTCGCGCATGACAACGGCGCCAATTCCATCCTCATGCTGGGACCTGAAGCCGGCTCGTTGAACCTGCCCGCTCTGCGCGATCTTGCCAATCCCATCGTCACGGCTTCCGCCGATCTCGTACTCCCGCGCTATGCCCTGCCGCCGCACGCCGCCTTGGTCAACTCTGCCATTCTTTATCCGCTGAGCCGCGCGCTCTACGCCTCTCGCACGCGCTTTCCGATGGCGATCGACCTGGGCCTCTCTCTGCGTATGGCAGAACGCCTGTCTGCAGTGGCGCAGCGATTCATGGCGCTCAACCAGGACGGGGCAATTCTCTGGCCCGTCAGTGAAGCCGCTGTCGCGGGGTTCACCGTAAGCGAAGTCCCGGTTGGTCCGCGCGTTCTTCCCCACCCTGCCGAACCTGACCTGAAGACCATCCTTCCGCTGGTGGCCGGTTCGCTCTTTGCCGACCTTGAAGCCAAAGCAGCCTTCTGGCAGCGGCCACGCCAGTTGCCTCCGTCCCGAAGCTTTTCGCCAGCCGTGGCGATTCCCGCCACAGACGCAACGCCGGATATTGCCGCCATGCTGCAAACCTTTCGCCTGGCATACGCGAACCTCCAGGAGATTTGGTCACTTGTCCTGCCGCCGAACTCGCTGCTCGGCCTCAAGCGGCTTTCGCTCACCGACGGCGCCGCGTTTCGTATGCCGGACGCGCTCTGGGCCCGCACCATCTTCGATTTTCTTCTCGCCTACCGGCTTCGCACCATCAACCGCGGGCATCTTCTTGGCGCTCTGATCCCGCTTTACCTTGCCTGGGTCGCCAGCCACATCAACTGCACCGCATCCGGTGTCGAACCTGAACATCATATCGAGGCGGTCGCCGCAGCCTTCGAGATTGAGAAGCCTTATCTCGTCTCGCGCTGGCGTTGGCCTGACCGGTTTAATCCATGAACTTCCATGCGCATCCAACGTCCCGAATGCCCGGCTTCCGGCGCGCTCAAAGCGGCGCGCGGCAATCTGGGCTGGCTTTGCGCTTTCAGTCAAATCAAGCCGTTTTCCGGATGCAACTCGAGCGCTGATTCAAGGAGTGAGTCCTATGCTAACAATCCTTGTCACCATGTTCCAGACTACGCAACCCAAAGTTCAGCAGCCCTCGTATGTAGATAGCGGAACCATCTGGCACCAGATGTCCAGTGCGTTGCACCAGTCGCTCTATCGCGTCGTCTCACTGCTCATCGCCGTACTGCCGGGCATTTTGGCCTTCTTTGTGGCCCTGGTATTGTTCGCACTGATCGGCGTGGTGCTGTCGGCATTGTTGAAACGCGCCCTGACCGCGGCCAAGTTTGACGACCGCGTTGTCCGCAGCCGCAGCGGCGCGGAGTGGACCCCGTCAACCTCGCCAACCGCCTTGGCCGCCCGTGCTTCCTTTTGGATTTGTATCCTCATCGGCCTCATTATTGGCGTTTCCGCCTTCGACGCATCCTACGCCACCGCGGTGGCCTTTCCCATTTCGTTGTTGCCGTACGTTCCGCATGTTGTAGGCGCCATCTTCCTGCTGATCGCGGGCACGATCATCGCGCGCTTTCTGGCGCGCACCGTCCTCATCGGCGCGGTCAATGCACAATTGCAGTACGCGCGCTTTCTTTCACTCGGAGTCAAGTGGCTCGTTCTCGTTCTCACCGCCGCCATGGTCCTAGAGCATCTTGAAATCGGCGGCGCCGTCGTTGAACTCGCCTTCGGCATACTCTTCGGCGGCATCGTCCTCACGCTCGCGCTCGCCGTCGGCCTTGGCTCGCGCGAACTGGTGAGCCGCTCGCTCGAAAGCCGCGTCGAGCGCCCCACCGAGCAGAGCGCTGAAAATGCGCCCCCGGGTCCTGGCGATTCTATCCGGCACTTCTGAGAGCGCCGCCAGGGTTTCATGCCGTGCTGCAAAAGCGGTGCGTGCCGCAGCGCTGAACCGGTCTTCCCGGTGATCCGCAGCGTTCTGCTGCCCGATCTTTGACCGTGCAGCGTACCCGTACCTTCGCGTATTCAAGGCTTCCTGACGCAGGCCAAGAGCAGTCTTCCCGGATGCATGTGGGCTGATAACGCTCGGCTTTTCTACCTCTTCACCCTCTTGACAGCAATCAGCGGCGGCGGGAAAATCTGAAGACAAATTGCCGGAATTCTTCAGGGCTCCTTGTGCCACGTCGCCGGAGTGCAGAGAGGTGGTGTTCTTGCGCGTGGTGTTTGCACCTCGAACCTGCGTAATCCTAAGGTCCCAAACCCAGGAAGCGTAGGAGCCTGCTCATGATATGGCGCGTATGGTTCAGGCAAAGCAGCATCCCGGTGATTACGGTCTTCATTGCCTTATTCTCATGCAGTGCCTTGCCGCAAGATGCGACTCCGGGAATGCCCGCGTCTCTGAGCCCATCAGAGATTGTGGAGCGGATGCAGCGACACAACCAGGAACAGGATGAAAGGCTGGAACGCTACCAGGCGCTTCGCCATTATGCCGTGGAGTATAAAGGCTTTCTTAAGAGAATACGTGCAGCCATGGATGTGGAGGTGAACTACGACGCCGCATCAGGAAAAAGCTTTCGCGTCGTATCTCAAAGCGGATCGGGCACACTCTGCCAGAAGGTGCTGAAGCGGGCCGTCGACAGCGAGCAGGAAGCCGCGTTGATCAAGGATGAAACCGCGCTCACCGAAGACAATTACACCTTTCGTCTTTTGGGAAGCGAAACCCTCCATGACCGGCCTGCTTATACTCTCTACGTTGAACCACTGAAAGAGCGAAAATTTCTCTATAGAGGAAAAATATGGGTCGATGCAGCGGACTTTGCGCTCGCGAAACTTGAAGTGGAGCCAGCGAAGAACCCTTCGTTTTGGATCTCGCGTGCGCTGATTCATCATACCTATGCGCAGACCCGCGGATTCTGGCTGCCGGAATACGACCGAAGCGAGACACAGGTTCGAATCGGTGGCCGAGCAGTCATGACCATCGATTATGGGACGTATGTGATCGTTCCCAGGCAAGTAGCGCCTGTGATGAATACGCCGCAAAGCGCAGAGCTACAGAGAGTGGAACCATCGCTGCAAACGAGCTTACCTCTTCTCCCAATGGACTAGAATCCGCAACGCTAGTATTCCCCGCCGTACATCGAAGTAGCGCCGCGCGTTTCTTCTGCGACACCGCGTGGTGATGTAAGATGCGACAAGATATCCTCCAGTTGGGCGCCAGCCTCCCGGGAATCGATACACGAAATGATCACCATCGTCGCTCTGCTCTCGATTGCCGCGTGGATCTACCTTATTGCATTTCATGGCAGATTCTGGCGATCTTTGCCGGTCCTGAATGCAGGGGCGCCGTCCGGCAACGCAAAGCTGGCGGTCATTGTGCCTGCTCGCAATGAAGCCGAGAGCATACGGCAGAGTCTTGCTTCCCTTCTCGCGCAGGATTATCCGGCGGAGTTCGCGATCATCCTGGTCGACGACAATAGCACGGATGGCACTGCCACGATCGCGGCATCTCTCGACGCGGCTGAGCGGCTCACGATCATCAACGGCCGGCCTTTGCCGCATGGTTGGAGCGGCAAACTCTGGGCCGTACACCAGGGCCTGGCCCACGAAACGGCCAAGGCTGCCGGCTACGTGCTGCTGACCGACGCCGACATCCTCCACGCGCCGGACCACATCTCATCCCTGGTTGCCAGGGCCGAGGCCAGCGGGCTGGATCTCGTTTCTGAAATGGTTCGCCTCCACTGCGCCACCGCGGCCGAGCGCGCGCTGATTCCCGCATTCGTCTTCTTCTTCCAGATGCTTTATCCCTTTCACTGGGTCGCTGATCCTGAGAAACGCACGGCCGGAGCCGCTGGAGGAACCATGCTGGCAAGCCGCGCAGCAATGGATCGCATTCAGGGCGTCTCCCGCATTCGCCACCATCTGATTGATGATTGTGCGCTGGCCAAGGAGATCAAATCCACGGGCGGGCGGATTTGGCTGGGCCATAGCGAACGCGCGGTATCGGCCCGCGTCTATTTAGACTGGCGCGATATTTGGGACATGATTGCCCGCACCGCGTATGTACAGCTCAGACATTCGCCGCTGATGCTGCTGGGTTGCGTCGCTGGCATGGGATCCGTCTTTTGCGCGCCGCCGCTGCTTGCCTTGCTTGCACACGGGTTGCCACGCCTGCTGGGCCTTCTTTCCTGGCTGATCATGGCGCTCGCCTTTCAACCCACGCTCCGCCGCTACCGCCGCTCGCCGCTCTGGGGAATTGCCCTGCCAGTCATCAGCCTGTTTTATCTTTGCGCAACGGTGGCTTCAGCTCTTCGGCACTACGCAGGAACCGGCGGCGGGTGGAAGAATCGCGTCTACCCGGAGCGGCCAGCCTTATGATCCTTGCAGATTCAACCTGCAAAAGTTCGGGAATAAAGATTCTATTTCCATCATGATTGCCGAAGAATCAGAGGTATTGCCTAACTTCGCAAGGAAGCGCTCCTCTGCTTCTTCAGCGTTCTGAAGGCGCAGTTGCTGGACTTACTACAGAAGCTTCTAAAAGCCCACGAGCACAGGCTCAACTTCAAGGCTTACGCCAAAGAGCTTTTCCACTGCGGCACGAATCTCCGAAGCGAGTGTGAGAATCTCAATTGCCTTTGCTCCGCCGCGATTGATCAGCGCGAGCGTATGCCGCGAAGAGATGCCCGCCGCGCCCATCGCGAAGCCTTTGGGGAACCCTGCCTGCTCGATCAGCCATGCTGCCGGCAGTTTCACATACCCCGGCTCCGCAGGATAGCGAGGCGGCTCCTTCGCGGCAGCGCCGGCAATCTGCCATGCCTCTTCTTCCGTCACCACAGGATTCTTGAAGAAGCTGCCGGCGCTGCGACAGTCCGGATCGCCCTCAACCAGCAGCATTCCCTTTGACATGCGGATGCGGCGCACAAGAGCGGCTACTTCCGCAAGGCTGGGAGCCGCTCCGCCCGCCTGCATGGTGTCAATTGCCCGTTGCAGCTCCGCATATCGCAGCGTAGGCGCGCCGCCAGCAGCCAGGCGATAGTCCACCCGCGTGACGATAAAACGGCGGCGGTCCGTGGAGTTGAAGCGGCTGCGGCGATACGCAAAACCGCACTCGGCGGCTGAGAACTCCTCGAAGGCTTGCTCCTTCACGTCGAAGACCCGCACGCGCTCGATGACTGCTGCCACTTCCTGCCCATAGGCGCCCACGTTCTGCACCGGTGTGCCGCCCACCGTGCCGGGAATACCCGCAAGGCACTCGATGCCGGCGCAACGATCACGCACGGCACGCTCGACAAAGCTATCCCAATCCTCACCCGCGGCCACCCGGTAGATCATTTGGCCGGGATGATCCGAATCCTCGGCTCGCACAGCCCCGCGCAAGCCCACACGCAATACCAGCCCATCGAATCCTGCGTCAGAGACAAGCAGGTTGCTTCCGCCGCCGAGCACGAAAAGCGGAACCTTGCGCTCCTGCGCCCACGCAGCCGCGGCAACAATCTCGTCTTCGCTTGCGGCCTGCACAAACCATCGGGCCGGACCGCCGACGCCAAACGTAGTGAATCGCGCAAGCGGCTGATTTTCCTCGATGAGCATCCCTATCAGGCTATACCACGGGGTCTGCCGTTAAAATGGTTACAGGCAACTTCCCCTGCCGGAGGCAAATATGTATCCAGAACTGATGGTGATTCCGATGCGCGAGGAGCTTGTGCGCGCCGGGATCAAGGAAACCCGGACCGCCGAGGACGTGGACGCCACGCTCGCGCAGCCGGGAACCACTCTAATCGTTATCAATTCTATCTGCGGCTGTGCGGCGGGCAAGATGCGTCCCGGCGTACGCCTGGCACTGGCCAATGCCACGAACCTTCCCGATCACAAGATCACGGTCTTCGCCGGCCAGGACCGCGAAGCGACAGAACGCGCCCGCAGCTACTTTGAAGGCAATCCACCCAGCTCTCCTTCGATTGCCATCCTGCGCGACGGCAAGCTGGTCTATCTGATGCAGCGCTCGGTCATCGAACAGGCCACGGCACCGGAGATCGCCACTGAGTTGATCCGCGCCTTCGATGAGTTCTGCGCGAAGACAACGGCATAGACCCGGTTCAGACTTTACGGATCGGTCCAGGGTATTTCGCGACAACCGCGTCCGATGTCAGCAAGGTGATCCCTTCGACCATAGACTGAGCAATCAGGATGCGGTCGAAGGGATCCTTGTGAATGGACGGCAGATGGGCAACTGCGACACCATGTCTGCCGGTGATGTTCAGCTCGGAATATCCGTTTTCCAGCAGTGCCTCCCGGACAAACCCAGGTTCCGCGTCAAATCTTTCCGCTGCCTTTGCGTGCTTGATCCCAATTTCCCAGATGCTTGCGCTGCTGAAAATCAGTTCGTTCTCCGGATTCAGGATAAGCTTCTTTGCCACCGCTGATACACGGTGGGATCCTTCACTCGCCCAGAGCAACAAATGAGTATCCAGAAGAAGCTTCATTCTTCACCATAGAACAACTTTTCGATCTCGTCGGCAAACATCGTATCGAAGTCGTCGGGAACCTTAATCTTTCCCTTCAGAAAACCCAGGCGGCGCTTTGGCTTGTCGCCAGAAGCATCGATCCGAACCACCTTCACCATGGGCTTCCCCGCTTTGGCAATCACGAAGGGCTCGCCATGCGCAGCATCCTCCACCAGCCGCGAAAGATGCGTCTTTGCTTCGTGAATGTTTACGGTCCGCACGCGCCCTCCGAGTGAACTAAGTCCACTTGATTTAGTCTACCCTCCGGCAGCCAGCAGGTCCAGTCAGGAAATCCCTCGGAGCAATCGCCGGGTTCTGCATCATTTTGGCAGCGAGTCTATTTCATGCAACATGCCACAGATGTACGATCCGTCACTTCCCTATGCTCGCTCCCGGCTCTTTCGCCGCTGCGGCCAGCGAACGCTGCACCACACTATGTTTCCGGCTGTAAGTGAAGTAGATAATCTGCCCAACGATCAGCCAGCTTCCGAAGCCAATCCAGGCAGGCGCATCGAGCGAGAGCATCAGCGCCAGAGACACCACCATGCCGCCAATCGGCACCAGGGGAACCAACGGCGTGCGGAACGGCCGGTGCACGTCCGGCTGTTTCACGCGCATGATCCATACGCCCAGACTAACGATCGTGAAGGCCAGCAATGTCCCCAGGCTGACCAGTTCGCCCAGCAGCCAGATCGGAAAAAAGGCAGCCAGGAACGCGACGAAGATGCCGACCACCATCGAGGTAATGTACGGGGTGCGGAAACGTGGATGAATCCTGCACGCCCATTTCCAGAACAATCCGTCGTGGGACATGGTGTAGAGCACGCGCGATTGCCCCAGTAACATCACCAGCATCACCGACGCCAGCCCCGCAATGGCTCCCATATCAATGAGAAAGACGCCCCAGCGCACGCCAATCTCGGCGGCTCCATCGGCAACCGGGGCCGGTACATTCAGCGCCGTGTAGGACTTTAGACCCGTCAGTAACCCGGCCACGATGATGTACAGAATTGTACAGATGACCAGCGAGCCAAGGATGCCAAAAGGCAGATCCTTCTGAGGATTCCGCGCCTCCTGCGCCGCGGTGGATACCGCATCGAATCCGATGTACGCAAAGAAAACCACGCCGGCACCGCGCATAATCCCCGACCAGCCGAACTGGCCGAAGTGCCCGGTGTTCTTCGGGATGAATGGATGCCAGTTGGCAACCATGTGCGACCAGTGGCCAAAGGCAAATGCCAGAGCCAGGCCGATAAAGATGAGCACGACAGAAACCTTGATGATCACCGCTGTGCTGTTGAGATTGGCCGACTCGCGCACGCCGATGACCAGGACCGCGGTGATGACGATGATTGCCAACAGCGCAAAAATGTCCACATGCGCCGATAGGGTATGCCCAAAAAGCGAGAGCGAAATCGCCGGCGTGGCGTTGAACGGCAGCCTGGCGCCGAAGAACCCAAGCATGCTGCTGGCATACCCGCTCCAGCCCACTGCAACGGTGGCCGCTCCAAATGCGTATTCCAGCACCAGCGCCCAACCGATGATCCAGGCAACCAGCTCGCCCATGGTCGCGTAGCCATAGGTATAGGCGCTGCCTGCGATCGGAATCATGGATGCAAACTCGGCGTAGCAGAGACCGGCGAAGACACATCCGATTCCAGCGATGGCGAATGAAAGCACAATCGCCGGCCCGGCAAACTGAGCCGCGGCGGTACCTGTCAGAACAAAGATGCCTGCTCCGATAATCGCGCCAATGCCGAGCGTGACCAGGTTCACCGGCCCGAGCGCGCGCTTCAATGAGTGCTCGCTGGTTTCCGCAGCCTCCGCCAGAATTGTACTGATCGGCTTTGTCGCAAAAAGCTTGGCAGCCATCCATTCCCTCCCCGTCAATTGTGCGTCCGCATCATTCGGCCGCCGCTTGTGTATTCTTGTGCCCCGGTTCTTTCAACACCGTCCGCGGCCACATATCACGTGCTTGCTGCTCAAGGCTGCAGGTCAATTTCTGAGCTGGTATTCCGCACGGGCCGGCGCGACCAGAACAGGTACACCGGAATGCCGAGCAAAACCAGCACCAGACCCGGCCAGGTGTACTGGGGCTTGTATCGCAATAATACGACACAGATGCCGGCAGCCATTGTGATGTATAGCGCCGGTAACACGGGATAGCCCAAAGCCTTGTAAGGACGTGGCGCATCCGGCCGCTTGAAGCGAAGCACGAATAAGGCGGAGATGGTAAGAATATAGAAAACCAGCTCCGCAAAGATGATGTAGTCAAGCAACTGGCTGTACGAGCCCGAGACGCAGAGCAGCGCAGCCCAGATTGCCTGCACCAGCAACCCGGCAACCGGAGTCCTGTAGCGCGGATGCAGGTTGCCGACGGACTTGAAGAAGAGGCCATCGCGGCTCATCGCATAGTAGACGCGCGCACCCGCCAGCGTCAGTCCGTTCGCACAGCCAAAAGTGGAGATCAGGATCGCTGCAGCCATCAGCCACGCTCCGGCGGAGTGGAAGACCTGCGCCAGCGCCGCAGTGGCCACGCGATCCTCTGCGGCATACTGAATGCCACGCGCTGCCGCTGTGGCTCCATGCGGGTCGCCATGCATGGGCAGCACCAGTAAGTAGGCCAGCGACACCAGGAAATACACGGTCAGCACAAACCCCGTGCCGAGGATGAGCGAGAGAGGCAGATTGCGCCGCGGATTCTTGACCTCGCCCGCGGTGAAGGTGATGTTATTCCACGCGTCTGCTGAGAAGAGCGACCCAACCTGCACCACCGCCAGGATCACGAACAGGTTCACCAGCACCGTTGGTCCGCCGACGCCTACCTGAACGGGATGCAGCGAGTTCCATCCGGCGTTCTTCCAGAAGTTGCTCCAGCCGGGACCAAAGTTGGCCTGCATCGCCTCGGCGCTGCGGCCCACCGTAAAGGCGACCACGATCAGCGCGGTCAACGACAAGGCCTTGGCTGAGGTGAAGATGTTCTGGATCAGCGCCCCCAGCCGGAGGCCGAAAACATTCACAATGGCCAGGAAGATGACGATCAGGATGGCGGTCAGGTTGGCTGTATTGACGCCGATCTCCATGTTGCCCAGCACCATGGGACCAACACGCAGCGCCGGAACATGGGCGATGTGCCAGAGCCAGTTCGTCGCCGAGACCGACGGGAAAAAGACGCCAAGAAACTTGCCAAATGCCACGCAGACCGCGGCGATGGTTCCGGTCTGGATCACCACAAAGAGCGTCCACCCGAAGAGAAATCCCCACAACGGCCCCAGCGCCTCACGCAGATACACATACTGGCCGCCGGCTTTGGGCATCATCGCCGCCAGTTCGCCGTAGCTGAGTGCGCCAATCATGGTCATGACGGCCGTGACCACCCAGGCCGCCAGAAACAGCGCCGGCGAGCTGGTACCGCGGGCAATGTCGGCATCCACAATGTAGATGCCAGAGCCGATCATCGAACCAATCACGATCGATGTTGAGCTGAAGAGGCCCAGACTCTGTACCAGCCGGGGCGTCTCGGCGGTGGAGTCTGAAACGTGGCTGGTGGCTTCGTCGGAACTTTGCACTTGCTTGGTTTTACTTGATCAGGGGCGGCGATGTCTCGCAGATTCTGGCCATCGTGGTTAACGCGTCGAATTCTTCCCTCAACCCAACATTCTGAGCCAGCGCCGGAACTCGGCGGCGGGGTCGGGCGTGCGGAAGATCGCCGCCGAAACAGCGACGGTGCTGGCGCCAGCGGCAAGCACGAGCGGCGCCGTCTCCAGCGTGATCCCTGCTGCAGCCGTCAGAATCCGCTGCGGCCCGGCCTGCTCGCGCAGCCTGCGCACTCCCTCCGGGCCGATCGGCGCTTTATCGGTCTGCTTGGTGGTGGTGGTGTAGACGGGGCCGACCGCCAGATAGTCCGCCGGCGCATCCAGAATGCCGGGCAGCAGCGCATCGCTGCCGCCAAAGGTACCGACGATCCGGTCCGGGCCAACAAGGCGGCGAGCCTCGGTGGGCAAAACGTCGCCCGCATCCACATGAACTCCGTCAAATCCAGCCTGTTCAACCAGATCAGCGCGATCATCGAGAATTAACTTGATGCCTGGCGCGGGCATTGTGGCGCGGAGAACCGCCGCGTCGGCCAGCAACTCTGCGCCGGTAGCGCTCTTGTTGCGATACTCCAGCAACGTGACGCCCGCCTCAGCAAGCAAACTGCCCAGACGATGGAGAAACTCAGCACGGCCCTGAGCTGGAAGGATGCAAGAGTCCAGTATGGGATAAACCTTTGGAAATGAGAACGGCATGAGATCAGCGTACTCGATGCAACGGAACTCTGTCAGTGTTCTGATTCTGACTGAGAGGGAGCGCGAAGACGTCCGGCGCTACGTGATGCTAAAATGTGATACATGAAAACCGTCTCTGTACGCGATCTTCGCTACGACTTTCCCAAGGTGGAGCAAATCCTGCGATCGGGTGAAGAGGTGCGCATTACGAAACGTCGCAAGGTCATTGCGCGTCTCACTCCGGAACCCGTGGGTAGGCCCGAGCTGCCAGATTTTCTGGCCCGGATGCGCGCGAATCTTGGCGACAAAATGCTGGCGCAAACAGGCGCGGAATCGATCGCGGCGGATCGTGAAGGCCGATGATCTACCTCGATGCGAGTGCGCTGTTCTCCCTGTACCTGCCCGACGCGAACACTCCGGCAGCCATCTCGCTCACCACAGCGGCAGATGCGCCGCTCCTCATCACCCCGCTTTGTGAATTGGAAACGGTCAATGCCTTCCGCCTGCGCGTTTTTCGTAAGGAACTGCCAGCCTTGAGCGTGGAAAATGCCGTTCGAGATCTGGAAGGAGATATTCGATCGGGCGTCCTGCTCCTTCGGCCCCTCCCCGAAGGCTCTTTCGCGCGGGCCGGGATTCTCGCCAAAGCACTCACGCCCGCAATTGGTGTTCGCGCTGTGGATCTGCTTCACGTTGGCGCAGCGTTGGAACTCAGTGTCGGATCGTTCTACACCTTCGACCAGAAGCAGCACAGGACGGCTCAAACCGCCGGTCTGAAGACCAATCCGTTGCCATAAAAGCCTGTCAGGGATTCGTATTCGCTTCCGCCACGGCGGCCCGTGGCGGAAGCCCGAAAAGATGGGGGCTCGCCTTTGGTACCCTGTTCCCCGCTCCCCTCACATCTCATCGGCCGAGGGGCCGTAGGCGCCGGGGATCCTGGCGTCGAGCAGGCGCAGATAGACGCCCAGTTGCGCGCGGTGGTGAATCATGTGGCTGATCACCATCTCGCGAAAGACCTGGTGCCGCGGATCGTCAATGAACTTTTGCCCGCCGAAGATGAACTGCCAGTGCTGGTCCCACTTTTCTGGTGAAACCGAAGCCAGCTCTTTCCGCACCTTCGGGAGCTCGCTGTCGAACTTTTCGAGCAGAGCCGCCTTGCTGGCGGGAATGTAGGGGGCCCATTTGTGGTCGGCGGCAAACTCCAGCTTGTCCTGGGTCAGCGTGGTCATCGCCCAGTTCCCAGTCATGTCGGTCAGGTGCCCGGCCAAGCGGCCCAGGCTCATCGACTTGGGGTGTGGTTTGTAGTTGAGATCGCCGTCAGTGGGGATGGCTTCCAGCATCTTGCGTGTCTTGGCGGTCTCGCGATCGTATTCAGCAATGAGATCAGAT
>JAJZVZ010000197.1 GCA_021846945.1 Acidobacteriota bacterium | reverse complement strand
CCAACCTGGCGCGAGAGATGGTGCTGACGGGCATCGATCAGCTGTGGCGGGCCGACATCACATACGTGCGGCTGGAAACGGAGTTCGTCTATCTGGCCGTGGTACTGGATGCGTTCTCGCGCAAAGTCATCGGCTGGGCGCTGGGCCGTACGCTGCAAGCCACGCTGGCCATCGAAGCCTTGCAGATGGCGCTCAAAACGCGCAGGCCCGCAGCCGGTCTGGTGCATCACTCCTCCACCTTGCCAGGGTTCCGCCTGTGGAGCTGTCCAAGTCGTGCTCCGTACTCGTCTACGATTGCCCGGTCTCTCCGCGACTGCTCGGGTAATCCGATCTGCTTGGCTCTCTCCATCGCCTCTCCTGCCGATCAATACGACCTTTCTACCTCGAAGCAAAATCGCAGCGTGCGAAGTGCCGCTGTGGAAAACCTCCGGAGGTGTGCGGGCCCCGGCCGTCTGGGGGGATTGAGTGACCATCATCTTGACGATGCATGTACGATTCGGAGCAAATTTGACCGTCGACTAGAGCACAGCCCGTGTAGGCGTAAGCGAATAGTTGAAGAGAAGCGAGGTTCGTCGAGCAGGTTTGGTCTTGGATTCCAGCGTGAGGTAGATGGCGCGTTTACGTAGAGTGAGCCCGAACCGTGTCTTTCAGTGGTGGCAACAGCCAGCGACCTGGAGGTTCCCAGCGACAGCCTCAGAAGTCTTTCGGTAATCGCTGAAGGAAGTCACCGAAAGAGCGTCGTACTGCTGCCAGCCACATCGAGTTTCCAGCCGGCCTCTTATGATCATTTGAAGCAGGGGTGAACTCGGCATTGGTATCGGCTGCTGCTGTAATCCAAGGACTTGATCAGTGATAGAACTTCTCCAGGTAGCCTGGTCTTCTACTCAAGCGCCGAGCGCGGTGCGCGTCGTCACTTTCGGCCGCCCCGTTTAACTGTTCTCAAACACTCATCTCATCGGCCGCGCCAGTGTCGTCCTGCACTTGTCCTGGACCTGCGGCGAGTTGAAAATACGTAACCCGCTGATCGACAGCATCTTCAAGTGGGAATTTCCAGCTTCGCCGAAGTTGGAACTCGCGTCTGCAACTTGACCCCTTACAGCTCCCCCGGCCGTTCGGCACCAGATCACAACCGAGGCTCAACTTCGGAATTCAGCATAAATACGGACATGAACTGTTTTTCTCAGGTATTGGGCGTAGAAGCGTCCGGCACGGATGTGCGATATGGTGCGTGTCAGAAATTAGGAAATGGATTGAGTGCGCTTTTGAATCGGATTGTTGACTGGATGCGCGTGAAGCAACTTCTTCGACCGATGAGGCAATTTGGGCCTTGCTTTGCACAGGGACGATCGCTGGCTCGCGATATGCTTGTATGGAGAATGGCCATTCCGGCTTCCCATGGTCACCATGGCGCAAAAGCAGATGCAGCGATCAGTCTTGGCTCCCGGCGCATCGGCAGGTGCTGGGAACGGCCATCTGCCGCCAGAGACCGCCGAGCGGGTACGGGAGTTGATTGCGGGCCGGCATTCGAAGGCCGCTCTGCAACTTGCCAAGGATCTGCACAAGCGCGAGGCTACGGCCGAGTCGGAAGCACTCCTGGTTGAAGCCTACCAAGCTCGCATTGAAGATCTCATTCAATTGCGGATGGCGGTCGAGGCCAAGGCGCTGCTTGCGATTGTGCGCGAGCGGTTTCCCGCGGCGGTTCCGCGACTGGCTGAGATCGAACAGGAACTGTGCGTTCTCGATGGCCGTTTCGACGGGATCGTGGGGCCGCTGCGCGATCCGGATCTCGCTGGGGAGAGACGTGAGCAGATAGAAGCCTTCATCCGCCAGCGGATCGACGACATGCCTGCCCTGGCCGCGGTCACATCACTACCGCCGGAGCATCCTTTGCGCAGCGCGGCGTCGGCTCTGGTCACGGCTTTTCAGGCCGTCACGGAAGGACCTGTGGACGACGATTTCCTGGCTTTGCCGCAGGTCTCGCGCCGCAGCCCGCTGGCATCGTGGAAGGCGCTGGTGCGGGCGATCTCCTGCTATTACCGGCATGAGGACGCCGAATGCAGGAAGTGGCTGGGGGCGATCTCTGGGGACTCCGTGCCGGCGCGCTTGATTCCGCCGCTGACCGCGATGCTGAGCGAGAAAGCCAACGCTTCATGCAGCCCCGCGGAAGGCAGATTGATTGAGGCGGCTGGGGATCGCGGCGCGGCTTTGCGCGCATCCCTCGCGGCGCTGGAGGCTGCGGTTGCGGCGAAGAAGAAGCAGCCCATTCTGGACGCGGTCCGAGCTTTTTCCGTGGCGGGCATCGGTGTCGATGCTGCTCTGCGCGAGCGGCTGCGCCAGCACATTGCCGTGCGCTGCATTATGCAGCACATCCCACGCCAGGCCGCTGATGGCGCGCTGGGAGGCCCGCCCAGACAGGACGCATACTTTTTCCGTCTGCTGGCGCGGTCTCTCGAAGAGGCGGGCTATGCGGAGAGCTCCGCCGAGGCGGTCATTGTGTGGGAGGAGTTTCGCCGCTCGGCCATCCGGGAGAACTGGTTTGCGGCGGGCGGGCTGGAGGACGGCGTTCTCGCGCTGCACATGGCCGGGATCGTGGCAAAGCTGCCGGACGATGTGGTCGCGGAGATGGAGGATGGCGAGACAGAATTTCGCGATGCCGGCAAGGGGAGAAAGAGCACGAGGCTACCTTCCGCAGAGATGCTTTATGAGCGCGCCTGCCAGGCCGACCCCAGTGCGGAGGCCTTTGAAGCATGGCTGCGCTGGACGAAGAAGCAGCAGGACGGAAAGAGGGCCGACGATGTTGCCGAGCGCTGGCGAAAGGCGCGGCCGGGAGAGATTCCTCCGCTGCTTCACCTGATGGAATCGGCAGAGAAGCGGAATGCCCTGAAGAAGTCGTTGAAGTATCTGGAGGAAGCGGAAGAACTCGATCGCCTGAATCCGGCCGTGCGCCGGGCGAAGGCGAGGCTCCTGCTTTCGGCGGCTTTGCGGCATCTGCGCCAGCGCAAAACGCATCTCGTGCCGGCGGAAATCGAACGGTTGCTTGCCATGCCGGAGGTGCGGCCGGGAGAGGTTTCCGCGCTGGCGCTGGCTTTGCGCTGGTGCTGCGCCGCGGTCGATGGAGATAAAGCGGCACGGCAGGAACGCGAAAGGGAACTGATTGACGCGGTTGGACCGGTGGCGGCGCATCTTCTGCTGTCGGCAATAAGCAAGGCGGCGCAGTGGCCGGCGAACGTGTCTGCCCCGCCGTTTGACACCCGGCGCACACTGCCCGCGGAACTGCTTGCCGGCGCGGTTCGGGCTTGTTTGATGGGCGATTGGGTTGGGCTTTCGATTCCCCTGCTCTTCGGCTGGACAGGGAAATTGATCGAGGCGCTGCAGAAGCCCAATAGCTCTGTCGACGCCGCGCAACTGCTTGTCCTTGGAGAAGCGGCGCTGGGCGATTCGGCGCGCGAGCTGGCCTATGCCATCGCGGGCGCGGGATTGGCGCTCGGCAATGCCAATGCGCGCTTTCTGTTTTTGCGCGCCCACGCCTTGCCCGTGTGGGCGTCCACTCGGCGGCAGGGTTGTTTGACGGTCGCAATGGAGCTGGCGCGGCGCGAGCGGGACACCGAGCTTGCGGGAAAGGTTCTGGATCAACTGGGCGGACGCGGGCGATTCAGCTCGGGCGCGGAGGTAGATTCTCTTCCCGCGGAGCTGGTGAGCGGGGTTGTTGAAGAAGAGTTGAAGTTCAAGAAGTTACCAAAGGTCCCGCGAGATGACTGGCCGCGCTATGCCGCACAACTGAACTCCAGAGCCGCGGGCAAGTGCGACTGCCCGAAGTGCCGCGCAAAGCGCGGCGAACCCGTAGACGAATGGGATGACGAGGACGATGAAGAGTTATGGGATGAGGAAGATGATGACCTCGACGGTTCTCCCATCGAAGAGATACCGGCCGTGCTGGCGGCCATTATTGAAGAACTGCCTCCCGCGGAGAGACGGCAGATACTGAAGGCGATTGACGCCGGAGAGAACCCGCTCAAGGTCCTCGACAGGATTGGTCAGGCGGTGCGCAAGTTGTCTCCTAGTCAGCGGTCCCGCGCGTCCAAGTGGAAGCCTCCCAGACCTGTGGCGAGCAGCAACGACAAGAATCGCGAGAAGAACGCGCCGGATCAACAGCCGGTGCAGGGAAGTCTGTTTTGACGTGAAACGATGAATCCAAAACCCACTGCCGATTTCAACCCGTATGCCGTGCTGGGTGTTGGCGCTGAGGCGGACAACGACGAGATTCGTGCCGCATATCTGACCCGGCTCAAGCAGTTTCCGCCTGACCGCTCTCCGGCAGAATTCGAGCAGATCCGCGACGCTTACGAACTGTTGCGCGATCGGCGCCGCCGCGCGCAATACACGTTGTTTTCCGTCGATCCGGATGCGCCTCTCGGATCCCTGCTGGAGGGCATGGAAAATCAAAGACCATTTGTCGGCCCCGCTCCATGGCTGGCGGTGCTCAAGGAAAGAAAAGCAGATGGAAATGGATGTTGATAGCTCCTCACCGGAGGTTTCTCCCGAGGAGCGCGAACGGATGGTGCGCAACTTCGCGGCCTGGCTCGACCGCGCGCTGGAAGAAGAACAGCCTCCCGAAGGGCTGACGCCTGAGCTGCTTTCAGCACTGCGAAACGGTGAGCCGCTTCCGCCGCTGGATGATGCGCACGCCGCCGGTCAGGGCAGCGATCTCTATTCGCTGTGGTCGGCCATGACGACGCTGGCGCAGGAAGTCCGCGTGCAGGGACGCCTCTTCAAGCAGTTGAACGAAACGCTGGTCAAGAGCGTGCAGAACTAGAGCGCGCAGAACCGGGACACGCCAAGCGAGGAAGCCGCGCCGGAAACTGCCGGCGCGGAAGAAGCCCGGCCCGGATTTTCTGGCAGCGGCCAGCCGTGGAAGCAGGAGCCCCGAAAGCAGGAGCCCCGAAAGCAGGAGCCCCGAAAGCAGGAGATCGACCTGCTGCTCGATTTGCATGACCGCATGGAGCGCGGAATCACGACCGCGCGGGATGCGACGAATGAGTTGACGCCCGCAAGGCTGCCGCGTTTGGCTCGCTGGCTTGGCGTGGGCGGCGGCTACGCGCGCCATGCGCAGGAGATTCTCAGCGCGCTTTCGGACGGCTACAGCCTCACGCTGGACCGGCTGGATGAGGCGCTGGTGGCCTGCGGCGTTGACCGGATCGCCTGCCTGAACCGCGTCTTCGAGTCGGGTAAGAGAACGCCATTGCTGACGCTCCCTCCCCTAAGAACCGGACATGAAAGTTTCCCTTCATCCGGCTCAAGCCATGTATAAGCCCTCTGGAGTTGAGAGCCGGTCACCCGCGACGGTTTGTCGAACCGACGAACCTTTGGCCCTTTGTGCAAAATACGAACGCCATTGAGGATCGAAGGGGTTGGCTTCCCCTTTGATCTTCAGATGCCGCTGTATGGGCGTGTTTCCCGCATAGAGCAGCCGCTTCCATATTGGCTGTCCATCGGGGTGCGTGCCGGTGCGCACCGCAAATCTCCACGTTCGTTCGCCGATGGCGTGATAGTAACGGTTCTTCACCCATACAGCGTTCTTGCGTGGATGTCTGCGACGACTCCACCACCACAGCTTGCGCCAGATCTCAAAGTCCATGCGCGAAAACGCGCGTTGAGCAACACAGTGTCGGTGATAGTTGGCCCATCCCCGTATCACGGGGTTGAGTCGGTTAATCAAATTCTCCTGTGTTGCCGATTTATTCTTCTCGATGATCCCCCGGATTTTGGTCAAGGCCGCCTGAACGTTCTTCTTGGCAGGAGTGATCAAAAGTTTCCTTCCATACTTGCGTATGTTCTGGCCGAGGAAATCAAACCCTTTCTGGATGTGAGTCACGTGAGTCTTCTCCGCCGAGAGTTCCAGCCCCCGCTCGCGCAGGAACTGTTCCACCAGCGGTTGAACTTCGTTGACCAACTGAGACTGGCTACGGCCGGTGATGATAAAGTCATCGGCGTAACGCACCAGATGTACCTTGGAGTAAATCTGTCGGCCCTTCTCCTTCCGTGAAGGGAACGCCTTCTTGAGGACGGTCTCCAGACCATCCAAGGTCCAGTTCGCCAACGCGGGAGAGATAATTCCCCCTTGCGGGGTTCCCTCCTCAGTGGCAAACCAGTTCGAGTTTTCGAGAAAACCGCATCGCAACCACTTCTCAAGGGTGACGGTGTCCATAGGAACATGGGTCAGAAGCCATCGATGACTAATATGGTCGAAACAGCCTCTTATGTCTCCTTCAAGAATCCACTCCGGCGCATCGCTTTTCGACAGAAATTTGAAACACTGTTCGATGGCGTCTGCGGTGGAGCGGCCTTTCCGGAAGCCATAGGAGTTGGGGTCCGCGCAGGTTTCAGTGACTGGTTCCAGAGCCATCAGATATAGCGCCTGCATGGCTCTGTCCTTCATCACGGGAATCGAAAGCGGCCTCAACTTGCCGTTGGATTTTGGAATATACACCCGCCGTAACGGAAGCGGACGATATCCCCGGCGCTGTAGCGATGCGATCGCTTTGAGTTTGGACTGCGGCGTAGGCCAGAGTACATGGTCAACGCCCGAGGTTCGCTTGCCCTTGTTTTCTGTCACTCGCTTTACGGCCAGGGCCTTGCCGCTGAACGAGCAGGTGAGCAACCGCTGCAAGGCTTTGACCTTACCCCAGCGTCTCTCCCGCGATGCCTTGACGATACGCGCCTGCAGCCGAACTACCTGCCGTTCGCATCGTTTCCAGTCGATCTGGTCCCAATGCGCTACGGCGGCTGAGGATGCACACGCGTTGTCCGCGTTCATTTGCGATTTCCTCATATGATGGTTCTGCCTGCTTTCTCGTCCTTCATGACCTGCTGGAAGTTTGCCTGCTTATCGCAGGGAAGTTGCCACTTCCTATCCGCCCCATTACAGAACGGCCTTTGCTTTTTCCAGCATCCCCTCCCCGCAAACCTGTCGGCGACTCTTGCGAGGCGCTTTCCCTGATCTCTCTGGGAGGTTAGCGGGGTTCTCATGTTCTGATTTAACGACAGGACTGATTTAGCCCCCGCCTTCACACCGGCAGTCTGGATGTCCGTGTGGCCTGTTGCGGTTATCAGGTCAACCGACTGCTTTACCTTTTGGCCTCAGCCTGTCAGCGTCTTTGGCTGGTCCATGCTAACGATGCCTGCGGCGGTTTACATATGTTGGGCGTGTCAGCCAGCCTAACCCTCTGACCACGTTGACGCTGGCAGTCAAGGAGATTCCCTCACGGCGATCTCCACCGCTTCCGCGGAGGATATTGTCTCGACAGCTTCCGACCCGATCGTTACCAATCACGCCGGTGCCGATAGGCTACTGCGGACGGAACCGCAGGTTCACTTCATGATGTATCCATGTTGAACAATCGTTGAATCAGCTTCATGTCACACGCCGCGCCGCATATCGGTCACTCCGGCTACAATCCAAATGTGCGTGTTGGCCGGAATCATCCGCGCAAACTCTCCAGCACCACCCGCGCCAACGCGGCATCGACATGACCTTCCATGCTGACCAGCGCCCGGCCTGGAAGCTCAATATGAATCGCGCCGCCGCTGGATGCCTGCACGTCGGCGGCTGCGTCTGTGGTCCCCAGCTTCATCTCTGAATCAGCCGTGACGGTGACCGGGAGCAGCGCTGTCGATATCGCTGCGCCATCGCTCAACTGGCCTCTCTCAAAAACGCGACGCCACTTGAACACCTGGTTGGCGTTCACCCCATGGGCCCGCGCAATCTCGGCCACACTCGCACCAGGTTCCATCGTCAGTTGCACAATCTGCAGCTTCTCCGAAACCGACCGCCGCCTCCTGCCGCGACGTCCTACCACCGCATCGTCTGCATGGATCATGCAGACATGCTTATCCGCCGAATCGCTCTCTAGCCAGAGGGGAACTTCCCACGCTTACCCTGCACCCACCTCATAAGGCCTGATCTGCATGGAAAGCATGCCAGTTGAGCCAGACCAAGGAGTTTTCCTGACGGTATTCTCATCGGGAAACCCGGCGCGGTCGTACTTTCTGAAGACAAAGAGGTGCTTGGCCTTCCAGTTGCAGCGATAGTGGCTTTATGGGCCACCGGCTTGCGTCTTCTACTTGCCAAAACTTCCGTGAAAGAGAATCGCCGCGGTGAGTTTTCGGCAACGATGCATGATTTCGACCGATCAGCATTGGTAAGTTGAGTTAGCCGCTGAGGAGAGCGGCTGGCGATGGGCAGGAAAATCGGGGTGGTTCCGGATTCGATGAAAGGCTTGGCAGAGGAACTTCAGCAGTTCCGCAGCACGCATGCG
>JAJZVZ010000024.1 GCA_021846945.1 Acidobacteriota bacterium | reverse complement strand
TCCCTCAGTTAAGAATCTCCGAGATGGTTCCGGCGCCCACCGTCCGCCCGCCTTCGCGGATCGCGAACCGCAACCCCTTCTCCATCGCCACCGGCGTGATCAGGTCCACCTCAAGCTGCACGTTGTCGCCCGGCATCACCATCTCCACGCCCTCCGGCAACTGCGCCACGCCCGTCACGTCCGTCGTCCGGAAGTAGAACTGCGGCCGGTAGCCCTTGAAGAATGGCGTGTGACGGCCACCCTCTTCCTTCGACAGCACGTAGACCTCGCCCTTGAAGTGCGTGTGCGGCGTAATCGACGCAGGCTTGGCCAGCACCATCCCCCGCTCCACGTCCTCCTTCGGTATGCCGCGCAGCAGGATCCCGGCATTGTCGCCCGCCATCCCCTCGTCCAACTGCTTCTTGAACATCTCCACGCCCGTGCACACCGTCTTGCGCGTCTCGCGGAAGCCCACAATCTCCACGTCCTCGCCGACCTTCACCTTGCCCCGCTCGATGCGACCCGTCACCACCGTGCCGCGACCCGAGATCGAGAAAATGTCCTCAATCGGCATCAGGAAGGGCTGATCCACCGCGCGCTCCGGCCGCGGCACGTACTTGTCCACCGCCTCCATCAGCTCGTCGATCTTCGCCTCCCACTGCGCCTCGCCGTTCAAGGCGCCCAAGGCCGACCCCCGGACCACCGGCACATCGTCGCCCGGGAACTGGTACTTGGTCAGCAGCTCGCGGACCTCCATCTCCACCAGGTCGATCAGCTCGGCATCTTCCACCGCGTCGCACTTGTTCAGAAACACCACAATGTACGGCACGCCCACCTGCCGCGCCAGCAGCACGTGCTCCTTGGTCTGCGGCATCGGCCCGTCGGTCGCCGCCACCACCAGAATCGCGCCGTCCATCTGCGCCGCGCCCGTGATCATGTTCTTGATGTAGTCGGCGTGGCCCGGGCAATCCACGTGCGCGTAGTGCCGGTTGGCCGTCTCGTACTCCACGTGCGCCGTCGCGATCGTAATGCCGCGCTCCCGCTCCTCCGGCGCGTTGTCAATCGAATCAAATGACCGGAACTGAATCTTCGGGTTGTGCTTCGACAATACCTTCGTGATGGCCGCCGTCAGCGTCGTCTTGCCATGATCAATGTGCCCGATCGTCCCCACATTCACGTGCGGTTTCGTACGATCAAATTTTTCCTTCGCCATAAAAGTCTCAAATCCCTTTCGTAGCTCGTACTGCCCGTTGAATCCAGGGGCGCCCGCCAATGCGGGCTCCAGCCCCACAAAATCAGCTCTCGGCGATTCGCCCTCAGCTTCATCCCGCCTTCGCCCACCGCATCCGCTTCTTCTGCCCATGCGCAGGCTGAATGCTACCGGCTGAGTGCTCCGCCTTTCTCAGTAATACGCGTACGCCCTGAAATACCTTTGCCGCAGCTCCACCGGCACCTTTTCCACCACGCGCAGGTACCGCTCACGTGTAAGCGCCTGGTCGGACACCGGCAAGGCCTTGTAGAGCGCTATAGCCTCTTTCCCCAACAAGCCGCGCTGCAACACCGACTCAAAATCGCGAATCCGCAGCCTGCTTCTGGTTGCGCGATTCAAAAGGACTTCCACGTTGCTGGTGTTAAAGGCGGCGTCGATCTGCGCATGAAGCTGCGCGTATCCCTGCTCGTCCTGCACCGCAATCGCTGTCTGCTCAAACTTCATTCCCTGTCCTCGTTGGCGCGACCTTCTTGACTCTTCCACGATTCCTAAAGCCTGGAGCGGGAGACGGGACTCGAACCCGCGACCAACAGCTTGGAAGGCTGTGACTCTACCACTGAGTTACTCCCGCCCGAAACAGCTATCAGCTATCAGTTCGCAGCTAACAGTTTCTTCCTTGCCGATAAGGCATCGACCCCTGTCCATCCCTTGCGCTGCTGGAAAACTGACAACTGTAAGCTGCCTGCTGCATTTCTGGAGCTGATGACCAGGATTGAACTGGTGACCTCTCCCTTACCAAGGGAGTGCTCTACCAACTGAGCTACATCAGCCCTCTAAACCTAACTTCGGGATGCCGAACTGCCGCCATCCTCCCCGCTGTGGCGAATTTTATCCGCGTGCCGGGCCAGCACCGTGCGCAAAGCCAGCCCGCCGATGACCACCAGCGGAATCAACCGCATTTGCACGGGCCTGCCCATCACAAGAACCGTGCCCGCATCCATCGTGAACCAGACCAGCCCTGCCAATATCGCGTACAGGGCCAGCGCCGTCCAGTACTTCCGGTCCAAATCGGAACCGGTACTGTAAAGATCCTCACCTCTGCGCTTCTGGCCGGCACGTTCGCCGCTCTGCCACCATCTGCGCATTGAAGCACCTCAAACCGTGGTGCACAGGGGAGGATTCGAACCTCCGTAGCTCGCAAGGAGCGGCAGATTTACAGTCTGCTGCCATTAACCACTCGGCCACCTGTGCCCAATCGCCCGGCGACGAAATCGTGCCGCAAGGCTGCCTAACTTGCCCCCTCCGCAATTCCTTCCGCGCATCACACCTCTTCCGGAGAACCTCCGGTGTTTCGGAGCATGCACCTCAGTGGAATTACCGCGGAGGACAGGCCTGGCGCTCAACAGAACACGCCGGTCAAAACTCTTGCCGTCCTCGCCCCCCCAAAAAAGCCTCCGCAACGTGGAGCTGGCGAAGGGATTTGAACCCCCGACCCTCTGATTACAAATCAGATGCTCTACCAGCTGAGCTACGCCAGCCCATCCCACCCGGAAACCCGCGCGGAGCCCGAGAAACTGCGCGGACACACTGCCGCTCCGCGCATACATCGGCACAGAAATTAAGGTTAGCATACCGCGGTGTGCGGAGCAAACGGAGGAAAAACACCGGCGCGATTCATCCGAAATTCGCCTCAAAACTCCGCAAAAAGTACTTTGCAGACAGGCGCCGGAAGCTGACCGTGGCCGGGGGCAATATCCACCTGGATGCCACTCTGGAGCCGGCCCAGAGCGCGCAATGAAAATCGAGCAACCGCCCCGAATCTCCCGAGTACGCGGCATGATCCAAACGGGAGGCGGAAGAATCGACCCCGACCAGAAAGTCACTGTGGCGTTCAATTCCGGGCGAATCCGCCCCCGCATGTACAAGATCACGTCGTCCGCTGACCTGAAGCCCGGAGAATGCGCATTCATCGCCGCCATTCCGGGTTTGACGCCCGATATTCCGCCTACCGTGGTGATTTACGACTTCGGCGTGGACTCCCAATAGTCCTTGCGCGGGGCAAGCGCGACATCTGAGCCGCCCCGGGTGATACGCTCAATCCTGACGGTACCTGGTTCATCCGAGGGAATGCACCGACGCACGCGCAGAACGCTTTTGATTGTGGCCGCGGTCCTGGTCTTGCTTGCCGTGGCCATCTTCCTGCGCTCAAAGGCGCCGCCGGAAGCCGCGCGGCTGCTTCCCGAGTCGGAAGGCATCATCTACATCAACTTCAAGCCCTTCCGCACCTTCTTTCACAAGCAGTTGAAGCCGCCCGAGCATAGTCCCGAGTACCAGGAGTTCATCAACGCCACGGGCATCGACTGGGAGCGCGACATTGATCAGGCGGCGATTGCCCTGCATCGCATGCCCGACCCCAATGGACCGAATGGCCCAGTGGCCTATTCGATGGTGCTGGTGGGGAAGCTGACCGGCAAGCGGCTGAACGCCTGGATCGAAAGCCACTCTACCGCGCGCGAGGACTACGCCGGGCATACGATCTACAACATCCCGTCGCAGGGCCGGACTGTGCGGGTGACGCAGATTGGCTATGACATGATCGCGGTCTCCAATACCCCAACGCCGGAGCAGATTCATTCCATCATCGACCGGCACCGCGCGGCAGCGCTGCCGTTTGCCGGCTCCACGCTGCTGGCACGGCACTACCACGACGTGCCATTGCTCTCGCTGGCCTGGGGAGTCGGGCAGATCGGCCTGCCATTCTCTGAGAAAGGGGCCATCGAAATCTTCGGTTTTGCGCTGCCTTTACAGGACAACTCGACGATCATTGCCAGCCTGGCGCCCTCGCTGCCCATGGCCGGCGCGCTGCGGCTGAAGGTGGAGAACATCGCCCCCAGCGAACAGGCTGCCGCCAGCCAGGCTGCCGCTCTGGCCACCCTGGTGACGTTGGCGCGCGGGTTCACGGTCCAGCTCGGGCCGGGCTTGGCCAACAACGGGCTGAAGGAGCTGCTGCGTACCGCCGAAGTGACGCAACGCCGTGACCGGGTTGTAGTTACAGCCGAATTGCCGCCCTCTTTCCTGGTTGGTTTGGCGCGCAGTGAAAATTCTTCGCCGGCTCAGGCAGCCGGATCGGATAAAGGTGCATCGAACTAAAACATAGCGCGCTCCCCTTGCTGCCATTACTTGCCCGGCCTGCTCGGGGCAGGCCGTGGGTTGGTAACGGGCCCCGTAGTCAACCAACTGAAGTTTGTTTTTCCGGGTTGCTGGCAAGGTTTTGTCATGCGCCCGGATTGTTGTTTATATCCAATTCAAAACCAAATATTGAATCCATCCGCCGATCCGTTCACCGCAATCTTCAGCGGCTCTTTAGCTTCGGCTTGCGCGCCCTGGCCTCAAAGCGAGAAAATACGCGCAAACACCCGTGAAGGCAGGCGCGTTCCATGCATATTCTCCCATTCCGGTTTCCGGCACATGCCGGAGCGGTCCTTGTTGCTTTTTGCCTGACGGCCGTTGGCCAGCAACCGAACCCGCCTGCCGGTTCCAGCACCGCTGCTGCGCCGTCGCAGGCTGCGCCGTCAGCACAACCCGCACCCACAAGCGCCCTCGATGACCAGTGGCTGGCCGGGGTCGCCAGCCTTTACTACTCGAGCGCGAAGTCGGGGCTGAATGCATTTGAATGCGTTGTCCATCCTGACTGGAACTCGCTCTTCGCCAGCGCGCAAAAGGACTCCGCTGCCGCCGCCGACCCGCGGGTATCCCTGCTCAACACCGTAAAGATCACGCTCCATGGCCGCATGAAGGGCGGTTCCACGTTGGATTGGACGCCAGCGCAGAGTCAGGATAGGCCCCTCGATCCGGATTCCGTGCGCATGCTTGGGCAAATGCGCGCGGCGACTGAAAGTACGCTCGAAGGATTTATGCAGTTCTGGACGCCTTTTGTGAACGGTTCCATCGTTCCAATCAGGTCCGCAGGGTTGCAGATCACGCACAGCGCGGCGGGACACACAATTTATGGCGTCCAAAGCGGCACGGAAGTGACCGAAATCTTTAACAACGGAGAGATTCTGCAACAATTCAATGTGAAGGTGAACGGCGCCTCGATCGAATTCATGCCTGCCTATCAATCCACGGAGAAGGGCTTGCTGGTGAATCGCTTCGTAGCTCGCATCGTGCCAACCGGGGCCTCACCGGGCGGGGTGCAGGAGATGCACGTGAGGATCGAGTACCAGACCGTAGGCGGTTTTTTCATCCCCGGACACCTGAGCATGGAGATCTCCAGAGCCGGCGCCTTCAACTTCATGCTCGATGGCTGTACCGTCAATCCACCGGATCACTAGAGCGCTTTCGATTCACTTGTTGACATCTCTGGCATCGTGCAAGGTGGCACTTCCTTAAGGAAAAAGCCACTTGGCATCCTGCATTCCGTAAATAGCAGAATCGAAAACGCTGTAGTGTCTGATCGCGCTCAAAAAAACAGCCCTCAAAATCAAAAGCGGCTCCCTCGGCGGAAACCGCTTTTTGACGTGCTTGAGAAATTGTCTATTGGCCTGCGGCGGTATCCGCCCCGTGATCGAGATGCGCGATCTGCTGGTATGTGGTGCGGAGATACTTGTGCGGGTTCACGGGCACATTGTGGACGCGCACCTCATAGTGCAAATGCGGGCCGGTGGAGCGCCCTGAATCGCCCACATAGCCGATGACCTGGCCCAGACTCACATGCTGGCCGGGAATGATCGCGACAGAAGAAAGGTGGCCATAAGCCGTATGCAAACCGTGGCCGTGATCGAGCGTGATTTCACGCCCGTATCCGTGGACCCAGCCCACCTGGATCACTGTGCCGTCAGCGGTTGCGCGCACTGGCGTACCGTAGGGCGCGTCAATATCAATGCCGGCGTGGAAGGCGCCTTCTCCGCTGAATGGATCTTCGCGCTCACCGAAGCTCGACCCTACGCGTCCTTCCACAGGCCATAGCGTGGGCGCGTCAGCCAGCGACGTCCAGTCGCCCATGAAGGTTGGTGAGAGGCCGCCCTCCAGCGCGCGTGAAACCTGGCCGGAAAGCGCTTCCGAGCGGAGGGCAGAGAGCTGATCGAGCGAGAGCTTGACCTGCTGCTGGTTGACGTTATTGCTCACAGCCAGAGAAGTCGGCGTAGGCGCCGCAGCCGCCGCGGCCGCGGGTCTTCCAGAGGACAGGCTGTTCCGCCTCAATCCGTAAAGCGCCGTGACTTCGCTGGCCAATGCACCCAGCGATGCCACCTGCACATCGCGGTCGTGCGCGATCTGCGCCATCTGCTTGTAATCCTTGCGCAGCGTCTCGCGCTCTTCGCGCACCTGGTTGTAACTTTCGGTCTTGAGCAGCATCCGGGTATAAGAACCCGCCAGACCGACGATCGTGAACGCGCCTATCAGCGCTGCTGCTACAAATCCGTAAGCGTATTGTAGAGGGAGAGGAATCTTGCGGACCCGCCCGTCCTCATCCCTGGCCACAAAAAGAATGTAATAACGCTTGCGCAACATCATTGTTGATTCTCATCTCCGAAACGCACGGAACGGCTGTCCGCGCTGCCGAGCTTATCAGGGATCAAGGCAAAAAGAACCTTCCGGGCCCATGGATAAAACGCAGGAACGTTCAGGAGCGTCGATCATTGAACATTTCGTCAAGGTTAACAAACCATCCCGGAGGGGTCAACGGAAATCCGGCGCGCGATTCGATGCAGAGCCAAATTTAGAATGCTGCCCAATCACCGGTCAAGTGGCTGAAACATAATGGTTTGCGCGGATCCTGCTTTCGCTATAGATGCATGAAAAATAAAGGTGCGATCTGCGCCGCGGTTCACCGTGGAAGCTCAAATGGGACGGCGGCCCATATTTTCCTGCTTCCACCCCGGTAGCCTCATCGGGCGTCCCGGCACCGGTTTACCCTATCCTCAAGGAATGCGAACCAGAGGGAATAACTCTACGAGCAGAAGCAGCGGCCGGCGCGGCGAGATTGCCTTGCTCGGTGAGATTCGCGCCCGGGCCAGCCGAACCTCCAGCGAGGGGCTGCGCTTGGGCATTGGCGATGACTGCGCCCTGCTCCGCCTGCGGGCGAACGAGGAGCTGGCCGTCACCACGGACCTGTCCATCGCCGGCCGCCACTTCCGCCTCGACTGGCATCCGCCTGAGGTCGTCGGCCATCGTACCCTGGCGCGTGGCTTGAGCGATCTGGCGGCAATGGGAGCCAGACCCGTAGCCGCGTTTGTTTCCGTAGGATTGCCGAAAGAGCTGGTCCAGAGAGCGAATGGGCGGAGCCCGTGGATTCATCGCTTTTTCGACGGCCTGCTGGCATTGGCCGAGAGCTACGGGACGCCGCTTGCGGGTGGCGATTTGGCTGAGTCTTCGGTGGCCGTTGCCGATATTGTCCTGGTTGGCGCGGTGCCGCGCGGCGAAGCGTTGCTCCGCTCCGGCGCGCGGCCGGGCGACCTGCTTTACGTCACCGGCAGCATTGGTGGCGCAGCCGCGGGACTGGCCCGCCTCGGAGAGCTAGCGGCTGCCGGCTCCGGCCGGCAACTTCCGCGTATCCCAAAGAAAGCCGAGCCTTTGCTTTCCGCGCATCTCTATCCGCAGCCCCGGATTCGCCAAGCAACGTGGTTGCGGCAAAAAGGGATGGCTACCGCCGCGCTGGATCTGAGCGATGGCCTCTCCACCGACCTGAGTCATTTATGCGAGGAGTCCTCCGTCGCAGCGGTGGTCGATGCCGCGGCACTGCCGATTCACCCCGCCGCGACGCTGGCCCACGCCCTCCACGGCGGTGAAGATTACGAGCTTCTGTTTACTGCTGCGCCGTCGGCCCGCATCCCCCATGCCATCGCCGGCGTTTCCATCACCCGCATCGGCAGGATCGTCCGGCCCCGCGCTGGCAAGCCGCGGATCTCCCTCGTCACCGCGCAGGGCGTGGAGGCTCTTGAAGCTCAAGGTTGGGAGCACTTCGGGTGATTTTGCAGTTGGGCGTGTACGACGAGGATCCTTCACCGCCAGAAGGTCGCCACTGCGGTGTCCGACCGCGATCTATCATCGGAACTGTGACCAGTACCTTCCGGCGCTCATCAATGGCTCCGCGGAACGGAGGCTGGGTGTTCGCAGCGTGCCCGAGAGCGTCGGGTATTGCAGGAGTCTGAGCTGATGACCGGTATTTTCTGGATTGGAGGGAATCCGCCTCCCCCGCTGGCTATTGTGTTGTGCCCGGCCTGGCAGGAGCAACTCCAGCGCGACATGCTCCGGCTTCGGCAGGGAGGCGTCGAAACCGTCGTCTCGCTGCTCGAAGAGGACGAGGCCCGCTGGCTTGGCTTGGCCGAAGAAGCGCATTTTTCCACGCAGGCTGGCCTGCGGTTCCTTTCGTTTCCCATTCACGACGTCAGCGTTCCAGCCGATACGGATGCCTTTCGCAACTTTGTGACGGGTCTGGCAGGGCGGCTGCGCGCCGGCGAAAAGATCGGCGTACACTGCCGCGGCAGCATCGGCCGGTCCACCATAACCGCGGCATGCGCGCTCATCCATTTGGGCTGGAAGCCGCAAGCCGCGCTCAACGCGATTGAAGCAGCCCGCGGCTGCCCCGTTCCGAATACCGACGAACAACTGCGATGGATTCTGCGCTACGAGGCCGAGCCATGACCGCGCCAACGATCGATTACAGCTTTCCTCATCGCTGGCAGGCCGAGGTGCTTGCGGCGCGGCCCGCAATTCTGCCTGCCCGTCACTTTGTCTATCCGCGGCAAGCCGAGGAGGTCGAGCGCGGCGCACTGGAGGTGATGATCCGCCCGGGTGCTCCAGATACCGTGCGACGTTGTGGAGGGACCTCGGAAACTGCGCCGACGCCGGGTGCCCCAGGTCTCGCTTCTGAGACATGGGATCGCTTTCTCGCTACCTGCGCCCTCGGTTTTCGCGATCCAGTTGTGCCCACCGGCATCTGGTCCGCGCCCAGGCCGGAAGAAACCTGCGTGGTCTCAGGCGGCTACGCCTACATCATCGACACCACGGCGCCGGAGCGCTTCACCATGATCGCCTACCGCCCGGTGCTGGAAGTACGCCCCGCAGTCGCGGAGGGCGTGCTGCTGTTTGTCGGCAATCGCTCGATCCTGGCCTGGGGACGCGGCGGACAGGCCTGGGAGTCCGAAATTCTCTCCGACGAAGGCGTAACGATTACAGGCATCGAAGCGGGTATTCTTCACGGTCTGGGCTGGGAGTTGCGGACGGATAAGGAAACGCCCTTTGCGCTGGAAATGCGCACCGGACTGCGATTTCCATCCGCAGGAGTCTCGGCTCGATATTGATCCTTCAACCCTTTCCTTAAGCCCTACCCCCACAGGTCAATCGTGTCGACCGGCTTGCCTTGAAGCTTCAGATAGTAGAAAAGCTGGCTCTTGTGCCGTTCAAGGTGCAGGACCATTCTCAGCATCTGGAGGCCGAGGACAGCGGGCGCTTCCGGTGCCCACGGGGCTGCGACCTTCTCCTCGGCCAGGGCTTCTTCGCCGGCCTGCTCGACCATTTGCAGGGCGAGCGCCTTGTCTTGCGCCAGCAGATCCCTCACCTGTTTCATGCTCTCGGTCGTGGGCATTTTTTCCGCAGGCGGCATGACTTCCTCCGGGGGCAGATCCTTCCAGGTTTTGCCCGCTGGAAGCCCCCATTCACCGGTCACGAAAGCCTTGCAGCCGGTGCCGCATGCGTCCGTAATGTGCCGCAGCAGTTGGCCCATGGTCATCCAGTTCGTTCCGCTGCCGGGCTTCCAGCCGAAGCTGTCCGGCTCGACCTTCTCCAGCAACTTCGCCGTGGTTGAATAGGCGCTCTCGATTTGGTTGGTGAGTAGCAGCGTCCAGTTCATGAGCCTTCCCCTTTCGCCGGATGAACCCGCCGGCGACCCAAGCGTATGCCTGAAAGCAAATCGGCACAACACCCGCGCCATCGGAAAATATTCGGCGCCGGATGATAATCTTCCCACGAGCCCGCCATGACGCCACCAGGACAAGCGAGCGCCGCATCCGCTTCATCGGCCGGAGAAGCGGTCCGCCTCAGGCGTGCCCTGGGCCTGTGGAACCTGATTATCATCGGCATGGTGATCGTGCAGCCGACGGCGCCTATGGGCATCTACGGCGTCATCAGCAACAAGGCGCACGGCCATGTGGTCACCACCATCCTTCTCGCCATGGTGGCGATGCTCTTCACGGCCATCGGCTATGGCCGCATGGCGCGCGTCTATCCCAGCGCCGGTTCGGCTTATACCTACGTAGGTCAGGAGATTCACCCCGCTCTCGGCTACGTGGTTGGCTGGAGCATGGTGATGGATTACCTGCTCAACCCCCTCATCTGCGCGGCCTTTTGCGCCAAGACCGCGATGGTGATGGTTCCCGGCCTCAGCTTCTACGTCTGGATCCTCATCTTTGCCGGCTTCTTTACCTGGGCCAACCTGCGCGGCATCAAAACTTCAGCGCGGCTGAATGAGGTGCTCTGCGCCGGCATGGCCCTGGTCGTCGTCCTCTTTCTCGCCAGCGTAGCCCGTGCCGTCTGGGGCGTCCACCACGATCCCGGTTTCTTTACTCATCCGTTTTATGATCCGGCCACGTTTCATTCGTCCAGCATCTTTGCCGGAACCTCGGTAGCCGTACTCACTTACATCGGTTTTGACGCCGTCTCCACGCTCTCTGAAGAAGCTGAGAATCCCCGCCGCAACATCCTGCTGGCGACGGTCCTGCTCTGCGTTCTTGCCGGGCTTCTCTCCGCGCTCGAAGTCTACGCGGCGCAGCTCATTTGGGGATCCAAGCCCTTTCCGGAAGGCCAGGTGGAGACGGCCTTTGCGCTGGTATCGCGCCGGGTCGGCGGCGTGTTTCTCTTTGAGACCATCAACATCGCGCTGATGGTGGCAAACCTCGGCTCCGGCATGGGGGCGCAGCTCGCCGCTGGCCGCCTGCTCTATGGCATGGGGCGCGGCAACGCCCTGCCCAAGTCCTTCTTTGCGGCCATTGAACCTCGGCGCCACATTCCCCGCAACAACATTGTGCTGGTGGGAGCGTTGGCGCTGGCCGGGGCCGGAATCCTTGAGTTCTTTTCGTCCAGGTTGGGAGGCGGGGCTTACGAGATTGGCGCGCAGGCCCTCAACTTCGGCGCATTGATGGCGTTTATGGGCGTGAATGCCGCGTCGTTCATGTACTCATGGCGCCGGGAGCGAACCAGGAATCCTTTCAATCTGGCCGCGCCGGTACTTGGCTTCGTGATCTGCGGCTTCCTCTGGATCAACCTCAGCCGTCCCGCCTTCGTGGTGGGAACCATCTGGCTGGCTGCTGGCGTCACCTACGGCGCGGTGCGCACGCGCGGCTTCCGCTCTGAACTGGTCAGCTTCGATATCCCCCCGGACGAGACCTGACGCTCCCGCGACGCCACCCCGGGGGTATCCGCCGAGGCACCGAGCGCATCAAATATTTTATAGGGCGCGGATTGACGCCGCCGTTCCTTTGGCGCTACTCTCTCCGCAGATACCCGATTTGGTTGCCATCACCAATCCGCGGTTCAGCAAGCCAGTTCAAAGCTTCAGCTGGAACGTGCCTGTTGCGCTTCATCTTCCTTTAAAATCAAGCGCTTTCTCCCATGTCTTCCGGCACGCTGCGTGCGTGCGCCGGGTAACTTTAACTGAAACTTACCTTCAGGAGGTAGTTGAATCCTTTGAAGATCGCTCTGGAGATCACGCCCAATCTTGAGCCCCTGTTCGGGACTCGCGATGAAAACCTCAGGCTGATGGAAGACTCGCTCGGTGTCCGCATCGATCTCCGCTCCGACGCCGTGCATGTGGAAGGACCAGATGAAGCCGTGGCCCGCGTCCAGCGTATCTTCCAGGATTTCGAGACCCTCCGCCGCCTGGGCGTCAATCCCTACAATGGCGAACTGAATGGCATGCTGCGCCTGGTGGTGGCCGATCCCGCCACCACGCTGCGCTCGCTGGCCGACTCCGGCAAGCAGCGGTCGGCGGGCATCAAGCGCGCCGTGCAGCCGCGTTCCGTCAATCAGCGCCGCTACATCGAGGCCATCGAACAGAGCGACATGGTCTTTGGCGTTGGTCCCGCCGGTACCGGCAAGACTTATCTCGCTGTGGCCATGGCTGTGGCCGCCATCAACGCCAAGAAGGTAAGCCGCATTGTGCTTGTCCGGCCCGCGGTCGAGGCCGGCGAGCGCCTGGGCTTCCTGCCCGGCACCCTCCAGGAGAAAGTGGATCCGTATCTGCGCCCGCTCTACGACGCGCTTTATGATCTGCTGGACCCCGAGCGCGTGGACAAGATGCTCGAAAAAAACATTATCGAGGTTGCGCCGCTGGCCTTTATGCGCGGGCGCACCCTCAACGATGCCTTCATCATCATGGACGAGGCGCAGAACACCACCATCGAGCAGATGAAGATGTTCCTTACCCGCATGGGCAACAACTCGAAAGCGGTCATCACCGGCGACATTACGCAGATCGACTTGCCCAACCCGAGCAAGTCCGGCCTGGTGGACGCCATCAACGTTCTGAATGGCGTGGAGGGTATTCTCTTCTGCCACTTCGAGGAGTCCGACGTGGTGCGCCACGCCCTGGTGCAGCGCATTGTGCGAGCCTACGAGTCGGCTCGTCCGCAGCAGCAGGATCTGCCGCTCGCGCTCGGCGAAGCGATTCAGGTTGGTGTGGAGACCCGCGAAAACCGCCCGCAGCCGCAGCCGCTGCACCCGGTAAAGCCGCAGTAATTTTGCGGTTCGCGTAAAATTGAAGTTGAAACAGGGTTCTGCCCCGGCGGAGAACCCCGTGTGCGATGATTCTCCTCGACTCAGGCCTGGACTCAGACCCCGCGCGAAGTAGGGCTTCGGCGAAGCGAAGCGCCGTGGGCGGTTCTGTGCCAGCCCCGGCTGCAACGCCGCGCCATCTTCGTCTCCCTGCCGCACGCACCTTATCCCGCTTCTTAACTGAGGCGCAGGCGGCGGTCCGTCTGCGAGGCCAGGTGAGCGTACTGCTTACCACTGATGCTGAGATCCGCCGGCTCAATCGCCAGTACCGCCGCATCGACAAGCCGACCGACGTGCTCTCGTTTCCCGCCGGCGCATTGCCGGAAGGCCCGGAGCAAATTGCCGGCGACCTGGCGATCAGTGTGGCCACCGCCCGGCGCCAGGCGGTTGAGCAGGGACACCCGCTCTCCACGGAAATTAAGGTACTCATTCTTCATGGCCTGCTCCATCTGGCCGGTTACGATCATGAAACCGACGAAGGGCAAATGGCGCGCCGCGAGCGTCGTTTGCGTGCGCGGCTCGGTCTGTCGCAAGGCCTCATTGAGCGGGGGAATGCAACCTCCGCGGAGAAGGCGGAAAGCCGCAAGAGACGGACAGGGAGCGTGGCGAGGAAATCCGGTCGCGGAGCGCCATCACGGAGTGGCCACTTGAACAAAGGTGGCCGTCCATGACCGCCATTGCCATCCTGATCCTGCTGGTCCTGGCGGCAGTGGAAACGCTGGCCTCCTACATCAGCCGCATCTACTCCGAGTTTGGCAAAATTCTTCCCCGCGAGGCGCAGGAGAACCTTGAAGCGTGGGAAGAAGGAATCGAGCCGCAACTCGGCTTGACGCGCGAGCAGGCTGCCATCTCGGCCGCTGTGCTTGAGCAGCTTGTCCTGGGCGTGATGGCGCTTGGCTTCGGCGCCGTGCTTTTTGCGCGCGCTCCTCACGCCGGCCGCCCCACGCTGCTTGAGATTGCCCAGGCCTTTCTTGCCGTGGGCCTCGTGGTCGTCTTCTGCAATCAACTTCTGCCCGCGCTGCTCATCAATCGCACGCGCGGCCGTTGGGCCCGCCACATTATCTGGGTCATCCGGCTGCTGCTCTGGATCGTTACACCGATCACCGTCTTTGTCCGCTTCTTCTTTTCCGTGGCGACGCTGGCAGAAGAGCCATCCGGTCCCAAGGAAGAGTCCGCCATCGATGTCGAAGCGCTGATTGAGGCCGGAGAAGAAGAGGGCATTCTGGAGCAGAGCGACAGCGACCTGGTTCGCTCCGCTGTTGAATTTGGCGACAAGCTTGTCCGCGAGGTGATGACTCCGCGCCCCGAGGTCTTCGCGGTTCCCGAGTCCATCACGCTGGAGCGCTTCCTTGAGATGCTGCGTGAGCACAACTTCTCCCGCGTGCCTGTATACGCGGGAACGCTCGACAACATCACCGGCATCGCCTTTGCGCATGATTTGCTGCAAATTGCCGACGAGGAAGCGCGCACTCGCACCGTCGCCAGCATCCAACGCGCCGCCGTCTTCGTTCCCGAGACCAAGCGCGGTTACGAACTGCTGCGCGAGATGCAGCGGGAACAGCAGCACATGCGCATCGTGATCGATGAGTATGGCGGCGTCGCTGGGGTGGTCACGATTGAGGATCTGCTCGAGCAGATCGTCGGAAACATTCGCGACGAGCACGAGGAAAACACGCCCGTCGAGGAACCGCAGCGTGAGCCCGAAGGTGTCTGGCTCGTCCCCGGCGGCTTTCCTGTCGATCAGCTCGGAGACCTCTTCGGTGAGCCGCTCGAACTGGGCGACTTTTATGAAGCCGCTACGCTTGGCGGCCTGGTCAGCGAGATCGAAGGACGTATTCCGCTGGCCGGCGAAGTGGTATCACTTGAGCCAGCCGGCCTGCGCATAGAAGTTGTTTCCGCTACGGGCCGCCGCGTAGAGCGCGTGCGCATCTTTCCGCCAGCTCCCAGCGCGGCCTCCGCGCAAGCGAAATGAGCGGCCATCCGCGGATCCCCGGCGAATACATTCTCATCTTTCGACTTCTTTCTGAAAGAAGTGACGTGGAGATCGGTTTGCATTCCGCGTGCCGAGAATGCCGTACACTCAGTCAGGAGAATCATTCCACTTGAAATCCGGATTCGTTGCCATTCTCGGCCGCCCCAACGTGGGCAAAAGTACGCTGCTCAACGCCCTCACTGGCGAAAAAGTAGCCATTGTCACCGCCAAGCCGCAGACCACCCGCAACCGCATCGCCGGTGTGGTTGAGGTGCCTGCGCGCAAGGGAGTTCACCCGGCGGCGCAGATCGTCTTTGTGGATACGCCCGGCGTGCACAAGCCGGGCTCGCATCTGGACCGCCGCATGTTGCAGGAGGTCTACGAGGCACTGGAGGCCCGCGATCTTGTGCTGGTGCTGATCGACGCAACGCGCAGGGTGCAGCTTGGCTCCGATTCTTCCCAGGTCACTCCGCCGCGGCGGACGGAACCTGGGGCACCCGCTTCTCCCAGTTGGGCCAGCGAAGACGAATTTCTCTTCGGCCTCATCCGCAAGCTCGACTGCCCGGTCTTCCTCGTTCTCACCAAGATCGACCTGGTCCAGAAAGATCAGCTTCTTCCGCTCATTGAAATGCTGACAAAGCAGTACAACTTTACCCAGGTGATTCCCGTGAGCGCGCGCAAACGCGACGGCCTCGATCTGCTCCTTCGCAAGATCGTCGAAGTCTTGCCCACCGGGGAACGCTACTATCCAAAGGACCAGTACACTGATCAGCCCATGCGTTTCATGGTGGCTGAGCTGATTCGGGAAAGCATCTTGATTGAGACCGGCGAGGAAGTACCTTACGCCTCCGCCGTGGTCATCGAGAGCTTTGAAGAGCCGGAGCCGGAGCCGCCCAAAAGCGGCAAGAAGCCGCTCACTCGCATCTCCGCGGCCATCTACTGTGAACGCGACGGCCAGAAGGCGATCCTGATCGGCAAGGGCGGTTCCAAGCTCAAGGCTATCGGCGCTGGCGCCCGCATGAAGATTGAATCACTGCTCGGAACGCGCGTCTATCTGGAACTGCACATCATTGTGGAGCCGGGCTGGCGCGAATCACGAGCCTTTGTCGAGTCCCTCGACTGGCGCAACCAGCTTGAGAAGCTGGCCGACAAACAAGCCGAAGAGGAAGATCCGGCGAACGAATAGCTCCTCTCACAAATAGAAAGCTATCGCGAAGCACGTCCCTTCCTCTGCGCCAATCATCCAATCGTTGAGCGCATCAGCTGCGCTTGCGCGCCTGCACGCCTTTCCATTCTTTGCGGTAGCTGCCGTCGGGATCGTAGGCGACCACGTTGTAGGTTCCCGGTTGGCGCACCAGCGGGGTGAACGACTCGCCGTTGATGCGGATCGCATACACCAGATCGCCGCTTGCAGCCTCCTCGACCTGCACCACCGGATCGCGGAAGCCGGGCGTCTCGATGGAATCAAGTGTCCAGTTTGCTCCCCACAGCCCGTTGTCGATCTGGTCGATGACAATCGGCCAGCCGTCGTAAGGCTTCGCTCCCGGCTGCGATGGATCAACCCATCGGGGCCATTCGGCGATCGCGATCTTGCGCGTGGCGCGATCGCAGTGAATGATCGTGTAGCCGGTGACGCGGAAGCGCAATCCTTCCAGCCCGGGTCCGGGATACTGCGCAGGGTTTGCGGTGGCAAGCACGGTCATGCGATTGCCGAAGGCGTCACGGTAATCGCCGGTATTCCGCTTCCCAGGCAGGGCGTTCGGCGCCGGATGGGGCGGAAACCAGCGTCGCGGCCACAGGTTCGAAATCGCCGGTGTACATACGGTATAGACGCCGTCACGAAATTCGTTCACGCCATAGTGTGAAGTTGAGCCCAGATGTTGATCCCCGTTCAGGTGCGGCGCGAAGGCCTTGCGCCACTTCAGAATCGCCGCATCCCTGCCACGCTGCGGCCAGCCGCCGGAGTCGTGATCTGCGACCATGTGATCGCCCTCCAGATACACTCCCACCGGTGGAACCGGTTCATTCGGATCTTTCGCATCCGCATCTACGCCCTCAGGCTCCGTGTGCAGGCAGCCGAAGAGCGTCTGCGTAACCGCGAACTTCATCCACGTTCCGCCGCTCCAGTTTCCGGCCCATGCTTCAAGAAAATCCAACTGGCGCTCGCCCAGAAGCTCGGCATTCGGCACATTGCTCTGCGTGGCGGCGTCCCAGGCGTGATTCAGCGCGAAGCCGTTCTGAATGTTCGCGCCCGGCAACTGCTCCTTCGGCGCTGATTTCCATTTACGGTCTTCCAGGACGGCAAAACTCACGCCGCCCCATTGCAGATCCGTGAAGTAGACGGTGATTCCCTGTTGAACCGGAGTTGGGTCGTAGGGGTCAGGCAGATGCGCGGTCTGGGCGCGCTGCACCATGTTTACCCAGCGCGGAGCCATCTTGTAGCCGCCCGAGTCCTGGCCTGCATACCCGTTCATTCCCGCCGCGGGATTGGTCGGACGCCCACCGCATCCCCAGATATTGCCGTGGTACATATCGTGATCGTCCGTCATGCACACCGACGGAATCTCCCGCGTAAGGCCGCCAACCGCCCA
This sequence comes from Acidobacteriota bacterium, assembly GCA_021846945.1. GTDB lineage: Bacteria > Acidobacteriota > Terriglobia > Terriglobales > Acidobacteriaceae > Telmatobacter. The sequence goes on along the minus strand of JAJZVZ010000024.1, from coordinate 21,882 downwards.
GCCGAAGATAAACCACTTGCGCAGGAAGTCGTGCATCGCAGGCTCGATCATGTTGGGCGCGCGGGTTTCCAGAACGCCGAAGCCGCCAACCGGCTCGTAGATCTGGTCGCCCGTCCAGAAGAGAAGGTCCGGCTTATGGAATGCAAGATGGCTTGTGAAGTCATCATGCGGAAATCCGAAATCCCAGATGCAGGTGAGCAGTCCTACGGTCAGTTGCTGCCGGTCGACCGGATCTTTGCGGACGGTTCCGTCATAGGTGTATTGCTTCAGGGCGCCATTGTCATCGTTCATCGAATAGAGCACGCGAAATGCGCGGTCGCGTGTCGCATCCCACGGCGTCACGCGAAAGGTCGCGTTCCACGCATCGGTGTCCAATTGCGCAGTGGCCGCATCTTTCCAGGCGCCGGTGTCATCTTTGATCTGGAGGGTCGCGGTGGCGGGCGCATTGCCCAGCGGCGGAAATTGCGCGGAGAGCTTCATTGTGCCGCGGCTGACCGTATAAAGCGTGAACAGGATCGGCCCAAAGGTATGATCGTCGTGCTCGTCTACCTTGCTGCCTCCAACCGTCCAGTCCGCAAACCAGAAACGCATCGTTCCGCCGCGCCGCTGATCGGGCGGATAGAAGACGAAATCGTGTTTAGGGCCGGAGACGTCGCGCGGCGGAGCGGGAGTGGGCTTCACATCTCCCGAACTGCACACCAGCGCAACCATTCCCGTGAGCCAATCGCCCGGCACATCGCGCGAAATTTCCGCATGCTGATCTCCATGAGCGCTCTGCGCGCGCAGCGTCGTCTTATAGCCGCCCGCAGACGGCTGTGCGGAAAGCGTCAGATGAATTTCGTCTGCCAGATCCACCTTGGGAGCCGTAGCTTCAAGCGTGCCAATAAACAGGCGTCCGTCCGCGCTGATCCCTGCGTTCATGCCCTGTCCGTAAATGGCAACCGCCCGGTAGTCGCCATGAGGATTCCTGATGCCGGCGCGAAAGCCGGCAAATCCGCTCTCCAGCGGAGCCGCGTCGAGCCTGCCCAGGCGTACGCTCAGGTGTAGATCGCCGCTGCGCCCGGACACTTCCCGCGTCAGCAATACGACGTTGCGGTCGCCGCCCGGCGAAAAGCATTCCAGGCGTCCGTCGCGCACGCGCCAGTCCTGCAGCGGATTGGACCAGTACTCAGGTCCCGGCCATGGGCGGGCCACCTCGTTCGGCCACGCGCTCCGAAACGACGCACTCGTCCCGGTCTCGGCGCCCAAGGCAGGCCCCACCCAGGTCATCGCGGTCGCGCCCAGCGCCGTGCTGCCTGCCCTCTTCAGAAACGACCTGCGATCCAGCTTGTTCTTCATTGAGTCAACCCTCCAGTTATCCGGCGAAAACGTCGCCGCGAACCGCTCTTTGCAAAAGTGCCGCAATCCGTGAAGCCCGTTCCGGAACCCGGCGGGAATCTGCTCTCCGTGACAGACGAGGCGTAACCGGGAAATTCCCGGCCTCGTCTCAGGCCCGAGATTCAGGCATGTTGTCTTGTGGCCTGCCAAACAGGGGAAGTTTGCGCCGCCATGCGGAGACTCCTTGCTTCGCCGGAAAATATGGCCAGCCGGATTCCACGGCGGTTTGCTAACAAATATATACGCTGTGGCGCAACTCTGGCTTCTCTTTCCGTGGAGATTCTGAGAACGATTTCATTTCCGCGCCAGATCGGTAAAATAGCCGCCATACTCATTCGCCGGCACGCCGCAACCCGCCCTCCACGCCACGCCCCGGCGGTGATGCGAAGGGATTCCATTCAGGCACGGCAGGCCGGTTGTCATCTTCAGGGCAATCGCATGAAAGTTGGGAGCCATGAGAAGCAATGATTTTGTGTCAGGGCATGGCTTCAGCCATGCCGTCTTTCGCGGCCCATTTTGTCGCGGCTTTAGCCGCCGAGGGATGCTCTGGGGACGCAAGATTTTCCCTCGGAGGCTAAATCCTCGGGATTACCGTGCCGGCATGATTGGCACGACTCAACAGGCTGGGCAAAAGTGCAAATGGCAGGCGAATTCGGCGGGAGAAATTTGGCAGAGGCTCAAGCCCTTGCTCATTCTGCGACACTTGCGGCACGACTGAAGTCGTGCCCTGACACAAAGCACCTGTCTCAGCGTGTTTTTTCCGCGACATCTCAAGTCCCGCACACGGCGGACAGGCGCGCCCTTTCAAAATAACATTCGCCTTAACTTGCTCGTTGATGCGATTGCCCTGCTGCCAGAACTTGAAGAGCGCTTCATGCTGCCGAGATTATTTACACTGAAATTCAATTGACTGAAAAAATATCGTGAGTCTGTCATTCACTGGAACCACCAATGTGCAGGAGGCGCCGTTACTGCATCGAAGACAGTCAGCGATGGTAACCTTCGGAATGGGGGCAAAAGTGGAGGAGGAAGAGTGCGTCGTTGCTCTGGAAAACTTGCCGTAACTGGCCTGGCCATCTTATTTATGCTGGCGCTCACACCGGCGGGCGCGCTGCAGCGCGCCGCCAAGGCACCCCATGTGGCCGTGTCCGCTCCGCCGCCGCCACCGCCGCCAAAGCCAATTGAGCCCGCTGATAATCCGGTCGCCGATCGAAATGCCGAGGTGCTCTTTGGCCATGCGCGCTTTACGGTGCTAACGCCGCAGTTAATCCGCATGGAGTGGTCCGCAACCCGCAAGTTTGAAGATCACGCATCCTTCGTCTTTCTCAATCGTCATCTGCCCGTGCCGAAGTTCACCAAAACGGCCACGGAGAACGCCCAGCAACTCGTGATCAAGACCGACGCGCTCACGCTGACTTATACGCCCACAGGCGATGGGCGCTTTTCGGCAGACAACCTCTCGATCGAACTCGTTGTGGACGGCAAGCCGGTCGTTTGGCACCCCGGGCTTACCGATCCTCAGAATCTTCTGGGCACTACGCGCACGCTCGACAGGGCGCGCGGCGACGACACGATGGAGCCGATCGGGCAGGGACTCGCGTCCCGCGCCGGATGGGTGCTGGTAGACGACTCCACCCGCCCGCTTTTTGACTCTGCCGACTTCCGCTTCCTGCGCGGAGAAAAGAGCCCCTGGCCGTGGGTGATGGAACGGCCCGCCAGTGAACGCCCAGGTGCTTACTTCGACTGGTACTTCTTTGGCTATGGCCACGACTACCGCAAGGCGCTGGGTGACTTTGTGCGCGTAGCCGGCCGCATCCCTCTGCCGCCGCGTTTCGCCTTCGGTGTCTGGTGGTCGCGCTACTGGGACTATAGCGACCAGGAACTCGATCAGCTGGTGAACGGATTTCACCAGAACTCAACGCCGCTGGATGTTCTGGTCATCGACATGGGCTGGCACATAAGCAAAGAGCAGTTACAGGCCGCGGGGGATGTCGATCAAGCCGGCCAAAATCTGGGCTGGACCGGCTACACCTGGAACAAGCTGCTCTTTCCCGATCCCAATCAGTTCCTCAAGAAGCTGCATGAAGAGGGCCTGAAGGTGACCTTGAATCTGCACCCGGCGTCGGGCATCGAGCCTTGGGAAGCGGCTTATCCGGCGATGGCGCGCGCGATGGGCATCAATCCGGCGACCAAGAAGTATGTGCCGTTCGACCCGACCAACAAGCGCTGGGCAACGAACTATTTCAATCTGGTCCTTCATCCGCTTGAAAAGCAGGGCATCGACTTCTGGTGGCTCGACTGGCAACAGCAGCCGAACACCAAGATGGCCGGCGTGAACAATACCTGGTGGCTGAACTACCTGCACTTCACCGATCAGCAGCGCGAGGGCAAGCGCCCGCTGCTCTTTCATCGCTGGGGCGGTCTGGGCAATCACCGTTATGAAATAGGCTTTTCGGGTGATACCGTTTCGGTGTGGGCTTCACTCGCTTTTCAGCCATGGTTCACCGCCACCGCGGCCAATGTGGGTTACGCCTACTGGAGCCACGATATCGGCGGCCACATGCCGGGCGTAGTCGATCCCGAGCTTTATACGCGGTGGGTACAATTCGGCGCCTTCAGCCCGATCCTGCGCACCCACACGACCAAGAATCCTGACGCCGAACGGCGCATCTGGGCCTATCCCGAGCCGTATGCGTCCATCCTGCGATCCACCTTCCAGCTTCGCCAGGCGCTGGTGCCCTACGTCTACACCGAGGCCCGCCGCACCTTTGATACCGGCGTCGCCTTCTTCCGGCCTCTCTATTACGACTGGCCCAAAGCCAATTCCGCCTACGAGCGCAAAAACGAATATAGCTTCGGCAACGAAATGGTGGCTGCGCCGATCACCGCACCAGCCGACAAGCTTTACGGCCTGGCCGCCGAAACCGTCTGGATTCCCCCGGGCGAATGGTATGAATGGCCCACCGGCAGGCACTTCACCGGCCCGCTCACGCTGGAGCGCAGCTTTTCCATTGACCAGATCCCTGTCTACGCGCGCGCCGGGGCTATTGTGCCCATGGAGCCGCAGATGCTTTACACCGGGCAGAAGCCCGTCGATCCGCTCATTCTGAACGTATGGCCTCTTAAGCCCGGCACCAGCTCCAGCTATTCAGTCTATGAGGATTCAGGCGTGTCGGTTGAATACAAGAGAGGCGAATTTGCGCGCACTCCGATTAAGGCCACCCAGAACGGCGACACGCTCCGCATCGAGATCGGCCCCGTTCAGGGCAGTTATTCCGGCATGCTTCAGAATCGATCCTATGAGCTTCGTTTGCCCGCTGACTGGCCGCCCGCCGCGGTTACGATTGATGGCCAGCCTCTGCCGCAAGGAGCGGTGGGCAAGCATGGATGGAGTTACGAGGGCAACACGCTCACCACGATCATTTCTGTACCGAGCACCAGCGTGGCGAACCAGGTGGTCGTTGAAGTCCGCCGCGCGCCGGGCCTGATCGACAACCGCGCCAAGCTGGACGGCTTCGCCGGGGCCATGACCCGACTGCGCGAGGCCTACAACGATATGCAGCAGACTTATCCGGTCAGCGCGCCGCCCGATCCTCTTGTTCTTGCCATGCAGACTGGAGACCGGCTCAGTTACCATCCCGAGAACGCCGAGCCGGAGATCGCCAACTTTCATAAGTTCATGCTTCCTGAGGCCCAGGCTGCCATGTCGGACCTCGCGCCGGCCTTTGCTCAGCAGCTCAACGTGTTCGCCAAGCGGGCTGCCAGGGTGGGGATGAGTCCTCAGCAGGTGGATGCCGAGAAAAAGCAGCGTCTTGATTTGCTCACCCGCGCCGTCGCGATGGCGCAGGAGGCGGGCAAGTAAGGCTTTCCGGTGACAATGCCAGCCGCGGCGGTCTATTACAAACGGCGGCTGGCGGCCACCAGCTCCTTCCTTTTTGGGGGCGCTCTTGATTGTCTCTGCGCAGTTGCCTGCGGTCGGCCGCCGTCTTTCATGCAACCCTCTTCAGCGCTGCAACGTCCAATGCGTATTGCAGTCACCGCTCTGTCTGTCAGGGCGATTCTTGCGGTCCTGTGCATCTGTTCGCCTCCTGCCTTGGGTCAATTTCCGGCATGTGAGGTGTTTTGATGTTGCAGAAGCTCTCATTTCTTCTCTTCCTGCTCATTGCGATTCTGGCCATTCCGGCGAACCTTCTTGCGCAAGCGGCTCCGGATCAGCGCTCCGCGCCACCGAATGCCGAGCTCTTTGGCGGCTACTCCTACATGTTTCGCCCCTACGATCACACTCAGCTCAATACCTTCAGCGGCGGAATGAACGGATGGGACGCAGCGCTAAAGGTTCCGGTGCCGATCTTTGGCTCGTGGCTGGGAATCAAGGGAGATGTCACAGGCAGCTATCGCAATGACAGCCCCAACTTCAATCCTCACGCTTATTTCTTCCTCCTGGGCCCGCAGGTTTCGGCTCATCTTGGACTCTCGACCATCTTCCTGCACGGCCTCGTGGGCAGTTCGCATCTCAACAGTTCCGCTCTGCCCAATCTGAAGTCTGACAACACATTTGCGGTGGATGTCGGAGGCGGATTTGATATCGGCATTTCGCACGCCCTGGCCTGGCGCATTCAAGCCGACTATTTCAATACCAATTACCAATCGACAAACGCGAACGTCCGTTCGATTGTGAACTCCAACGGGCGCTTTGTTACTGGTCCGGTATTCCGTTTCTGAGCGCTGCCGGTCTTTGCGGCCGCTTAGGTGGAAAAAAGAGCGGTGCCGGCGTCCGTCGCATCGGATATAGTTTTGCGCGAGGACACTTCGAAAGGAACTTGCGCATGAAACTGGATCGTCGTGCGTTTGTGGACGCCTGCGCCGGCTTGAGTCTGGCATCTCCGTTGCTGCCTGGAATCCTGTACACGCTGGCCGCGCAGGCGCAGGAATCCGCCGCAGCCAAAGGCGAGGAGTTGCCAAAAATTACGCAGGAGATGATCGAGCAGGCTGCCGTGCTCGCCGGCGTCGGTTCGTTCACAGCAGAGCAGATGAAGATGATGCTCGACGGCCTGAACGATCAGCGCGCCGCCTATGCGCCCATTCGCGCGCTGCATCTGCCCAATGCCGTTCCGCCAGCCTTTGTCTTTCATCCGCTGCCTGCGGCGAAGGCCGGGGCTAGTTGCAATGAGGCTGCCACAGCACAGAGTGTGCGCTTCAACGGCTCCGCAACTGCAGAGCCTGCCCGCATTGAAGACCTGGCCTTCGCCACTGTCACGGAACTTGCCGCGCAGCTCCGGGCCCGCAATGTCACTTCGCTGGCGCTCACCCGGATGTACATCGCCCGCCTCAAGCGCTACGACTCCAAGCTGCACTTCGTCATCACGCTGACCGAGGAGCGCGCCCTCGCGCAGGCCAGGGCCGCCGACGCCGAGATCGCCGCCGGCAAATATCGCGGCCCGCTGCACGGCATTCCCTGGGGCGCGAAAGACCTGCTTGCTGTCGAAGGCTATCCGACCACCTGGGGCGCGGGCGGCTTCGAGCATCAGTCGTTCAACGAAGACGCGACCGTCGTTCGCCGTCTCGACGCCGCCGGAGCCGTGCTGGTGGCCAAGCTCACGCTGGGCGCGCTGGCGATGGGCGACAAGTGGTTCGGTGGACGCACGCGCAATCCGTGGAATCCGGCGCAGGGATCGAGCGGCTCCTCGGCGGGTTCGGCCTCTGCCGTGGCCGCGGGATGCGTCGGTTTCGCCATCGGATCGGAGACCCTCGGCTCCATCAGTTCGCCGTGCACGCGCTGTGGCGTGACCGGACTGCGCCCAACCTTCGGTCTTGTGCCGCGCACCGGAGCCATGGCGTTGAGCTGGACAATGGACAAGCTCGGCCCCATCGCGCGCTCTGTGGACGACTGTGCTCTGGTGCTCAACGTCATTCACGGTCCTGACGGCCACGATCTCTCCGCCGTCGCAGCCGAATTCAACTGGAATCCCGGCTTCGACTGGCGCACGCTGCGCATCGGCTACCTGAAAAGCGAATTCGATCCGCCGCCTCCGCTCAAGCTGCAGGAGCCAAAATCCAATGAAACGGCGGAAGAAGGACAGAAGCGCGAAGAAGCAAATGCCGCGGCGAAAGACGAGCGCACCCGCCGCGTCTATGACCGCCGCTATGCGATGGCCGCGCTCGACAAGCTGCGCGCGATGGGTGTGCACCTGATTCCGGTTGAGCTGCCCAAGCTGCCCTGGGACGCAATGCAGCCGCTGCTCACCGCTGAAGCCGCCGCCGCCTTCGATGAGTTGACAATGACTGGCCGCGACCGTCTGCTCACCGAGCAAGGCCCCGAGGACTGGCCCAATTTCTTCCGCATCGCCCGCTTCTATCCGGCAGTTGAGTACATCCAGGCCAACCGCGCGCGCACCCTTGCCCTGAGGCAGATGTTGGCGCTCTTTGAGCAGGTGGACATCATCGTCACTCCGAGCACTGACACGCAACTGATCGCCACCAATCTCAGCGGCCATCCCGCGCTCATTCTGCCCAACGGCTTGCGCGGAGCGGAAGCGCCCCCGCCGCCCGCCATTGACGACGGCAATCACGACGACATCGGCGGACCGGGCACGCCCGTTTCACTCACCTTCCTGGCCGGCCACTACCAGGACGCGAAACTGGCCGCCTTTGCCGCCGCATATCAGCGCGCCACAGGGTTCAACAAGCTGCACCCCAAGCTGGATTGATTGGGCGGATGGATCGCGGCCGTCGGACGTCGTCAGTTGGCCGCGCGCATTACTGGATCGTCTTCCAGGCCGCTTTGGCCTGTGAATACCAGTCCTGTCCCAACTCAAGTTTGAGGTTTCCATTCATCCGGATGGGCTGATTGCGCACGTGATCGTCGAGCCACAATTGGGCCAGCATCTGGATGGCCAGTACCTGCTCTTGTTTCACCGCGTCCATGGCCAGGTTGGCGAGCACGCTGAATTGGTCAACGTTCATCCCTTGCGGCAAGGTCCAGTCACCAGCGGCGTTTCGCACCGGCGAGATCATCGGACTCATGCGCACCACGCGGCTGTCAGCGGGAGCGGGCACTCCATCCTGTCCGCCGGTGAGCACGTGGACCAGGAAGCTCGCGACATCAGGTGGATCATCGACGATCGCGCTCGCCAGCTTGAGTGCGTCAGGCAGAATGCCGGGCTCCTCCCGCGTTGCGTAAAAGACTTCCGGCGGAGCGCCAGCCGGAGCGGGTGGACAGGAGACAGTTCCCGTGCCGATGGCAAGCGCGGCGACCGCATCCGGTGCGTGTCCCAGCACGATGGCTTCGGTCACGGCGGCCAGTACCGGATTGTTGCATCCGGTGACGGCTCCATCCCAGTAGCGCCTGGCTGGCTCGCTGGGAAACTTGGCCGGCTTGTCGAAGTAGAGCACCGGCGCGGTGGTTGACGCATGAATCGCTTCAACCAGCCGCACCTGGGCCGCATCGCCGTTTCCCCAGGCCGCGCCCGTGGCCGGCGCGGAGCGGAAGAAGCGCGCGCAATTGCGATCGTAGTCGAAGCCGATGATGAGCAGATGCACGGGCCGGTTGGTGTTTGCGCTGGGAATGTCAGCCGCAGCCTGGGGCAAGAGCCATTCCCCGCGCTGCGGCAGCGATGCCTGCAGGCCCTTGAACTTCACCACGGTCTTGTATTTGGGCGTATAGGGCAAATGAAATTTTTCGACGAAGATGCTCTTGCGCTTTTCAAGGCTCAGAAAGAAAGCGAGCGTTTGGCTGAGTGGCATGTTCTCCACCAGGCAGCCGAGAACGATGCTGCCGCCGGAGTTAGCGGCCACGAGGTCGAAGTGGCGCAGCACCTCGTGCCCGGTCGCGTCGGCGCCGTAGATATCCATCAGGGCCATCACCTGAATCAGCGCCCAGGTGCCGCCTCCGTCCAGAGACAGAATCCTGAACTTTGCCATTGCCCCTCCTTCTTTGCTGCGTCCCCATGCAGACGAAATCTTGTCTGCTTTGTACCACAGGACGAGTGATCGATCAGCAAATCCCCAGATATGCTTCAGGTCCGAGTTCGGCAGCACGGCTCCAATGCGATAGCATCCGTTCATGGCTATGGTTGAGGTCAAGTCGGTTTGGAAGAGCTATCCGCGCCGCGCAGGCCTGCATACTGAGATGCACGCCGTCGTCGCAGACGTCTCGCTCTCAATCGAAGCCGGCGAAACGATGGGCCTGGTGGGCGAGTCCGGTTCGGGCAAGACCACTCTGGCGCGCATGATTCTGGGGCTCACCGAGCCAAGCCGCGGCAGCATCGTTGTGGACGGCATCGACGTAGCCCGCGCCTCGTCGGCCGATCTGCGCCGCCTGCGCCGGCAGATGCAGCCGGTCTTCCAGGACCCGTATGCCGCGCTCAACCCACGCATGAATGTTCTCCAGATTGTCACGGAGCCGCTGCTCATTCATCGCAGCGCGGCCGGACTGAACGCTGGAACTGGCCTCGGCAAGCGCCGCGCCGCGCTCCGCGGCCGCGCCGTCGAACTGCTCGGCTCTGTCGGCCTCGACGCATCCGCCCTGCCGCGCTATCCCCACGAGTTCTCCGGCGGGCAGCGGCAGCGCATCAACATTGCCCGCGCCCTCGCGCTCCAGCCGCGGTTGCTTATTCTCGATGAGCCTGTCTCCGCGCTGGATGTGAGCGTGGGTGCCCAGATCGTGAACCTGCTGCGCCGCCTGCAGCGCGAGCATGGCCTCACCTATCTGTTCATCTCTCATTCCATGCCGCTGGTCCGCTACCTGAGTACGCGCATTGCCGTCATGGAACGCGGCAGGCTGGTGGAAACCGGCGAGGCCGAAGCCCTCTGCGCACATCCCGCGCAGCCGTATACGCGCCAATTGCTCGCCGCTACACCGGAGCTGCCCAGCGCGGCGGGCGGGCCTGGCGTAGCCGTTTAGTCGTATCTGGCCAGCATGCCCGCCAGCAGTGCCGTCCGCGGCGCCAGGTGCTCCACCAGAATCGACTCATGCTTTGCGTGCGCGCCTTCGCCCACGGCGCCCATACCGTCGAGCGTGGGAACACCGAGGGCAGCAGTGAGGTTGCCGTCGGAGGCGCCACCGGTCGCGGCCTCGTCCAGCACGAATCCCAGCTCTGCTGCCAGCGCCCGGGCCTGCTGGTAGAGCCGGAGCGTGCCGCGCTTGCGCTCCATCGGCGGGCGGTTGATGCCTCCCGTCAAGCTCAGCGTACAGTTCCTGTCATGCGGCTTGAGTGAGGCAAACCTGCGCTCGATCCGCGGCCCGTCGGCCCTCCGCGCAATCCTAACATCAACCTCCGCCCATGCCTCGGCGGGAATCACGTTGCTCTTGCTGCCGCCGCCCACCACTCCAACGTTCACGGTCAGGCCGCGCCGCAGGTCGGTCCAGGCGCTGACCTTCTCCACCACGCGCGCCAGCTCACGAATGGCGTTTGTTCCTTTCTCGAAGTCCACGCCTGCGTGGGCCGCCACACCCTTCACGTCGATTCGCCAGTTGCCGGTGCCCTTGCGCGCCGTTTTGTAGGCCAGCCCCTGCGCGGGTTCCAGCACATAGACGGCTGTACACTCGCGCGCCAATCGCTCGATAATGGGCCGCGAGACCGGACTGCCCACCTCCTCATCGCCGGTCAGCAGCAGCACAATCTCCGGATCAGCCGAACGGCGGAGCAGCTCCGCCTCATGCAGCATTTCGATCGCGGTAAGCGCCATAGCCACGCCGGATTTCATGTCCAGCGTTCCCGGTCCCCACAGCCGGCCTTCGCTCAGGCGGCAGGGCATGGACTTCAGCGTGCCCAGCGGCCAGACCGTATCCAGATGGCCCAGCAAGAGGATCTGCCTCTTCGCAGCGCCCGCCGCCGAGTTGGCTGGCAGGTTTTGCGCGCTGAAACGCGCTTCCAGCACACTGCCAAATCCGCTCATGCGGTGCAGCTTGATCCGCCCTCGCAGATCGCGGGCACGAGACGCGGCCAGCTCGATGCAGGCGTCCACCGCGGCTTTGTTGTCTGAGGGTGACTCGGCATGGACCAGTTGCCGGATCAGGTCCATCAGAGCGCGCTCCTTGCGCCGTGCTCCGGCCAGCAGGGCGCGCATAGGGATCGTATCTTTGGGTTGGAGGCTCATGCAATGCCCTTTCAGCGGAGGACCTTCGGCGGCAAATACTGCGATCCACTGATTCTACGATTGTTAGGGGCGGACGGGAAGGTGATGCGTCGATTCAATCAGTGGTCCGGCAGGTGCAGAGTGTGGCAAAATTGCCACACATCGGATTTCGGGGTTCCCGTCTAATCTAATGGGTGGAATACGGTTTCCTCATTGGGAGAATCAATTTTGGCTCATCTCGCGCATCTGGAACAGACCATCGCCGCGCCCATCGAATTTGAGGGTATTGGTTTGCATTCCGGGGCACCGGTTACGATGCGGATCATGCCGGCTCCAGCTGGGTCAGGCATTGTCTTCCGCCGCACCGATCTGGACAACTTTGAGATTCCCGCCATCAGCCGGAATGTGGCCAAGGTCAGTTACGCCACCAGCCTTATGCGCCAGGGCGTGCTCATTTCCACCACCGAACATCTGCTCTCCGCGCTCATCGGCATGGGCGTAGACAACGCGATCATCGAGCTGGACAACCTGGAGCTGCCGATCCTCGATGGCAGCTCGATGCCCTACGTCGAGGCCTTTCTGCGCGTCGGCATCCGCACCCAGCGCCGCCGCCGCGAGACGATCCGCGTGCTGCACCCCGTGGAGGTGCGCGAAGGCGACAAGTTCATCGGCGTCTATCCCGGCTCCGGCTACAAGATCTCCTACGCTATTGATTTTCCCGCGCCCATCGGAAATCAGAAAACCTGCGTGGATCTGGCCGCCGAAATGTACGGAACCATCATTGCGCCAGCGCGTACCTTCGGCTACAAGGCCGATGAGCAGCGCCTCCGCGATATGGGCCTCATCCGCGGCGCTTGTGCTGAGAACGCCATTATCCTCGGCGAGCGGGGCCCGGAAAACGGCCCGCTGCGTTTTGACGATGAGTACGTGCGCCACAAGATTCTGGACCTGATTGGCGATCTAGCCCTGGCTGGCCGGCGCATCGAGGGTCACGTCGTGGCTGAACGCGCGGGCCATGCCATGCATACCGCTCTTGTCTCCCGCCTGCTCAAGGACCGCAAGGCCTGGGAACTGGCTCACGTGCCGGTGGAGACGGCTCCGGCCCGCGAGGCCGTTCTTTCCAAGAGCGCGGCCACAGCAGTCACTCCGGTGCTGGCTGGCATTTAGATAGGCGCCGATTCCTGCCGCACATCGAGGTTGCGATAGATACTCCCGTCGCGATGCTCCGGGCAATCGCATGAATGAAGGATTACGGCAAATGTTGTTTTGAAAGGGCGCGCCTGTCTGCCGCGTGCGGAACTTCAGTCTTGCCAGTCAAGCAGGCATAGAAATCTCAGGGCTTGAGCCCCTGAGGCAAGGCTTTGCGTCCCCCAGAACATCCCTCCGAGGCAAAAACCGGGGTAACATTGGCCACGAAAGGCGGTACGGGTGAAGCCGTGCCCTTTCAAAGCCGCCGCTTCACATGGTTTACGACTTTCATGCGTTTGTCCTGCCGCGATGCTCCGAGCGCAGCCAAAACTGCGCCGGCAATGCGATACTTTCCACGAAGCTTGCGTTCTTTGCCTGTGGTGGAGCTCCCATGAAGCTGTGCTTAGCACTACTTTTATTCTTAAGCGCAACCCAGATTTTTTCACCCGCAGCCACGCAGACCGCCTCAGCGCCGGGCGTCGCAGCGAATTCCGCCGCCACGCAGCGCTATATCCACGGCGCCTGGGATACTCTGATCCGCTCCGCGACTGATTGCCGTTCGCTGGCCGACGTCAAGGTTACCGCCCGGCCGGTGCTCTACATGCCCGCCGATGTGCCCGCTCCTTCAGCCGTGCTCGCACTCGAACAGAAATGCAATGTGAGAGTGCTTTCGCTTCCTCGCCGCATCGAGAAGATCGGCGATCTGCAGCCCCAGGCCCTGCCCGCACAGGGCCTGCTCTATCTGCCCGATCCCTACGTCGTTCCCGGCGGGCGCTTTAACGAAATGTACGGCTGGGACAGCTACTTCATCATCCTGGGACTGGAGGCCGACCACCACGAAGCGCTGGCCAAGGGCATCGTGGATAACTTCCTCTTCGAGATAGAGCACTACGGCGGAGTGCTCAACGCCAATCGCACCTACTACCTCACCCGTTCACAGCCGCCGTTTCTCACGTCGATGATTCGCGCCGTCTATGAGGATCCGGCCAGCTTTCCCGCCACTTTTGAGGGCCGTACCGCAGCCAGGAACTGGCTGGAGCGCGCCTACACGCTAGCGGAGAAAGACTACTCGACATGGTTGCGGCCGGAACACAGGGCGGGCATTACCGGCCTGGCCCGCTACTTTGATTACGGAAGTGGTCCCGTGCCGGAGATGGCCGACGATGACACCTACTACCGCGACGTGATCCGCTGGCTGGTCGAGCATCCCGGCCCCGCCAATGCAGGCTTTCTGGTGAAAGGCCCCGAGCATCCCGATGCGGCCGAAGCCATGCGCCTCCAGCAGACAAGCTGTGATGTCGATGCCAGCGTGGTCTGCGCGCGCGCGTGGTATGCGGGCTACCGCCTCAGCCGTGACTTTTATCTTGGCGACCGCGCCATGCGCGAGTCCGGCTTCGATCCGAGCTTTCGCTTCGGGCCATTCTCCGGCGCTACGCAACATTACGCTCCGATCGGGCTCAACTGCCTGCTTTTCCGCTATGAGCGCGACATGGAGCACTTTGCGCTTTTGCTGGGCAAGCCTCAGGATGCGATGCGCTGGGATCACCGCGCCACCGCGCGTGATGCCAGGATCCAACGCTACCTCTGGCGCGCCAAAGACGGCGTCTTTGCTGACTACGACTTTGTTCACCAGCGGCCATCGAGCTACGCGTTTATTACCTCTCTCTATCCTTTGTGGGCCGGGGTAACAACTCGCAGCGAGGCAAGGCAGATCGTGGCGAAGCTCGACATCTTCGAGCGCGCCGGGGGCCTCTCAACCAGCAACTACGACAGCGGCCTGCAGTGGGATGAGCCTTACGGCTGGGCGCCCACCAACTGGATCGCCGTCGCAGGACTGGTGGATTCCGGCTATCGCGAAGACGCCGTCCGCATCGCCCGCAAATTTGACGCTACCGTCGATGTGGGCTATGCCGCCGACGGCACGATCCGCGAGAAATACAACGTGGTCGCGGGCAACGCCCATGTAAAGGTGAGTACCGGTTACACGACCAACGAAATCGGCTTCGGCTGGACGAACGGAGTCTATCTCAAGATGAAGCAGATCATTCGCGAATATGCGCCTGCCTCCGCGATGCGGTCGGCTGTTCAATAAGCTGTCAGGCAGAAAATGGAAATCCCGCCTCTGCTGCAAAGTGCGCATGTGCAGCGAGGGCGGGATTTTGAGCGCAGCGTCTTCTTACTCCGGCAGCGTCAGTTGTCCCGCGACGTTGAAGTGCCCGGTCAGCACTTGCACGCCGGTGCCTGGCTGCCCTCCGCCAACCGAGATGGTGTACTCGCCCTCGGCAACGATCGGATCGCCAGCAGCCGAGACCATGCTCATGTCGCGCGGACTCAGATCGAACTTCACCTTTTGCGAAGCGCCCGGCGCCAGGTGAACACGCTGGAATCCCCGCAGTGCCCGCAGCGGCGCGCCTCCGGCCGGCGGGAAGCTGAGATAGAGCTGCGCCACCTCGTCGCCTGCGCGCTTACCGGTGTTGGTCACGGTCACTTCCGCGACGAATGGGCTGCCAGCCTTCACGGTGCCCGTGGGGATGGTCAGGCCGCTGAAGCGGAAGGTGGTGTAACTCAGCCCATAGCCGAAGGGGTAAAGCGGCTTGCCCTGGAAGTAGCGGTAGGTTCGGCCTGACATCGAGTAGTCCGTAAACGGCGGCAACTGGTTCACGCCGGTGTAGAAGGTTACCGGCAGCCTCCCGCCGGGATTGTTGCGGCCGGAGAGCGTATCGGCCACGCCCGTTCCACCTTCCTCGCCGGGATACCATGCTTCAAGGATCGCGTTGGCGTGTTTGCTGGCCCAGTTCACGGCCAGGGCGCTGCCGTTGGTCAGCACGATCACCAGCCGCTTGTGCGTGGCGGCCAATGCCTTGATGAGATTCTCCTCGGGCTCGGGCAGGTCGAGGCTGGTCCGGTCGCCGCCCTTGAAGCCCGGCTCCACCTCGTTCCTCATCTCCTCGCCTTCAAGCCTGCTGGTGATGCCTACCACGGCCACCACTACGTCGGCGTTCTTGGCCGCTTCAATCGCCGCCGGATCTGGCGTCAGATCGGCCTGTGTCCAGCCGTTGGGCCGCGGCTTGGGATGCTCGGTCATAAGGAAATCCGTGCCCGGCACATAGTTGATGGTGTCGCCGGCGAATTCCTTGCGCATCCCTTCCAGGATCGACACCGTATGCGTGGGAATTCCGTTATAGTTGCCCAGCAGGACGTGGGTCTGATCGGCCAGCGGACCGACTACAGCAATCTTGATCCCCCGGGTCTTCAGCGGAAGCGTGCCGTCGTTCTTCAGCAGCACCATCGACTCATCGGCCAGCTTCCTTGCCAGAGCCCGGTGGGCCGGGCTGTTCAGCTCGCTCTCGTCAATATTGGAATAGGGCACCATCGATGGCGGGTCGAACAACCCCAGCTTCATGCGGGCCGTGAACAGGCGAATGAGGGCGCGGTCGATCTCGCTCTCTTTCAGGTAACCTTCCTTTACCGCGTCGAGATAGGGCTTGTAGTCATCATCGTTGGTAACGATCTTCCGGCCGTCGATGCACTCGTTGTCCATGCCCCGCTGCAGGCTTATCGCCGAGGCCTGCGCCTGGGTCGGCTCGTAATGGTGGCCGCTGTAAATGTCGCGCACAGCGCCGCAATCCGACACCACGTAGCCCTGAAAATTCCACTTGCCGCGCAGTTGGTTCTCCAGCAGGAACTGGTTGGCGCAGGCCGGCTGGCCATTGATGCTGTTGTAAGCGCACATCACGGAATCGGCCTTGCCCTCGACTACGGCGGCACGGAAGGCGGGCAGATAAGTATCCAACTCATCGTGTTTGCTCACGATCACATCGGCCTTGTGGCGCGTGGGCTCCGGCCCGCTGTGCACGGCAAAGTGCTTGGGCGTGGCGATAGTGCGGTAATAGTGCGGATCATTGCCCTGCATGCCCGTCACAAAGGACACACCCATGCGGCCCGTCAGGAATGGGTCTTCGCCATAGGTTTCCTGACCACGCCCCCAGCGGGGATCGCGGAAGATGTTGATGTTCGGAGCCCAGAAGTCCAGCCCGTGGTGAAACGGGTTCGTGCCGGCACGTACCGCCTGCACGTGAATGACCCGCGCCTCGATGCTGATGTCAACGGCCATCTGGTGAATGGCCGCCGGATCGAAGGTGGCTCCCAGGCCAATGGGCTCGGGAAACTCCGTGGATCCATCCACGGCCACACCGTGCAGCGCCTCGCTCCACCAGTCGTAGGCCGGTACGCCAAGCCGCGGAATAGCGCGCGCCTGGTTGACCAACTGGCTGGCTTTCTCCGGGAGCGTCATCCTGTGCACCAGGTCTGCCGCCCGCTCTTCCGCCGGCAGATTGGGATTCAAATATGCCGGTTTTTGCGCGTCCTGTGCGCCGGCTGCACACACTGCCCACCAGCAGACACAACCTGCCGCTAGTACTCGCAACCCAAAGCTATTCATCGCATTCCTCGCGGGCAAGCCGGTTCGTTTCATAGCGGCAGGAGCCGCCAAAATCCCAGCCTGTCCCCAGCGGTTCACTCTAAAGATCACCAGAAGACTCTGTCAAGAGGAAAATCCATAGAAAATCGCTTTATACAAGGGAATTTCTACTCAAGACGCCGCCTTTTGCAGCCCCCCGGGCGTGCCTCGTGGCTCTACCACTTTTCGGTTCGCCTGGCCGGATGTAACCTTTCCTGTTCCGGCTGTGTAAAGGAAAACAGGGAAGGGAAGCGCGGATGGGACTGAACTGAGTGATCTTTCCGATCATCTGCACGAGCTCCGCCAGGGTTCTCTCTACCCTCAATCAGGGAGGCGAACATGCCAGTCTTCTTCCGCGCCATTACCTACGGCACGTTGTTTGTAGGTTTCCTGCTGATCTATCTGCCCGCGCGCATTCTGTCGTGGGCCGGCATTGCGCGCCCGGAGGCGATCGCCTGGCCGCAAAGCGCCGGCATGGTCATTGCAAGCGCCGGAGCCGCGATTGCTTTGTGGTGCGTCGGTTCCTTCATCTGGATTGGAAAAGGCACGCCGGCGCCGTTTGATCCGCCGCGCAAGCTGGTGATCCGCGGACCTTACCGCTTCGTTCGCAATCCGATGTATATCGGCGCAGGACTGGCTCTGGCCGGAGCGGCGCTGTTCTTTGGATCGCTATCTCTGCTGCTCTACGGCGCGCTTTTCCTGCTCATCGCGCATCTTGTCGTCGTGTTCTATGAGGAACCCACGCTGCGGCGCAGTTTCGGCGCGGAGTACGACGCATATTGCAGCCGTGTGAGGCGATGGCTGCCGGGCACGGGAGGATTCGGCTAGGCGCCGGGGGCGAAGAAGTCCTGCAATCCGGCCCGCTGCGCATGAGTGGCCATGGTTGCCTGAATCTCCAGCGCCAGCGCCAGCGCGGCGCGTCCCTGCCGGGCCGTTACCCGCGGCTCGCAGCGTGTCCGTACCGACTCCAGAAACGAGGCGACCTCGAGCCGCAGCGGTTCGCCCGGCGTTACCTCCGGCTTTGCGAACGACAGTCCCGGCGCCGGTCTGCCCGCTCCGCCGGCCGCCAGTTTTGCCAGGGCCGCCGCATCGATCCTGCCCGCCGCTATCGCCGCTGCAATCTCCGGCGAAACGCTTCCGTCGACGCGGATCACCAGCACATCCTGCCGAGCGTAGTCGATCGAGACATACTGGCGCGGCTCAAAGTAGCGCAGCTTGCGCACCCGCTCGGTGGAGACGCGCGAGGCCGTAAAGTTGGCCACGCAGCCCGACTCGAACTCCACGCGCACGTTGGCAATGTCCACCCGGGGCGAGAGAATCGGCAGGCCCACCGCGCGCACCTCGCGCACCGGCGAGGCGGCAAAGGTCAAAACAATGTCCAGATCGTGGATCATCAGGTCCAGCACTACATCCACGTCGAGCGCGCGCGGCGTAAAGACGCTCAGCCGGTGCGCCTCAAAAAACATGGGCCGATTCAGCCGCGGCTCGACGGCCAGCACCGCGGGGTTGAATCGCTCCAGATGGCCAACCTGCAGCACGCGTCTGCCGCGTTCGGCGCGCGCAATCAGATCGTCGGCCTCTTTGAGGTTCGCGGCCAGGGGCTTTTCGACCAGCAGGTCCAGCCCCGCATCGAGCAACTCCGCAGCCACGGCATGATGGTGCACCGTGGGCACGGCCACGCTGGCAGCGTGCAAATTGAGGTCGGCCGCCAGCATCTCGGAGACTGTGGCGAAGACGGGAATGCCATATTTCGCCGCGGCCTCGGCGGCGCGCGCCGCGTCCGGCTCGACGGCGGCGGCAAGAGTCACGCCCAGTCCGGCCGCTTCAATCTCGCGCGCCACACGCAGGTGGTTGCGGCCGAAGACGCCGGCTCCCGCTACGGCCAGGCGCAGATGATCTCTGCCGGCTATTTTGCGGCCTCTTTCTCCGGCGCCTTGCTGGAACCCTGGCCGCTAACCGCCTTCAGGCAGCGGCCGTAAAGCTCCAGCAACTGGTTGACGTGCTCTTCGGGCTTCGGCGCAGCCGTGCCGGTGAATCCGGTGGAGGGAGCGGCAGGCCGGCCCACACCTGCGGTTCCGGCCACAAACTTCATCAAATCAAGAGCGATATCTTCATTGCGACGGGCGCCAAGGCCCGCGGTGCTGAGTGCATCCATGTGCAGAATTCTCCAATCAGGATGCTACCAGATTGCCAGCCCCTGATCGCCGCAGGGGCTTGAAGGGGCCGCGCGCCTCGGCATCCCGAGCCAGGGCAAATCTGCCCCCGGCAGTGTTCATTTGCGGACGGCGGTTTCCGATTTTGGACAGTGCGCTGACGCGGCCGCCGAAACCGGCGGGGATAATTGACTGAGAACAGGAAACTTGCCCTGCGGTGGGTTTGGCGGTCAACGTGCGGGATGAAGGGCACGCCATCGCGCGCCCGGAGCTTTTCTATGCGGACCCTTCTCTACGACCTACGCTATGCGCTGCGCCAATTGCGCAAGACTCCAGGGATGGCCTTGCTTGCCGTTCTCACCCTGGCGCTGGGCATCGGCGCCAACACGGCCATCTTCACGGTGATCGAGAATGTTCTGCTCCGCCCGCTGCCCTACGCGGATGCCGGGCGCCTGATGTTCATCGGCGGCCCGAGCGACAAGCCAACCTCTGGCGCGACCTCCTGGCTCAACTACCGGGATATTCACGCGCAATCGAAGCTGCTTGAGGATGTTGCGGGCTATTCGGAAGACGTCGCCGTGATCGAGGGGCCGAACGGTTCGCAAAGTGTCGCCGCGCCGCGCGTCACCACGAACCTGTTTTCCATGCTCGGCACTCGGCCGATGCTGGGCCGGACTTTTACCGCAGCGGAAGGAGAGTCGAACGGTGCGCCGGTCGTACTCCTGTCCGAGGGCATTTGGCGCCAGAACTTCCACGCCGATCCGAAGATCGTCGGGCAGGTGGTGCGGGTGAGCGGCAGGCCGCACACCATAGTTGGTGTTATGCCGGATGGATTTCATTTCCCGGAAGACATGGGGCCGGACGTTCAAAAGGGCATCTGGCTGCCACTGCAGCCGACCGGCGAGATGTTCAAGGACAGAGGCTACGACTTCTTTAACGTGTTGGGAAAGCTTCGCCCCGGGGTCACGCAGCCGCAGCTTCAAGCTGAATTGGACGCGATCGCGGCGCGCATTCGCAAAAGCGCTATCTACAACCAAAAAGTTGCATTCCGCGCAACGCCTTACCAGGAGGTGGTTACGGGACCGGTGCGCCCGGTGCTCTATGCGCTGTTTGCGGCGCTGGCTCTGGTGCTGTTGATTGCCTGCGCCAATGTTTCGAACCTGCTCATTGCGCGCTGCCTGGGCCGCCGCCAGGAGTTTGCCGTGCGCGCTGCGCTGGGCGCGGGGCGGATGCGCCTGGTGCGGCAGTTGTTGACTGAAGGATTGGTGCTGAGCCTGCTGGGCTGCCTCGGCGGTGTGGCGCTTGCGCAGGCAGCCATGACCGCGGTGGGCAAGCTTCCACAGGGCACGATCCCGCGCGCCGACTCGATTGCTATTCACTGGACGGTCGTCTTTGTCCTCGCGGCGATTGCCATCATCACCACCACATTGTCGTCTCTGCTGCCGGCGCTGATGGCGGCTCGTTCGCATCCGCAGGCGGCATTGCAGGCGGCTTCGCGCGGGCTGTCGGCTCGTTCGGTGGGCGGAAGATTGAGCGGCGTCCTGGTTGCGGGCGAGGTTGCGTTATCCACGCTTCTGCTGGTGGGAACCGGACTGCTCTTTCATACGCTGTGGAATCTGGAACGTTCACGGCTCGGGTTTGACGCGGAGCGCGTAACCACCTTCATCGCCATGCCGGCCGATGCCGCAGGCTTCTCGGAGATGGCGGTTTCGGGGGATACAGAGCACGCGCCGGCTTCCGTGGCCACGCTGGTCTATCAGCCGGTTCTGGAGCAAATGCGCCATGAGCCCGGCGTGGAAGACGCGGCCCTGGTCACCACTCCGCCGCTCTCCGATATGGGCGTGCAAAGCAGCTTCGAAATCGTGGGCCAGGCCAAAGATCAGAGCAAATCGATGGAAACACTGGTAACCGCAGCCAGTGCCGGATACATGGCTGTTATGGGGACGCCTGTTCTCCGCGGGCGCATGATCGCCGACAGCGATGCAGCCTCGACTCCGTTTGTTGCAGTCGTCAACCAGGCCTTCGTCAAAAAGTATTTCCCCGGCCAGGATCCGCTGGGCAGGCAGATCAACCTCGGTGGGGCCGATACCGGCATGGTCAAGCCCTACACCCTCGTGGGCGTATATGGCGATCAGGTGCAGAGGAGCGTGGGCGGCGACGTGCTGCCCTGTTTGATTCTGCCCATGCAGCAGGTTCCCGCCACTTCACTCTTTTATCAGGCGCTTTTGAAGACCGTGGTGAGCTTTGTGGTGAAGACGCGCGGCAACATCCCGGTTGCGGCGGAGATGCGTTCTGTCTTCAGCCAGAATGCTCCCGGCTTCGCGCTGGACAATTTTCAAACCATGCAGAAAGCCGTCGAGAAGAACACCTTCAACCAGAGGCTGGGGTTGTACCTCGTGAGTTCTTTCGCGGGCCTTGCGGTGTTAATGGTCTTTGCCGGCCTCGTCGGCGTGCTGTCGCAACTGGTCGGCTACCGGCGCCGCGAGATCGGCGTGCGCATGGCGCTGGGCGCATCCCGCGAGAGCGTTGCGCGCATGGTCCTGCGCCAGGGTTCCATCCTGGTGGGCACAGGGCTTGGTGTGGGCCTGCTGCTGGCCGCGGGTAGCGGGCGGCTGGTGGCGAGCTTTC